>NZ_BAAAJG010000010.1:430596-446597 GCF_039526725.1 Pseudonocardia aurantiaca
CGCGCGCGGCCGGGGCGGCCACCATGCGGACGCCCAACGCCGCGGCGCGCACCGGGAGCCCGACGGCGGTGAACGGCGCATTGATCACGTGCAGCGGGACGCTCGCGATTTGGCTGATCGCGTTGCGGCGGGCGGCTTGGCCCTCGAACCGAGCGATGTCGGACCCGAGAGACCGGGCCAGCGCCGCGGTAGCGGGGGTCTCGGCGAGACCGTTGATCCGCGCCAGGCCTGCCCGCGCGGTGGAGGCACGGGCCGCGGCGGCGGCCGCCCCGCCGCGGAACCCGGCGGCGACCGGGCCGGCGACGACGAGGATCGGGAGCGCGTCCTCCATGAAGGAGACGAGCGGCCGGTCGTGGTAGTCGTCGGACACGTCACCATCGCCGAACCAGCGGTGGCCGGCATTGGCCAGCGGTGTGCGGATCAAGCTGCCGGAGAGCGGGGCGACCCGGTTGTAGTAGTCGGTTTCGGACTCGCCCGGCTTCCGCGGCTCGTCGAAGTAGTCCTCCGGGTTGACCATCGAGTCGACCATCCGCGGAATCCCCGTCACCGGCGACAGGTACAGCGCGGCGCCCCAACCCTCACTCTTGATCCGGTTCCGTCCCTCGACGACGCCGCCGCCGATCACCACGCCGGGCAGGGAGAGCAGTCCCGCGCCGAGGGTGACCGCGTCCCGCCCGAGGTTGCGGCCGAAGTGATCTGTGCTGGCGCCGAACCGCTTGTTGTACTGCCGGACCGACTCGGCCGTCGTCCAGTGTGCGCCGTCGAGCATGAACTCGAAGAACCCCATGACGCTCTTCGGATCGGTGTCGTTGACCAGGTCGCCGACCCGCTCCCGCTCGCCGTCCGACAGGACCGACCCGACGTTGCGCCGCAGCCAGCTCTGGTTGATCTGGCGGAAGATCGCGTCCTTGCGCTCGTCGTACTCCGCCCGCTCTTGGTCCGTCGTACCCCGCCAACCGAGCAGCAGCCCGGCGACCTGGTCGGCGTTGGACGGGGTGCTGCCGAGCCGGGCGACCTCGAAGTCGGTCATCTGGGCCGGGTCGCGGTCCCCGTAGGTCCACGTCGCGGCCACGTTCGAGAGCTGGTCCGGGTTGAGGTTCGCGAAGGGGCTGTTCGCGTCGTCGGCGACCTTCTGGATGTAGTCGTATCCGGCGGCCGAGCGCAGCGCGAGCGCGAGGTCCGCGGATCCCGTCGAGGGCAGGTGCATGTCGTTCAGGCGGTTCGACGGCGGGCGCGGCGCCTCGATCGCGGCCTCGTAGCCCATCCGGACCGCGTCGCTGAAGGTGGCGATCGTGACCGCCGTGTCGAGCTGCTTCTGCGTCTCCGGCGCCGGCATGGCCTCGACGACACCGGCGACCGCGTCGAGGTTGCGCCGGGCCAGCGCGATGTCGCCGGCGTAGGCCGGGTCGCCCGCCACGCCCGCGGCGTACGCGTCGTAGGCGCGCAGGGTGCCCTGCGACTGGTCGAGGTCATCGAGGAACGGCCTGCGGTCCGTGGCGAGGGCGGCAGCCTGCTCGTTGATCGCGACCCGCTCGGCCTCGAGGTCCTTGTAGTTTCCGCCGCGGCCGGCGTAGTAGTCCTGCAGGGCCCGCTCGTAGGCCGCCTGGCGCCGGTCCAGCGCGTCCTGGCGGGGCCGCAGCTCGCCGAGATCCTGGGCGGCCTGCCGGGAGACCGCCTGCTGGTCCAGGAGGATGTTCTTCGCCCTGGTCAGCTGGTCCTGGGACGGATCCGTCAGGTTCGGCTCGCCCAGCAGGTTGCGGACGAGCTGGGGGTTCTCGGCGAGCTGGCGCTCGATGTCCTCCGTGGACCGCTCCTGGGTGCCCTTGACGGTGAGCACCGTGTCGAGGGCGTCCCCGGTGCGGCCGAGGCGCTCCCGGGTCGCCGGGTCAAGGGCGTTGATCTGCTCGGCGAGGGCGCTTGCCTCCTCCGGCGTGATGCCACCCCGCTTCGCCTCGGCGAAGGCGTCGACCACCGGCTGGACCTGCTCGTTGCCGTCCTCGGCCATCCAGCGCAGGTGCCCCTGGTCCCGGGTGAACGCGAACGCGGCCCGACCGCGGTTCAGCAGGGACGCCGACCCGGACGGGGCAACCGGCCCGATGAAGCCGGGCGGCCGCTCCCCGGGCCCGTACAGCCCGAGCGCCTTGGTGACGTCCTTGGTGGGCTCCACCCACTCCAGCCGGCGCTCGACGGGCTCGGAGCCGCGGCAACTGCCGCCCTCGCCGGCCACGCACGCCTGGCCCTTGTTGTAGCCGTCGGCCTCCGCGTACAGCAGCCCGGTGCGGCCGCCCTTGCCGCTCGTCTGCACCCAGTTGCCGAACGCGTCCGTGCCGTAGGCCTCGCCGTCGCCGTTGACGAAGGCCACCGCGCCGCCGCCGCTGCCGTCGGCGCCTCGCAGGAACTGCACGAACTCGGCGTCGCCCGAGCCGCCACGGCGGACCGAGATCGTCTGGTAGTCCTGCCCGCCCTTCCACTCGGCGCCCACCCCGTTGCAGCTACCGCCGGGGCCGACCTTGCAGGTGCTGATTCCGCCCTTGCCGCGCTCGGTCGGCATGTAGTGCGTGCCCTCGCAGCTGTAGCACTGCAGCTGCGCACCCTCGGCCGAGATGATCGTGCCCCAGCCGTTGAGGGAGATGGAGCCGCCGAGGCCCAGGGCGTTGCGGGTGACGATGTCGACCCGGCCCTGCGCCATACCGGTCGGGCTGGTGAGGGTGTCACCCTCGGCGGAGACGAAGTGGCCCTTGCCGTCGAAGGAGATCCGGGCCGGGTTCCCGTGACCGTCCCGGCCGGTGATCGTGCCCCACGACCCCTCGACGGTCAGCCGGTCCCGCCCGGCATCGCCCGGGAGCTCGGCGCCGGTGTAGACGCAGCCGCCGTTGCAGCTGCTCTGGAACGGCGAGCCCGCCGCGTTGCTCAGCCGGAAGTCGTTGCGCGGCTTGTCCGAGTCGGCCACCCGGGTGTAGCGGATGGTCTCGCCCGTACGGCCGTTGGTCACCTGACCCCTGCCGCGGACCCAGCCGCCGCCGTCGCCCTCGCGGTCGCGTGCGAGCCGGACTCCCTCGGACCCGCTCGCCTCGTCGCGCTTGTCGCTGCCTGGCTCGATCGGCATCCCGCCGCGGTAGGCCTCGTCGCCCCCGTTCGGGTCGAAGGTCACCCGCTCGCCGCCGGGCCCTCGCTCGTCCACCCCGGTGCACGGCGCCGCACAGGTGTCGCCGTAGGCCTCCCCGCCCTTCGGCTTGATCTTCCACACGACGTCGCCGTTCTCGTCGCGCTCGATCAAGACGGCCTGCTCGTCCGGCCCGAGCTCCTCGATCGGAACGGGCCTGCCGTTCTTGTCCAGCACCATCCCCGGCGCGAGCTTCTGCGGGACCGTCGAGGTGAAGGTGTTGCCACCATCGGTGTGGCACGACGAGTAGCTGCCCGAGCACTTACCGCCGCCACCGCCGCCGGGGCCCGCGACGGCGTACGCGGTGACCCCGCACCCCCCACCAGACGACCCGCCGCCCGAGCAGGTGGCCTCGCCGAACGCGTCCCAATACCCTCCCGGCACGTCGCGGTGATCAGACATCTCCGCGTGCGCGGTGTAACTGGTCGTGCAGTTGGCCGCCCCGGAGCACGTCGCCGACGCGCTCGCGTACCCGGGGCCGGCCTGGGCCTGCGCGGTGACCGCGACGCCACCACCGCCCTGGCCCCCGCCGCCCGACCCGCTCGCCGACGCACTGGCCCAGCTCTTCCCCTTCGGACCAGCCCAACTGGCCGACGCGGACGCGGACGCGGAGTAGGAGTGCCGGCAGTTCGCTGCGCCGACGCACGACGCCGCGGCCTGGGCCCAGCCCGGGCCGGCCGACGCCTGCGCCGTGACCGCGACGCCACCACCGCCCATCGCGCCACCGCCGGAACCGCTCGCGGACGCCGAGGCCGAGGTACCGGGTCCGGACGCAGACGCCGCGGCCGACGCCGAGTACGAGTGGCTGCAGCTCGTGCCGGGCGTCCCTGTGCAGGACGCCGCCGCTTGCGCGGAGCCGGGTCCCGCTGTCGCGGAGGCGCTCGTGGCGGCCTGCCCGCCGCCGAACGTGCCGGAGCCGTGCCCGATGGCGTTGGCCCGGGCGCTCGCCCCTGGCCCGGTGGCCGACGCGGTGCTCTGCGCGCGGTAGGAGTACGAGCAGCCGGAGCCTGGGCTGCCCTGGCAGGCCGCAGCGGCCATGGCGTGGCCGGCGCCCGTGTCGGCGGCCGCACTGGTGGCGCACCAGCCGGATCCGCTGCCACCGACGGCGCCGCACGCAGCCTCCGCCTTCGCTCGATTCCCGGCGGTGGTGCTGGCGGCGGTGCTCGAGGCCGAGTAGCGGTGCCGGCATACCGAGCCCTCGCTGCCCTGGCAGGTGGCCGAGACTTGGGCACCGGTCGGGCTCGCCCCGACCCGGCTGATGCCGCCGCACTGGCCGCGCTCGCCCGCGGTGCAGTCGGTGAGCGAGCTCGCCGTGTTCAGCCCGCCCGGCGCGGACGCGCGGGCACTGCCCTCGGTGTGGGTGCGACAGCCGGTGCCCGCGCAGCTGGAAGTGACCTCAACGAGATCCTTCGCGGCAAACCCGCCGGTGGCGGCTTGGCACGCACCGGGGGCCACGCAGGTCGAGGTGGCCGTGCCGGCCACCTCGCGAGCCCCGGCCGCATGCGTGGTCGACGAGGCGCTCGTCGCACAACCCGCCGGGGAGCCGTCGTCGCAGACCGCCGTCACCGACGCGCTGGTGGTGGCGAACCGGTCAGGCTCTGCCATGCCCGCGGCGGTGACCGTGACGCTCGAGTCGGCGGTGATCTGCGCGAGGCATGCGCGGCTGCCGTCGCAAGCTGTGGCGCCGGTGGCGGTGCTGCGGCTGCTCTCGCCGTCGGGTCCTCCGGTCGCCTCGGCGGACCCGGACACGCGGCCGGTGCAACCGGCCTCGGGGCACATCAGCTGCGAGTTGGCCTGGCCGGTGCCGGTGAGGCCGGGGATCGGCTTGGGCTTCTTGCCCTGGGTCTGGCCCGCGTCCCGGACCAGCACGGCGCTGGCGTTGCTGCCCACCGCGCACCCGCCGTCGGCGGCCGTGCAGCTCGCCTTCGTCCGCGAGTCGCCCGCCATGCCCGAGGTGGCGCCGGTGGTGACGGCCTGGCAGTCGGGGCCGGCGCACTGCGCGGCCGCGGTCGACTGGGCCATCGTCGCCGGGGCGTTCCGGACCGGCTTCTTCGCCAGCTCGGCTGCCTGGGTGGCGGCCTTGCCCGCCTCGTCGGCTGCCTTCGCAGCGTCGGCGGCGGTCTTCTTCTGCTCGTCGGTGGCACCCACGCGCCTCGCGATGCGCGCTGCGTCCGCGGCTGCCTGCTCCGCCTGCCTGGCCTGGGCGGCCAACTGGGCAGCGGTGCTGTTCTGCTGTTCGGCGATGATGTCGGCCACGACCTGGCCGGATCCCGCGGTGGAGCTGGTCTGCGCCTGGCAGGCCGACTGCCCGCTGGCACAGCTCGCGCTGGTGGTGGTGCCGCCCGCCGGTGGGCCCCGCGCCCCGGTGGCACCGTTCAACGCGGCCGGGCCGTCGCTGCCGGCCGCCGAGCTGGAGGCGGTGCCCACACAACCAGCGGCCGAACCGGCGCAGTCCAGCATCGCCGAGGCGCTCGTCCAGCTGGACGCGCCCGGCACCGTCGGCCCACCCGAGTTCGCACTCGAACCGGGCGCGGTCGGCGCCGGCGGGGTCGCCGGCTGGTCCTGACCCGGCTGACCCGGCTGGTCCTGGCCGGCGGGCTGCTCCCCGACGGTGCCCTCGGAGACGGTCGCGTTCGCGGTCGAGCGGGCCTGAACCAGCGGCGCGATCACGTTGGCGTCCGGGCCGGAGGAGGCACCGGAGTTCGTGACGGCCTGGCACACCCCACCGGTCACCCCGGCACACGAGCCCTCGCTGCGGGAGCCGCGCGGGTCCGGCGAGACCGACGGGTCGGTCGCGGTGGCCGCGCTGGACACCTTCCCGGTGCACGCCCCCTGGCCCTCGCAGGTCAGCGCGGCACCCGCGGCCGACGCCGCCGACGGGCCCGCGGTCAGCCGCGCCGCGTTGACCCCCCGCCCAGTCCCAGTCCCAGTCCCGGTCCCGGTCCCGGTCCCGGTCTGGGTGGGGCCGGCCTGGGAGCCGGCCAGCGCCACCGCGGCGCCGGAGCCGGTGGAGGCCTGCGACACCGACCGGACCTGGCAGTCACCGGTGCCCGCGGTGCAGGACGCGGTGCCGGTCGAGGTGCGCGGCGCGCCGCCGTTGACCGCCCCGTCCCACCCGGCGGTGCTGGTGTTCACCGTGCCCGAACAGTTCGCGCCCGCCGCGCAGGACAGGGTCGCGGTCGACGACGACGTGGAGGTCGGGCCGCTGGCCGGCTGGCCCGCCACCGGCAGCCCGGTCACCGGGTCGACGACGACGTAGTCCGGCGCCGACGACGCGGACGAGGTGGACTCGCCGGAGCAGCCACCGCCGGTCACCGTGCAGTCCGCGGACGCCTTCGTGCCGCGGGCGTGCGGCGACACCGCGGTGTCGCGGGCGCTGGTCTCCGAGACGGCGCTGCCACCACACGTGCCGCCGGTGCCGTCGGTGCTGTCGCAGTTCACGGCGGCGGTCGCGTTCGACACGCTCACCGGACCGGCCACCGCCACCACACCGCTCGCCGCTCCGGCGGGGTCGGCAGTGGGGTTGCGGTCGGTGACGGTGGTGTCGGAGGCGGCGTCGCAGCCGCCACCCGTGCCGTGCACCGAGCAGGTCGAGGTGGCGGTGCTGTCGCGCACCCCGGTCACGTCACCCGACGCCGAGCCCGAGGTCTTGCTCGCACCCGAGCCGGTGCACAGGGCGCTGTCGCAGTCGGCCCGCGCGCCCGCGGTGCTGGACGCCACCAGCTCCCGCCCGGCGACCGGCTGCCCACCCGCCGCCGCGGCACGCCGGTCGGCCCGGGACGGCGCGGCCGCGGAGTCGCCGACCTGCGAGGCGGCCTGGATCGAGCAGTCGCCCGCGGCGGTGGTGCAGTTGGAGGACGCGCTGGTCTCCCGCACCGGGGCCGGGCCGCCCGCCACCGCGGGGGTGCCGGTGACCGTGCCGGTGGTCTCGGCGGCCGCCTTGCCGGTGCAGGCCGCGGCGCCGCCGCAGTCCACGCTCGACCCCGCCGTGCTGGACGCCGTGGCGTCGCCGTCGGTCAGCGCGGCCTGCCGAACCCGGTTGCCGGTGCCGGTGCCGGTGCCGGTGCGGTCGGACCGGCGGGCCTGCCAGGCCCGCTGCTGGTCGACCGGGCTGTCCAGCTCGGTGCCGCTGTGGGCCTGGCAGCCACCGGCGGTGGCCTCGCAGGTGGCCTTGCCGGTGCTCGACTGGGCGGCGGCCGCCCGCACCCCGTTGGCCGAGCCGCCGGTGGCGGCCGCGCCGGTGCCGGTGCCGTCTACCTTGACGGTGGCGTCGCTGCCGCCCGCGGTGCCGGCCTCGTCCGCGCTACCGGTCTCGGTGCCGCTGTGGGCGTCGCAGCCACCCGCGCTGACCGTGCAGTTCGCCGACCCGTTGGTCGTGGTCGCCGGCGCGCGCACGGCGGTGGCGGCAGTGGCGGTGGGGTCGGCTGCCGGGGTGGCCTGGTGGCCGCCGTCGGAGGTGGCGGCGGCGGTGCCCGCGCAGGTGCCGTCGCAGTCGACCCCGGCGTCGGCGCTCACGTCACCCGCGCCGTCACCCAGCTCGACCGAACTGGAGGTGCCGCAACCCGCGGCCGACTCACAACGCGCCGACCCGCTACCCGCGCCCCGGCTGACCGTGCTGCCGCCATCGCCGTTGCCGCCGGTGTAGGCGACCGAGCGGGCCTCGCCGCCCCGCTCGCGGGTGTTCGCGGCGCGGATGGCGGCCTGGTCGTCACTGCCGGAGCCGCTGGACCTGCTGTCACACGCCCCAGCCTTGGTGTCGCAGCCGGACTCGGCCTTCCACCGGTCGGCATAGGTCTGGGTGCCGCACTCACCGGTGCACGCCGCCGACGCCGCCGTGTCACGCCCCGACCCATCCCGCGACCCCGGCGCTGTGCCGGGCTGCGTGGCCGGGCCCGTCGAGTCGCTGCGGCACGAACCACCCGAACCCGAGGTGCACGCCGCCGCCGCCCCGTCCGGGGTGGCCAGGCTGTGCTGACCACAGCTCCGCGCATCCCCCGAGCAACGCGCGGACGCCGTGGCCAGCTCACCCCGATCGTCGCGGCTGGTGGCGCTGCTGCCGCACCCCCGGCCGGCACCGGACAGGGTGCACGACGCGGAACCCTCGTTGTCGCCCGACTTGGACTGCGCCCCACACCCGCCCGACACCCCGGCCAAGGCCACACACCGGTCCTGGTCCCGCTTGCCGTCGGCGTTCTCGCTCACCGCGCCGCACTCGACGAACACCCCGCTCGACCCGCAACCCGCGGCCGCGCCCTCGCCGTCGATGCCGTCCTCGGGCACCACGCCCGGGTTGTGGTCGGTGGCCGCCATCAGCTCGTCGGTGGCCTCATACACCTTCTCCCGCTGCGTCTCCAACGCCGCCACGTTCCGCGCGTGGGTCCGCTTGTCCACGGTGCCGGCGGCGACCTTCTTCTCCTCCGCCGCGAGCTGCTTCTCCCGCGCGGTCAGCTCCTGGTGCCCGTCCACGACCTGGTCGATCAGGTCGTTGCGCTCCGGGGACAGCTGCGCCCGGTCGGCCGCGAGCTGCTCGGCCTGCTGCCGGGACTCCCGCTGGTTCTTCGCGTGCTGGGCGGCGCTCACCTCACCGGCGCTGACCTTCTTCTTCTCCTGCGCCAGCTGTTCGCGGTTGTTGTCGGCCTTGATCCGGCCCTCGAGCACCCGCTCGGTCTGCGCCGCCGAATCGTCGTACCGGTCGTCCTGGTCATCGGCCACCCACTCGCCATCGACCCACTCCCCGTCCCGCGGAGGGCCGCGCGAGCTGCGGCCCGTCGGGTTCACCGAGAGCAGCGACACCTCGGTCACCGCGACCCGCTCGGCGGGGGCGCCGTCCCGCGCACCCGAGGACTCCAGCAGCGCCGCCCACACGCCCTGCGCGTCCGCCCCGTCCGCCCGGTCCGCCCGGTCCGACTTCTTCTGCCCCGCCCGCTGCAGCTCCGCGTCCGACACCCCGGACCGCTTCGAGGCCGCCCGCACCGCGTCGGGCACGAACTCCCGCAACCCGTCCACGACGTTCTCCACCGCACCCGCGACGTCACCGTTCTCGGCGACCGCCGCGCGCACCGACTTGGCCTGCCCGGCCACCCAACGGCGCATCTCCGCGCGGTCCACCGAACCGGAACCACCCCGCTCGGTCGCGGCGTCCGCGGCGTCGGTGGTCGCGCGCCGGGCGGCCTGCACCGCCCGCCCGGCCCCCGTCGCGCCGTCACCGTCGGTGACCGCGGGGCGGGAGTCGTTCGACGCCAGCTCCGACACCCACCGCTCGACCTCGGCCCGAACCCGGTCCTCGACCTTCCCGGTGTCCCGCGCACCCCGGTCCGCATTCGACCCGCGGCCCGAGCCGGCGTTCCCGCCCGCCGAGTCCGCGCCGGCCGTCGCCGACCCCAGCCGCTGCGACACTCGCCGCGCAACCTCGTCGCGGACCTTCTTCGCCGTCGCCCCGGCCGAGGTCGAACGCCCCTCGCCCGCGGAGCGCCCGTCCGTGCTCTCACCGGTCGCGGTGTCCGCGCCCCGCGCACCGCGCTCGTCCAGCGCCGCGCTCAGCTTCTCCCGCACCTGGGCCAGCTCCCGGTCGGCCGCGCCACCGGTCACGTCCTCGGCCAGCCGCAGCCACGGCTCGGCGACACGCTCGACCGCGTCGGCGTCCGCGTTCTTACCCTTGCCGGACTGGGTGCCGGACGGGGTGCCGGAATCGGTGTTCCGGTCGTTGCCACCGTTGTCCCGCTTGTTGTTCCGGCTGTTCCGCTCGTTCTGGTTCTGGGTGTCGTTCGAGTTGTCGTTCGAGTTGTCGTTCGAGTTGACGGCGCGCTGGTTGTCGGAGGCGCGGCCACGAACCAGTTCCTGCTGCGCATCACCGATCCGCTCCCGGACGGTGGTGCTGACCCGCTCGGCTTCGACAGCCACCCGGGCCCGCAGTTCGTCGCGCGCCTTCTCCGCGGCATCGGTGGCCGTCGCGGCGATATCCGCGCCGTCGTCACCGTTCCGGTTCCGGGACTGGTTGTCCCGCTGGTTCGCCTCAGAACGCTGGCGGGCCTTCTTGGCATCCGACTGGTCGTCGCCACGCTGCCGCTGGCCCTCACCGTCGGCCTGCCGGCCGGACTGCTGGTCGGAGTTGTCGTTCGTGCTGCGCGCCGCGTCCTGCGCGTTTCGCTCGTCGCCCGCGGAAGCGGACTGCTGGTTCCGCGACTTCTTCGACGAGGAGTCCGTGGCGGCGGACTGGTTCTGCCCGGAGTTGCGCCCCGACTTGTTGTCGCCGGCGTTATTGGCCGAAGTCTGGTTGCGCGAGTTGGACTGCCGCGCAGCCGACCCGCCCGAAGTATCGCTCGCCGGCTCCGCACTGGCGCCCGTGTTCTTGGCCTTCTTCGTCGACGCCGCGTTGGCCGTGTTCGAGCTGTTCGCGCTGTTCGAGTTCCGGGCGTTCGACGTGCCCGAGTCCGAGCTCTTCGAGTTCGAGCTGTCCGAGTTCCGGCTCGCGGAGTCGGAGCGGTTGTTCGAACCCGAACTGTCGTTCGAGCTGCGACCGTTCGAGCCGGAGTTGTTCGAGCCGGAATCGTTCGAGCGAGAGCCCGAGTCCGAGCCGGAGTTGGAATCGGAACTGCTGCCGGAACTGCCGGAACCGCTACCGGAGCCACTGCCGGGATCCTTCTTCTTACCGCCGTTGTTCTTACCGCCCGCAGGTCTGCTGATGCCTCCCTTCTGGGAGACCTGCACAGCCGCAACCGGAACCGCGACCGCCGCAGCCGCCGGCGACGCCGCGAGGAACGCCGCGCCGAACCACAGCACCACCACGGCAGCGGCCAGACCCAGCACCCACCGGACCACCGCCCACAACCGCTCCCCCGGCGAGAGCCGCAACCGCACGGGGGCGTCAGCACGCACGGCGAGGCCAGCGGCCCCACCGTCGTGAACAGACACCCAACCCATGTCGGAAGCTCCTGAGATCGCCGAAGGACAGTCAGTCCCGAGAGGAAGAACCACAGAGGTGCAGATGGCGGACTAGCGCCTTGACCTGCAGAAACACAGAGAAACAGAGAGAAACAGACACGTGGAACCACAGAGGGCAAACACGTCGCGCCCGAGGCAGCGACCCGCAGCCAGACGGTAAGACGTCACATCCAGCAGCCCCTGCGGCGAGCGGCCCCGGCCCGTTGCGCAACGTCAGCAACCAACCAGAACCACCACCGCAACCCCAACCCGAAGATCAGGCAGCCGGGACGCTACCACAAGCCCCGGCTCGCGCAACAGGTTCGTTCCCGCTCCGGCGCTCCCGCCGCCGCCGCCGCCGTTCCCCAGGCCGCCCGGTTCCGTAGGCCCGAATCCCGCCCTACGCCTCCCGCAACGCCCGCATCGGGGACACCCGGCCCGCCCGCAGGGCGGGAAGCACCGCCGCCAGAACCGCTACTGCGACCCCGCGTGCGACACCACGCCCTCACCATCGGCGGTTGCGGTGATCCTCGGTCGCGTCGTTGTAGCCTGCACCTCGAAAGTGCCTCTCCATCAGGTTGTACTGAGCCCTCAGCAAGCTCAGTTTCCCCTGGTGGCGAGGCGCTTTCGTCTACACGCCCCCGACATGCCGACCCACTCATGAAGAGCCGGGGCTAACGTCCTGTTGGCAATCGGCATCCTAGGCACGCCGGAGACATCTGCAAACTAAGGCCGGGCAGGTGTCCGCCGGGCGCCCCCCGTGTTTGCATCGAGTAGTTTGCTACAGACCGGGGCAGAAACCTGAGGCCTCTAGGCGCGCACTAGCGCCTTCCTGTGCTGCGCGAGGCGCCGGAGGCGCTTAGCTTAGCGCAGGACAGTCGACAGTGTCTCATGCGACGAGGAGTGTCGCTGCTTGGAGCAGCGTCCTGGCGGCCGCATCTTCCTTTGCGGCGAGTGGCACAGCACAGGCAACTCCCACTAGCTGCCGCACTTGGGTTCAAGACAGGAAGACGAAAGTTCCTCACCGGAAAGCTCAGCCTCCCGAGAGCTCAGTCACCCTACGGAGAGGAACTTTCAAGGCGCAGGCGACAGCCACCCGGCGGAGGATCACCGCAACCGCCGATGGCGAGGGTGCGGTCTCGCATGCAGGGGACGGTGATCCAGCGCGTTAGCCACGCCTGTGGGTGCCCGAAAACTCGGCTCACGTTCGCTGACCTGCTGCTTGGTCGCCGGCGGGCCCGGCATGATCCACCGGTGGCGCTGCGACTGACTTACCTCACCTTGGTCAGGATCCTGGGTCGGATTATCCTTCTCGCCCGATCCGAGACCGCCAAGGAGATCGAGATCCTGGTTTTGCGCCACCAACTCGCCGTACTCCAGCGGCGCAATCCACGACCTCGAATGAGCTCTGCTAGGTGACCCAATCGCCGCTGGGATGGGCGGTGATCCCCGGCTCAGAAATCACCGCACAACGGTCGCCACGGCCTCGGCATGGACCACAGACCCGGTCGCGGCACGAGCGGACACGACGACCTCGGTCCCGACCATCGTCTCGACACGGCCGGAGACGCTCAATACCTCCCCCGGCGAAGCGGGTGCCCGCAGCGTCGTGACCAGCCGACGCAGTCGCGCTGCGCCGGTCCATTCGCCCACGACGCGGGCCAGTAACCCGTTCGTGGTGAGGATGTTCATCACGATATCGGCGTTGCCGTGCGCACGCGCGAAGGTCACGTCGTGGTGCACCGGGTAGAAATCCCGTGTCGCGAGGGCTCCAGCGATGATCTGGGTCGCGGTGACCGGGACGTGGACCCGGCCGAACTCGCAGCCGGGGTTGAGCTCTCCCGGGCGACCGTGTGCAGTCCCGTCCCGGCACATCGCGGTCGACGAAGGTCCCGGAGGTCGTTGAGTCGACGCAGCCGGAGCGAAGTGGAGCACGGTCATGATCACGACACCCACCGGACGGCCCGAGACGGTCCCGTACTCGGTACGGCTCCGCACGAAGAAGCCTCGCCCCAGTGCCGTCCGCTTCTCCCCGGTTGCGTCGAGATAGGCGTTCTCGGCCACGACCACGTCGCCGGGACGGAGATCCGACTCGAACACCTGATCAGTCCGCACCGCGAGCGTCGCGGAGTAGCCGAGCCCTGCCAGCGTGGCACGCACCGACTCGTCGAGGTCGCCCGGCTCCGCGGGCCCCGCATCCAGCGAACGGCCCGGCCGCAGTCCCGGGAAGGTCCACATCTGCAACGTCGCGGGGGGTGCGACAGGCGCCGCATCAGTGAATGCGGGAGTCGTCTCCCCCATCGCGTCGCACCAGGAGTGGATCGCGTAGGCGCTGACGGGCTCCCGGGCGACTCGCCTGCGGTGCGCGGGCCTGCCGGGCAAGCCGGCCAGCAGCTCCTCTGCGGCCGACCGGTGTGATGCGGTCATCGAGCTCCTAACAGGACGATCCCCCGCGGACCGCCGACGCCCGCACCGGCAGCTGCGAGTCGAAGCCGGCCAGCACCCGTTCCGCGGGGGTGAACGTCGCAGGCATGGCGATGTAGCCGTTGATCAGCGGGATCGTCGGGTAGCGGAGCACCGCCACCGAGTCGATCTCGTAGTCGGGGATGCGCCCGAGCACCTCCTCCAGCAGGACGATCATCTCCGCCGGCGCGAGGAAGGCCCCGAGACAACGGTGCACACCGTTGCCGAAGGCGAGGTGCTTGCTGTTGTTGCCACGGTCGAGCCTGATCGTGTCGGGCTCCGGGAAGGTGTCCGGGTCGTTGTTCGCGGAGCCGAGCGCCAGCAACACCCGCTCCCCCGGCTGCAGCTGCACGCCCCCGAGCTCCACCGGTTGCATGACCGTCCGTGCGACGCCCGTCCCCGGGGTGAAGTAGCGCAACATCTCATCCACCGCGGTCGGGATGAGCGACGGGTCCGCCGCCAGCCGGGCGCGCTCGTCCGGGTTCTCACCGAGGTAGCGGAACATGCTGGCGATCAGGGCGGTCGACGTGTCGATCCCGCCGTTCAGCAGCATGAACAGCATCTCTGTCACGGTCTCGTCGTCCATCGTGGCGCCGTCGATCTCGGCCGTCAGCAGCCGATCGACGATGTCGCCGCGCTCACCGGCGGTCCTCCTCCGCTCCGCCACGATGCCGGCAAGGTCCGTCAGCAGCTCGCCGACGGCGCGGGCCGAACCCTTCTCCCGGTAGGCAGCCTTGTGGAGGGCCGTCGCGTATGCCTCCCACTTGTCGAGCGGCAGTCCGAAGTAGTCCAGCGACACGAGCGCGGGAAGCGGATTGGCCAGGTCGTCGACGAAGTCGATCCGGCCCGACTCGACGACCCGGTCCAGCGTCCAGCTGACGATCTCCGCCATGCGCGGGCGGTACTCCTGGATCGCCTTGGCCGAGAACCGCGGCGCGAGGACCCGGCGATACGCCACCGACTCCGGTGGGTCCATCTCCATCATGCCCATCCGTACCGGGTTCACCGGCACGGTCACACCGCCGGTCCGGCGCCCGTCGAACTCCAGATCCCGGCCGCAGGCGAAGGTGGCCGGGTCCCGCAGCACGCGCATGACGTCGTCGTAGCGCGTGACGACCGCGTAGCCGCCGTGCCGGGACGTCCGAGCGACGGGACACCGTTCGCGGAGATCGGCGTACTGCTCCCGCCAGTGCTCGGCGAACTCCTCGCTGTGGTGATCGAAGTCTTCCACGGCCACGTGAACGTCCGACACCCCAATAATCTAACGGTGATTGGTGCGTGGTTCAACCACCGACGATGCCGCCACCCATCGCGATGCACAACATCGCCCGACGCGGAGGTCAGGCGCACACGAGAGCTCGACATTTCGGCACCGAGGTCTTGAACTGGCTTCGACCTGGCGCTAGTTTTCTAACGCCGTTCGGTAAGGGTGCCGGACCGGGACCGGCGGACCCACTTGTGGACCGTGACCTGGGCGATCCCGAGCGGCTCGGCAATCCGCGCAGCCGGCCACCCGGGCTTCACGGCCGATAGAAGTCGACTCCCTCACGCGAGCCGGGACGATCCGCTGACACCGACTTCTCCGAACCTCGTTAGGGGAACATCATGACCACCTTCGGGCTGATCCACGGCGGCTTCCAAACCTCCTGGTGCTGGGGAAAGCTGCGCGACGAGCTCGAGCGGCGCTCCCACCGAGTCCTTACGGTCGATCTGCCCGTCAGCGACACGACAGCGGATCCAGACGCATACCTCGATGTCGTTGCGTCCGCGTTCGGGTCGGCTCCCGATCCCGTTGTCGTCGTCGGACACTCGATCGCCGGCTGGACAGCGATGCGGCTCCCGGACCGGATCCCGGTCGAGGGGATCATCTACCTCTGCTCGTGCATCAACCTGCCGCCTGGCGAGTACGAGGACGAACCGCTCCCGGTGATCTCGGCCGACCCTGCCGACTGGACCCCGGACGACGTTGGACTGATCACCATGGCGCCCGACGCGGCGCGGGAGTACTTCTTCCATGACCTCGATCCGGCGCTCGCCGACGAGGCGATCTCGCATCTCGTGCGCCAATCGGTGACGGGCGTCGCCGGACCGACGTCGAAGCCCACGATTCCTGCCGTTCCGGCCAGCTACGTCAAGGCGACCGACGACCGCGCCGTCTCTGACGCATGGGCGACGTGGGCGGCCACGCTGCTGACCGGCCGCGATGCGCTCCTCATCGGAGGCTCGCACTTTCCGCTCCTGTCCCGTCCGCAGGAGCTCGCCGACCTGTTCGAGCAGATCGTCGCGCGGTTCTGAGGTTTGCCCGCGACCAGACGCCGGGGCGCGGGCGTGACGACGCGGAGCCCCTGAAACTCTGCACAAACGCCAAACCCCTAGCGACCGAGGATCGCTGATATCTGTTCCGGCGTGGCTCCCTCGTTGTGATCGCTGAAGGTGCCACAAGGAGATCGTCAGT
>NZ_BAAAJG010000011.1:0-119349 GCF_039526725.1 Pseudonocardia aurantiaca
GGCGACCCCGCGCCGGGCGACCCAGGCGAACGCCGCGCGCCCGGCGGCCGCGGCCAGCGCGGCGGCGGCGACCGCGCGCCAGCCGTACGGGGCGATGGCGGCGAGGGATGCCGCCTGCGCCCCGAGCACCACGATCAGTGTCACCACCGCGAACGGGCCTGCGCCCCCGTCGCGCATCACGGCCAGCGCGCGTTCCGGCGGGCCGTAGCAGCCGAGCCCGTCCGCGGTGTCGGCCAGGCCGTCGAGGTGCATGCCGCGGGTGGCGAGCGCCAGGAACCCGACGGTCAGCAGGCCCGCCACGAGCGACGGCACGCCGAGCGCCGCCAGCCCGACCAGCACCCCGCCCGCGGCAGCACCGAGCAGGGCTCCGACGACCGGGGCCCAGCGCAGGGCGCCGGCCGCCACCCCGGCGTCCGGGGTGCCGGCGCGCACCGGCAGCACCGTCAGCCAGCTGAGCGCCAGCGCCAGGGACCTCACGCGATCCCGAGGTCCTCCGCCGTGACCGACTCGGCGAGCAGTCGCGCGGACATCTGCAGCAGCGGCACGACGGCCGCCGCGCCCGTCCCGTCGCCGAGGCGGACGCCCAGGTCGAGGATCGGCTCCAGGTCGAGGTGCTCGCCGACGAGCGTCATGGCGGGCTCGGGGGAGCGCTGGGCCATGAGCCACCAGTCGCGGGCGCCGAGCCGCAACTCGTCGGCCACCAGGGCGGCGGCGCCGACGACGAGCCCGTCGAGCAGCACCGGCGTCCGCCGCAGCGCCGCCTGCAAGCAGAAGCCGGCGAGCGCGGCGATGTCCGCCCCGCCGACGACCTGCAGCAGGGTCAGCGGCTCGCGGATGTGCGGGCGGCCGCGCCGCAGCGCGTCCCGGACGGCCGCGGCCTTGCGCATCCAGGCGTTGTCGTCGATGCCGCTGCCGCGTCCGATCACGGCGACCGGCTCGGTGCCGGTCAGCGCGGCCACGAGCGTCGAGGCGGGTGTGGTGGCGCCGACGCCGAGCGATGCCGGGATGAGCAGGTCGGCTCCGGCGTCCACCTCCTCGTCGGCGAGGCGCCTGCCGATGGCGAAGGCGTGCTCGGTCTCCTCAGCGCTCAGCGCGTCCTCGCGGTCGATGCGGCCGCTGCTGCGGCGCACCCGGTACCCGCTGCTCAGCGCGTCCTCGGGGACGTGGTGGTCGAGCGCGACGTCGACCACCCGCACGCTCGTGCCCGCCACCCGCGCCAGCACGGCCACTGGCGCGCTCTGCTGGTGCACGGCCACAACCTGCCGCAGCGTGGTGCCCGCCGGGTGGGCGGAGACGCCGGCGGCGGTGATGCCGTGGTCGCCGGCGATCACCACCACCCTGGCCCTGCTCGGCGGCCGCGGCGGGCACTTGCCCTGCGCGGCGGCGAGCCACACACCCAGCTCGGCGAGGCGCCCGAGCGCCCCATCGGGGACGGCGAGCTCGGCGTGCCGGGCGACGGCTGCGCGGCGCGCTTCGACGTCCGGACGGGTGACGGCAGGCAGATCCACGGGCACTTCCTACAGCGAGCGACCGAGGCGGCCACGTCCGGGTGGGGGTCTATTTGAGGCGCACCGGCAGGCCGGCCACAAGCAGCAGCACCTCGTCGGACACTGCCGCCAGGGCCGCGTTGAGCGCGCCCAGCTCGTCGCGGAACAGGCGTCCGGCGCGGGTGGCCGGCACGATCCCCAACCCGACCTCGGCGGACACGAGCACCACCGGTCCTGGGGCGGCCGCAACGGCGTCCACCAGGGCGGTGACCTCGGCGTTCACCTCGGATGGGACAACAGGTGCATCCCAGGCCCCCGCGTCGTCCAGCACGCCGGTGAGCCAGGTGGCGAGGTCGTCGACGAGCAGCGGGCCGCCGCCGGTGCGCACGAGCGCCGCGACGTCGACGTGCTCGAGCGTAGTCCAGCTCGCGGGCCGCCGGGCCCGGTGCACGTCGATCCGCGCGGACCACTCGGGGTCGTCGTCGTGTCGGCGGCCCGTGGCCACGTAGCGGACGGGCGCGTCCGCGGGCAGGAGGTCCTCCGCGTAGCGCGATTTTCCTGACCGGGTGCCGCCGAGTACGAGGGTGCGGCGGGAGGTCACGCGGCAAGTGTCCCCCGCCGGATCTCCGGCGGGGGGCACTAACCTCCCATTGTGACGTTCCGCTGGCGGTACCTGGATGCGTCGGGTGGACCGATCGAGGGCCCCGACGAGGAGTTCGACGACCAGCAGCAGGCGGAGGGCTGGTTCACCGACGAGTGGCGCGAGCTGCGCAACCGGGGTGTGGACGCCGTGACGCTGCTGGACGGCGACACCGAGGTCTACGGCCCGATGAGCCTCCACGAGGCGTAGGACTTTCCTGTGGCGGGCCCGCCGATCAGGGGTTCGCGCCCCGCTGCACGCGCGGCTTCGGGATCCGCAGCTTGCGCAGCTGGCTCGCCCGCGTGAAGGCGTACCACCCGGTGCCCAGCGCGCCCACGTGCTCGTCGGGGAACCGCTCGCGCGCCTTCCTGGTGATCGTGATGCCGAGGAAGATCCCCTCGACGATCATGACCGTGAGGGCGATGAGGCTGAAGAGGCTGAGGTACTGCTGGGCGGCCGGGACCGGCACCAGCAGCGACACCACCACCACCACCGCGAGCGGCATGAACAGACCCATGATGTGCGGGCGGGAGTCCACGAGGTCGCGGATGTAGGCCTTCACCGGCCCGCGGTCGCGCGGCATCAGGTAGCGGTCGTCGCCTGCCGCCATCCGCTCCCGGCGCTCGGCCGCGGCGCGGCGGCGCTCGTCCTTGTCCGGCCGGTTCGCCTTGGCCAGGCGGGACGCCTCGCGCTGCGTGCGCGGCGGGGGCGGGGCCGGGCCGCGGCGCTTGCCCTCGGCCTCGCGGCGCTTCGGCGTGGGGCGGCCCTTGCCCGCGGTGCGAGTCGACTCGGCAGGGCCCTGCGCGGCGTCGGATCCCGACTGGTCGGCGACGACCTCGGACGGCGATGAACGGCGCAGGAACCTCACGGACATCACCTTACGGGCAGCGAGAATTCACTGGACCGGCAACCAGGCCCCTGACTGTAGGGTCCGGCGCATGCGAGTGGTCGTGGCACCGGATTCCTTCGGCGGCACCCTCAGCGCGACGGCTGCGGCCGAGGCGATCGCTGCGGGCTGGTCGCGCACAGCCCCAGACGACGAGATGCGGTTGCTCCCGCTCGCGGACGGCGGCACCGGCTTCGTCGAGGTGCTGCACACCGCCCTCGGCGGCACCTGGCACGAGCTGGACGTCACGGGCCCGTTCGGCGACCCGGTGCCTGCTCGGTGGCTGCAGATCGGCAGCACCGCCTACCTGGAGTCGGCGGCTGCGTGCGGCCTGCACTTCGTGCCCCGCGAGCAGCGGGTGCCGGCGGTCGCACGCACGGTCACCTCCCGCGGGGTCGGCGAGCTGGTCGCCGACGCCCGGGACGCCGGTGTGACCGAGGTCGTCATCGGGCTCGGCGGCTCGGCCACCACCGACGGCGGCGCGGGCATGCTCGCCGCGCTCGGGGCCGTCGCCGTCGACGAGGCCGGGCAGCCGGTCGCGGACGGCGGCGCCGCCCTGGCAGGCTGCGCCCGGCTCACCGGCACACCCGACCTCGGCGGGGTGCGGCTCGTCGCGGCGGCCGACGTGGACAACCCGCTGCTCGGAGAGCACGGGGCCGCTGCGGTGTTCGGCCCGCAGAAGGGCGCCGACGAGCACGCGGTGGCGGAGCTGGACGCGGCGCTGACCCGGTTCGCCGGGGTGCTGGCCGAGTCCCTCGGCGTGGACGTCCGCGACGAGCCCGGTGCGGGCGCGGCAGGCGGGCTCGGCGCGGCGCTGCTGGCGTGCGGGGCCACTCGGGTGTCGGGCGCCGGGCTGGTGCGCGAGCTCGTCGGGCTGGACGCGGAGCTGGACAAGGCCCAGCTTGCGATCACCGGCGAGGGGAGCTTCGACTGGCAGTCGCTGCGCGGGAAGCTCATCACCGCCGTGGCCAGGGGCGCCGCCGACCGGGGCGTCCCGTGCATCGTGCTGGCCGGGCAGGTGACTGTCGGGCGCAGGGAGGCCGCGGCGGTCGGCGTCGACTCCGCGTACGGGGTGGCCGACCACGCAGGTGGAGTGGAGGCATCGCTGGCCGACCCCGCCGGAACCCTGGCTGCGCTCGCCGAGCACGTGGCCGCCACCTGGAGTCGCTGAGGAGGGCGCTGACGAGGGGCGGGTGGCCCGGATCACCCGCTCGCGGCGGCGCCGTGGACGCGATCCGGCTACCGAGGCCTACTATTGCCTCAGGAGACCGGGTACCACCCAAATCTCGGGAACAGCACCGTCCCGCTCGCTGTTTGGAGAGCCATGACTGTCGACAACACCATCGCCGAGACCGAGACGCACGGCGTTGAGCTCACGGACGCCGCCGCCACCAAGGCTCGCGCCCTGCTGGATCAGGAGGGCCGCGACGACATGCACCTGCGCATCGCCGTGCAGCCCGGCGGCTGTGCCGGCCTTCGCTACCAGCTGTTCTTCGACGACCGCTCGCTCGACGGCGACCTTTTCCGCGACTTCCACGGCCTGAAGGTCGGTGTCGACCGGATGAGCGCTCCCTACCTCCAGGGCGCCGTGATCGACTTTGTCGACAGCATCGAGAAGCAGGGCTTCACGATCGACAACCCGAACGCCGGCGGGTCGTGCGCCTGCGGCGACTCGTTCAACTGACGGTCACCCAGCGTCGAACAGCGTTTGTGAGCTACCACGAACCCCGGCGGGGAGCTTTGGCTCCCGAGCCGGGGTTCGTCGCGTCAGGGGGCCGGTAGGCTGCCGTGCCGTGCCTATCGCCGTGACCGGGTCCATCGCCACCGATCAACTCATGCATTTTCCAGGGCGGTTCGTCGACCAGTTGGTCATGGACCAGCTCGACCGACTGTCGCTCAGCTTCCTCGTCGACGACATGGTGATCCGGCCCGGTGGCGTGGCCGGCAACATCGCCTTCGCACTCGGTGTGCTCGGGCAGTCGCCGATCCTGGTCGGCGCCGTGGGCGCTGACTTCGGCGAGTACCGGGCACGGCTGGAGGCCAACGGCGTCGATTGCTCGGCCGTGCTCGTCTGCGATGACGTCAACACCGCCCGGTTCGTCTGCACCACCGACGACGACATGCGTCAGATCGCGTCCTTCTACACCGGCGCCATGGCCCGCTCGGGGCAGATCCCGCTCGCGCCGCTCGCCGAGCGCGGCGCGGACCTCGTGCTGATCGGGGCCAACGACCCGGCGACGATGCTGAGCTACACCGACCAGTGCCGTGAGCTGCGCGTCCCGTTCGCCGCGGACCCCTCGCAGCAGCTGGCCCGCATGGAGGGGCCGGAGATCCGCAGGCTCGTCGACGGGGCCAGGTACCTGCTCACCAACGACTACGAGTGGGAGCTCCTGCTCCAGAAGACCGGCTGGACCGAGTCCGACGTGGCCGAGCGCATCGACATCCGCGTCACCACGCACGGCGAGAAGGGCGTGGAGATCCACGGGCCCGAGACACTCAAGGTCGGCGTGGTCCCGGAGACCGGCAAGGTCGACCCGACGGGCGTCGGCGACGCCTTCCGCGCCGGCTTCCTCGCCGCCGTCTCCGGTGGGCTGTCGCTGGAGCGCGGCGCCCAGCTCGGCTCGCTCATCGCGGTGCAGGTGCTGGAGACCGACGGGCCGCAGGAGTGGACGTGGGACCGCCCAGGCGCCCTGAGCCGGCTGCGCGACGCCTACGGCCCAGACGCAGCGGGGGAGATCGAACGGATCCTCCCTAGGGCCCACGCACAGGCCTGAAGAGCCACATCAGGGCGGTAGAGGTCCTGAATGTGGCTTTTCGGGCATCGGGGTGGGCGTGATGCGCTCCTCGACGAAGATGCCGTGCCAGATCAGGAACACCAGCAGGGTCCAGATGCGGCGGCTGTGGTCGACGGGGCCGTCGCGGTGGGCGTCGAGCATGCGCTGGACGGCGGCGAGGTCGACGAGGTGGTCGGCCTGGGAGTCGCGGACGACGGCGCGGGCCCACGGGTAGATCTCGTCGCGCAGCCAGTGCCGGATCGGCACAGGGAAGCCCAGAGTGCGCCGGTGCAGCACGTGGTCGGGGACGACGCCGCGCAACGCCTGGCGGAGGGCGTACTTCGTGATACCCCGGCTCGTTTCCCGCCTGCCCAGCTTCTGCGCAGCCGGGAGCCCGGACGCCACTGCGAACACCTCGGGGTCGAGGAACGGGAGGCGCAGCTCCAGCGAGTTGGCCATGCTCATCCGGTCGGCCTTGACGAGGATGTCGCCGCGCAGCCAGGTGAACAGGTCGATGTACTGCATCCGGGAGACCGGGTCCCAGCCGGCTGACTCGGCGTAGAGCGGCGCGGTCAGGTCGGTGTGGGAGCGGCGGGGGTCGTACTGCCGCAGCACACCGGCAAGCTGGTCGTCGCGGAAGATGCGGGCGTTGCCGTAGTAGCGCTGTTCGAGGGGGAGGGCGCCGCGGCGCAGCAGGTCCTTGCCGCGCAGGCCTTCCGGTAGGTGGGTCGAGGCGCGTCCGAGCAGGCCGCGCAGGGCGCCCGGGACCCGTTCGAACGGGGCGAGCGAGAGCGGTTCGCGGTAGATGGTGTAGCCGCCGAACAGCTCGTCGGCGCCTTCGCCGGAGAGCACGACCTTGACGTGCTTGCGGGCCTCGCGGGCGATGAACCAGAGCGGCACGAGGGCGGGGTCGGCGACGGGGTCGTCGAGGTACCAGACGATGAGCGGCAGCGCGGCGGTCATCTCGTCGGGGGTGACGGTGCGCACGACGTGTTTGACGCCGATCTCGTCCGCGGTCTCGGCGGCGAGGTCGGTCTCGGTGTAGCCGGGGCGCTCGAAGCCGGCGGTGAACGCGACCAGCCCCGGGTCGTGCTCCTTGGCGAGTGCGGCGATGGCGGTGGAGTCGAGGCCACCGGACAGGAACGCGCCGACGGGCGCGTCGGTCCGCATGCGTGTGGCCACCGAGTCCCGCAGCACCGAGGCGATGCGGTAGTGCAGCCCGGCGGCGCTGCCCGACCCGGTCCCGGCGGCGGCGCCCGCGTGGAAGGTGGGCACGAAATAGCGCTCGAACTCGATCTCCCCGCCGGGGCGCAGCGTGAAATACGTGCCCGACTCGACGCGCTGCACGGCCCGGTGCAGCGTGGCGGGCTCCGGGACGTACTGCAGCAGCAGGTAGTACTGCAGCGCCGCCGGGTCCACGTCGGTGTGCGGGTTGACGAGCCCCAGCGCGGGGGCGAGCCGCAGCAGGCTCTTCTTCTCGCTCGCGAACGCCGCACCGCCCGGCCCGGTGGCGACGTAGAGCGGTTTGACGCCGAACGGGTCGCGCGCCCCGAACAGCACCCGCTCCCGGGCGTCCCAGATCAGGAACGCGAACGTGCCGCGCAGCCGGCCGAGGGCGGCGGGACCCCAGCGGTGGAACGCGGCGGCGACGACGTCGGCGGCACCGCCGGTGGCGAGGGCGGCGCCCTGTCGGCGGACGAGCTCGTTGCGCAGAGCGCGCTCGTTGTGGATCGTGCCGTCGAGGACGACGGTGTACCGACCGCCGTGGTGGGTGGGCCGTGGCGGCGTGTCGGCCACCGCGAGCCGGTTGACCCCGAGCGCGATGTCCGGGTCGCGCCACGTGCCGGTGCCATCCGGGCCCCGGTGCCGGGCGCAGGCCAGCGCCTCGTCGAACTGAGCGTCGAAGAGAGCGTCGTCGAACAGGGCACCGCCCCGCGCGGCAAGCAGCCCGAGCAGCCCGCACACGGGAAGCAGTATGCGACTCGCCCGGGACCCGTCCGGTGACGACCCGGTCGCGTGGATCGACTCCTTGCTCGGCTAGTCTCTACGCGAGGTCGAAGGCGCGTGAATATACGCGCCCGCGGGGGTACCCGCGGCCGAACAAGACGCATACGACGGGTGGGAGGCGGCGAGCAGTGGGCCGAGCACAGCGCGGGGAAGAGCGCCGCGGGTCGAAGCGGCGTGTGGTCCAGCTTGCGGCCCTGGCCCTTCTGGTCATTCCGCTCACCTCCGGTTGCTCGGTGCAGGATGTCCTGCGCTTCGGCTGGCCGGCGGGAGTCACGCCGCAGTCCCACGCGATGCGCGAGCTGTGGACGTGGTCCGCCGTCGCCGCGCTCGTCGTGGGTGCGATCACGTGGGGCGCGATGTTCTGGGCGATCGCCTTCCACCGCAAGCGCAAGGGCGACGACGACACGCCGCCGCGCCAGACCCAGTACAACCTGCCGGTCGAGATCGCGTTCACGGTGATCCCGACGATCATCGTGGCGGTGCTGTTCGGCTTCACCGTCAACGTCCAGAACTACGTCGACACCGACCAGCCCAATCCGGATGTGCGCGTGAACGTCACCGCCTTCCAGTGGAACTGGCGGTTCGACTACCCGGACAACCCCGGGCCGGACGGCACCCCCGTCAGCACGTTGGGCACGAGCGAGACGATCCCGCTGCTCGTGCTGCCGACGCAGCGGCGCATCCAGTTCACCCAGCAGTCCAACGACGTGATCCACAGCTTCTTCGTGCCGGAGTTCCTCTTCAAGCGCGACGTGTTTCCGCTGCCCGACAAGAACGACCAGGACAACGTCTGGCAGATCGACCAGATCGAGCGCGAGGGCGCGTTCGTCGGCCGCTGCGCCGAGCTGTGCGGCTCGTACCACGCGATGATGAACTTCGAGGTCAGAGCACTGCAGCCCGCGCTCTACGACCGGTGGGTCGCGCTGCGTGCCCAGAACAACCCGGCCACCGGGGCGCCCTACACCGCGGGTGAGGCGCTGGCCGCGCTCGGGTGCGGCCAGCTCTGCTCGCCGGAGGCCTACACCACGTATCCGTTCAACACGGACCGCACGCACCGGTCCGCCTCACTGCCGGTCGGGAGCTGAACGCCATGAAGGTCGAATCCCGCATCTTCGAGATCGTGATGGCGTTCTTCTTCCTGGCCGCCATCGTCTACGCGGTGCTGGCCCGGGAGCCCGTCGGCATGGCGGGTCTGTTCCTCACCGGCGGGCTGGCGCTGATCATCGGCACCTACTTCCGGTTCGTCTCGCGGCGCATCGAGGAGCGCCCTGAGGACAACCCGGATGCCGAGGTCTCCGACGGCGCCGGTGACGTGGGCTTCTTCTCACCGGGCAGCTACTGGCCGATCGCCCTGGCGGGCGCGGCCGCCCTCTGCGGCATCGCGCTGGCGTTCTTCTACGTCTGGCTGCTCGTGATCGGCGGGGTGCTGCTGCTCCTCGCGGTCGGCGGGCTGGTCTTCGAGTACCACATCCGCCCTGCCGACCACTGACCTTCATTCACGCCCGGCTGCGCTCGGTCACCCCCCGTCGGTGGCCGAGCGCAGCCGCGTTTACGAGCCCGGGCAAATCGACCGAATACTGAGTTTCTAAGATCACGTGCGCCGGCGCGCCATCCGCGTTGACCGGACGTCCGGCGGCCCATAACGTGCGCCGGTCAGCGGCACGGGAGGGGACAGAAGTGGTCGAGGTGCAGAACGCCCCGGACGGCGATCCGGGCGTACGACCCGCGGGACAGCAGGCCGTGCTCCAGGTCGAGGGCAACGGCATCAACGTCATCGCGGACGAGGAGCGCCACGGCCGTCCGCGGCAGCTGTTCTGGCCGTGGTTCGGGGCCAACGTATCCGTGCTCGGGCTGAGCTACGGGGCGTTCGCGCTCGGTTTCGGCATCTCGTTCGCCCAGGCGCTCATTGCGGGTCTGATCGGCATCGTCTTCTCGTTCCTCCTGTGCGGCCTCGTCGCGCTCGCGGGGAAGCGCGGCTCGGCGCCGACGATGGTGCTGAGCCGCGCGGCGTTCGGGGTGCGCGGCGGCCGGCTGCCTGCCTTCATCTCCTGGGTCCTGACCGTCGGCTGGGAGACCGTCCTCACGATCCTCGCCACACTCGCCACGGCCACGGTGTTCACCCGGCTCGGCTGGGGCGGTGGCACGGAGACGATGGTGATCGCGCTGATCGTCGTGGCCGCGTTGACGGTCGCGGCGGGTGTGCTCGGCTTCCAGCTGATCATGCGGCTGCAGACCGTCATCACGGTGGTCACGGCCGTGCTCACCGTCGTCTACATCGCGCTGGTCGCGGGGCAGGTCGACTGGGGCACGGTCGCGGCGCTGCCGTCCGGTTCGGCGCAGCAGGTCGTCGGCGCGCTGGTGTTCATGATGACCGGCTTCGGCCTGGGCTGGGTGAACGCCGCGGCCGACTACTCCCGCTACCTCCCGCGGGACACGTCCGGCAAGGGCGTCGTCGGCTGGACGACGTTCGGCGCCGCGGTGGCCCCGGTGGTGCTCTTCTCGTTCGGGCTGATGCTCGCCGGGTCGTCCGCAGACCTGAGCACGGCGATCTCGTCCGACCCGATCGGCGCGCTGGCCGCGGCGCTGCCCACCTGGTTCCTCGTGCCGTTCGCGCTCGTCGCGGTGCTCGGGCTCGTCGGCGGTGCGGTGCTCGACATCTACTCGTCCGGGCTCGCGCTGCTCGCGATGGGAGTGAAGCTGCCGCGGTACGCCGCCGCGCTCGTCGACGGCGTGATCATGATCATCGGCACCGTGTACGTGGTGTTCTTCGGCGGCGAGTTCCTCTACCAGTTCCAGGGCTTCCTCATCACGCTGGGCGTGCCCGTCGCCGCGTGGTGCGGCGTGATGGTCGCCGACATCGCCCTGCGCCGCCGCGACTACGCCGAGGCCGACCTGTTCGACCCGGCCGGCCGCTACGGCGACATCCGCCCGCTCCCGATCGCGGTGGTGCTCGTCGGGACGGTGCTCGGCTGGGGACTCGTCACCAACTCGATGGCCGAGTGGCTCAGCTGGCAGGGCTACCTGCTCGGCCCGCTCGGGCTCGGCGGCCAGGAGGGCGACTGGGCCTTCGCCAACCTGGGTGTGCTCGTCGCGCTGGTACTGGGCTTCGTCGTGACCTACTTCGGAACGCGGTCGGCGGTGCGGGCGCAGGAGAGCGCAGCCGCATCGTGAGTGCCCACCTGGTCGTGATCGACATGCAGGACGTGTTCGCCGACCCGGGGAGCCGGTGGGCCACTCCCCGGTTCGGCGAGATCCTGCCGACCGTGCGGAAACTGGTGGACGCGTTCGGGCCCGCTGTCACGTTCACGCGGTTCGTCGCCCCGTCCGACCCTGTGGGGGCGTGGCGCGACTACTACGAGCAGTGGCCGTTCGCGCTCGTGCCGCCGGACTCGCCGATCTACGGCGTGGTGGGCGAGCTCGGGGGGACCGGCCCGACCGTCGACGCCACCACGTTCTCGAAGTGGGGCAGCCGGCTCGCCGAGCGCGTCGGGGCGGACGCGATGGTGCTCGCCGGGGTGTCGACGGACTGCTGCGTCATGTCCACCGCCGTCGCGGCTGCCGACGCGGGTGTGCCGGTGCGAGTGGTGTCGGACGCCTGCGCGGGCGTGGACGACGAGAGCCACGCCGCGGCTCTGCACGTCCTGGGCCTCTACGGCCCGCTCGTGCAGGTGGTCGACGCGAAGAGCGCCCTCGCCCTCGTCACCGCGAGCGGGTCCGGGTCCTAGGAGGGTCAGCCCCTCGCGGCCTTGCCCAGCGCCTGGCGGGCGATGATCACCTGCTGGATCTGTGACGTGCCCTCGTAGATGCGGAAGAGGCGGGCGTCGCGGTAGAAGCGCTCCACGGCGACCCCGCGGATGTAGCCCGCGCCGCCGTGCACCTGCACCGCCCGGTCGGCGACCCGGCCCACCATCTCGCTCGCGAAGTACTTGGCCGCCGACGGCCCCTGCACCTTGTCGGTGCCGGCGTCGTAGGCCCGGGCGACGTCGAGCACGAGGGCCCGGCCGGCGAGGTGGTCGGTCACGGAGTCGGCGATGAGCCCCTGGATCAACTGGAACGAGGCGATCGGCCGGCCGCCCTGCTCGCGCGTCTTCGCGAACTCCACCGACTCGTGCACGAGCCGCCCGGCCATCCCGACACACAGCGCGGCGATGTGCGCGCGGCCGTGGGCGAGGCACTTCGCCGCCGTCTGGAACCCCTGGTCGACCCCGGCCTCGCCGCCGACCAGCGCCTCCGCGGGGACGCGCACGTCGTCGAGGTAGACGTCCGCGGTCCAGGCGCCGGACTGGCCCATCTTGTGGTCCTTGGGTCCGATCGAGAGACCCGGCGTGCCCGCGGGCACGAGGAACGTCGAGATGCCCCGGTTGCCGGAGGCCCCGGGGTTGGTGCGGGCGAACACCATGATCACGTCGGCGACGGGGGCGTTGGTGATGTAGCGCTTGGCACCGTTGAGCACCCAGTCGGTGCCGTCGCGCCGCGCCGTCGTCGCGAGCCCGGACGGGTCGGAGCCCGCGTCGGCCTCCGTGAGCCCGAAAGAGGCGGTCACCTCGCCGGAGGCCAGACGTGGCAGCCACGACTTCTTCTGCTCGTCGGTGCCTCCGACGAGCAGCACCTGCCCGGCGATGCCGTTGTTGGTGCCGAAGAGCGAACGCAGCGCGGGTGTGGTCCAGCCCAGCTCGAACGCGAGCTGCGCCTCCTCGGTGAGCGTCATGCCGAGCCCGCCGTACTCCTCGGGGATGGCGAACCCGTAGAGCCCCATCTCCTTGCAGGTGGCGATGACCCGCTCCGGGATGGCGTCCTCGGCGTCGATCTGCTCCTCGATGGGCACGACCTCCTTGCGCACGAAGTCGCGCACCGCGGACAACACGTCGGCCAGGTCGGAGGGCTCCACGTCGATCTCCCGTCTGCATTGCCGGTACCCCGGCACGCTACTGGGAGCGCCAGCCGGTAAGGATGTTCGTGTCGCCAGTGATCAGTGCGGCTCCTCGGGTTCGCGGTCAGATGCCGTCGAGCGTCGCCAGCTCGCGCCACTCCGTCCGAGAGCGACGCGTGCCAACGCACGCCGCAACCGTGAACAGCTCGGGGCGGCAACCACGTAGATCTCGCGTTCCGTTGCCGGACCCTAAGTTGCACGACGCGGAGGGGCCTGCCGCACGTCACGGCGTTCTGGTCAACGGCGCGGTCGACGTCGGCATGACGATCGTTCGCGACTCATTTCACGCGCGCGAGGAGGAACCCGTCGTAGCCCTTCGCGCCGACCGTCTGGATCGCCGTGGCCTCCACGCGCGGCTCCCGCGCCACGGCCTCGACGAGGCGGCGGGTGCCCACCACCGAAGGGTGGTCGTCGGCGGGGTCCAGCACCCGCCCGCCGCGGACCACATTGTCGATGACGATCAGGCTGCCAGGCCGGGACAGGCCCAGGGCGTGCTCGAAGTACGCGGTGTTGGAGACCTTGTCGGCGTCGATGAAGGACAGGTCGAACGGGCCGTCGAGGCCCGGGAGGGTCTCCAGGGCGGGCCCGACCTTCACGTCGACGACGGCGTCGAGCCCGGCCCGCTTGAGGTTCTCCCTGGCCACCTCGGCGTGGTGCGGGTCCACCTCGCACGTGACGAGCAGCCCGTCGGCGGGGAGCGCGCGGGCGAGCCAGATCGTCGAGTACCCGCCGAGCGTGCCGACCTCGAGGATGCGCCGGGCGCCGATGGACCGGGCGAGAATCTGCAGGAGCTTGCCCTGCGCCGCCGAGACGTCGATCGCGGGGAGCTTCCCGATCGCGTTGGCCTCGAGGGCCGCGTCGAGCACCGGGTCGGGCCCGAGGAGGTGCCCGGTGAAGTACTCGTCGACGGCTTTCCACACGTCTTCGCTCACGGCCTCGACACTAGATGATCAATTCCAAGGTGGAGGTGCGGCGCGGCGCGCACTGAACTGTGGTGGAGGGTGCCGAAGATCAGCGTGCTGGCGCCGAGGGTTCCCTCGCACGCATGGCACGGCCTCCACGGCGACGCCGCGCCGGTTCAAGGCCCGGCGGATGAGCGGGGCGAGGCGGTCGAACAGCGCGGTCTCCAGCTGCTCGGCGACCCAGAACGGCCGCTTGAGCCGAGGCACGACATACAGCTCGCCAATCAGCTGTTTACGCCGAGGGTCGCAGGTGGTATGCCGTCCGCGGAATGACCCTGTGCCCGCATCCGCACCTCACCACATGGAGGGATGGGCATGACCACCAAACCGACCCGAGATTCGAGGGAGACCACGGGATCCGCCGACGGCGCCGGATCAGGCAATCCCGCGCGGTCCGCCAGGCGGCGCGCCGGAAGTGCCGGTGTGGGCGCGGCGGTCAGCAAGGCACGCTCGGGGGTCCACGGCGTCGCGAACAAGCTCGACCGGGTCGCGACCAGCGGCACCGCGTCTGGCAGGAGTGCCGCGGGCGGCCTGGCGACGACCGCCGGCACCGCGACCGACACCGCGAAGGGCGCCGTCAAGACGACCGCCGGCACCGCGACCGACACCGCGAAGGGCGCCGTCAAGACGACGGCCGGCACCGCAACCGGCACCGCGAAGGGCGCCGTCACGACGGTCACTGACACAGTGGTGAAGCCGCTACTGAGTGGGGTCGCGTTCGCTCTCGTCATCCGCAAGATCATGCTGCTCATCCGGTTCCTGCGTCATCTGGCGCTCCAGCTGCTGGAGGCACTCAGGCGGCTGGCAGGCGCCGTCAAGACGACCGCCGGCACCGCAAGCGGCACCGCGAAGCGCGCCGTCACAACGGTCACTGACACAGTGGCGAGGCCGGTACTGAGTGGGGCAGCGTTCGCTCTCGTCGTCAACAAGATCATGCTGCTCCTTCGGTTCCTGCGCCAGCTGGAGCTCCAGCTGCTGGAGGCACTCAGACAGCAGGCACTCCGCCTGCGGGAAGCAGCGGCCCGGCGCCGCGGTGGCGAGCAGGAGTCCTTTGAGGACGAAGACGAGGCTTTCGAGGATGAGGCCTTCGAGGACGAGGCCTTTGAGGATGAGGAGGTCGTCGGCGAGGAGGCCGCGGAGGACCAGGAGGCCCTCGACGAGGAGGCCGCCGAGGACCGGGTTGATGGTCGCGAACCCGCGACGCGATCGGCCCGGCGCCCCCAGCCGGAGGGCCGGCGGCCGGAGCGACCGGCTCGGCCGCGTCCGGACGTGAACGCACCGCAACCTGATGCGCCGGCTCCGGCTGTCCGGCGCGCGCCCGTGGCTCGCCGTCGCGAGCGGCCCGGCCGCCGCGGGCCGGGCGCGGGCGGGCCCGGTGAGTGACACACCCTCGTCGCTCCTGCCCGAACGGACAGCGCCGGTCCAGCCCGCGACTCGCGCGCTGCTCCGCCTCCGATGGATCAGTTGAGGGCTGCTCTGCGGGAGCTAGATCCGCTGGACTCGGTCCTATGGTGACCCCATGGTCGAACCCTACGATCGATTCCCGGCGCTGCGGCTCGAACGTCCGGAGGACGGCATCCTGCGCATCGTGCTGGACGGGCCGAACCTCAACGCGGTCGGCGCCGGACGCCCATGAGCAGCTCGCCTACGTGTGGCCGGTGATCGACCGCGACGAGTCCGTCCGGGTTGTGGTGGTGCAGGGCGCGGGCAAGGGGTTCTCGGCGGGCGGCTCGTTCGACATGATCGAGTCGATGATTGCCGACCCGGCCGTGTGCACGCGGGTGCTCCGCGAGGCCCGGGACCTCGTCTACAACCTCGTGAACTGCTCCAAGCCCGTCGTCTCGGCGATCCACGGCCCATGCGTCGGGGCGGGACTCGCCGTGGCCCTGCTCGCGGACATCTCCGTGGCCGCCCGCACCGCGAAGATCGTCGACGGGCACACTCGGCTCGGCGTCGCCGCCGGCGACCACGCCGTCATCAGCTGGCCGCTGCTGTGCGGGATGGCCAAGGCCAAGTACTACCTCCTGACCTGCGACGCGCTCACCGGCGAGGAGGCCGAGCGGATCGGTCTCGTGTCGCTGTGCGTGGACGACGACGCAGTGCACGAACGGGCGATGGAGGTCGCGAGGAAGCTCGCCACGGGGTCATCGAGCGCGCTGTCGTTCACGAAGCTGGCGCTGAACAACTGGTACCGCACCGCGGGCCCGACCTTCGACGCCTCGCTGGCGCTGGAGTTCTACGGCTTCGGGCTGCCCGACGTGCAGGAGGGCCTGGCGGCGCACCGGGAGAAGCGCGGGGCGAAGTTCCCCGGCTGACCGCAGTCCGTGGCGGGTGGCAGTCCGTGCCCGGTGGCGGTGACGACCGTGAACGTGCATGCGGACCTTGATCGCTCACCGGTTCGGGTTGGCCCTACCCTCACCGGGGAGGCGCACCGGCTGGGTGGCCGCGCGCTGGGGGGCGAAGGTTGTGGCATGACTGAGTACGCGTCCGCCCCTCCCACCGTCGGCGGCGTCTCCCGGTTCTGGCGCGGGTACGGCTACCTGCTGGGTGGGCTGCCGCTCGCGATCGTGGCGTTCGTGATCGCGATCGCCGGGTTCGCGGCCGGGGTGCCGACGCTCGTGGTCTGGATCGGGGTGCCGATCCTCGCGGGCGCGCTGCGGGCCTGCCGGGGCCTGGCGGCGGTGGAGCGCCGGAGCACCGAGTGGGCCACCGGGCGTCCGCTGCCGCCGCACTATTACCGCGACCCCCGCGGCCGCGGTCTCATGCGGATGCTGAGCATGCTGGCCGACCCGCAGTCCTGGCGCGACCTCCTGCACGGGGTCCTCGCCTTCCCCGTCCGGCTGGTGACGTTCGTGCTCGCCGTGACGTGGACCGTCGCCGGTCTGGGCGGGCTGCTGTACGTGACGTGGCAGTGGGCGCTGCCGGACAACGACGAGGGCGGCGGCCTCTTCTGGCTCCTCACGGGCATCGAGGGCCGGCTCGGCGAGATCGCCATCAACACGGTGATCGGCGCGATCATGGTCGGCACGTCGCCGCTGGTGATCAGGGGGCTCGTCGCCACCCGCGCCGCCCTGGCCCGCGGGCTGCTCACCAACCAGACGGCCGCGTTGCGGGCCCGCGCCGTGCAGCTCGAGTCGAGCAGGCGGTCCGCCGTGCAGGCCGAGGCCCAGACGCTGCGGCGTCTCGAACGCGACATCCACGACGGTCCGCAGCAGCGGCTCGTCCGGCTGAACATGGACCTGGAGACGGTCGCCCGCCGCCTCGATGACGACCCGGCGAAGGCTCGCCCGCTCGTCGCGGAGGCGCTGGAGCAGAGTCGGGAGGCGCTCGGCGAGCTGCGGGCGCTCTCCCGCGGGATCGCACCGCCGATCCTGGCCGACCGCGGCCTCGGCCCGGCGCTCGCGGCTGCGGCCGCGCGCTCCCCGGTGGAGGTCTCCCTCGACGTCGCGCTGCCGGACGGCAAGCGGCTCGCGCCCGCCGTCGAGAACACGGCGTACTTCGTGGTGACCGAGGCGCTCACCAACGTCGCCAAGCACAGCGGCGCCACCCTGTGCACGGTTGTCGTCAGCGCCGACGCCGAGCGCGTGCTCGTCCAGGTGCGCGACGACGGCCGCGGCGGCGCGCACCTCGGCAAGGGCCACGGTCTCGCCGGCCTCGCGGACCGGCTCGCGACGGTGGAGGGCGTGCTCGACGTCGTGAGCCCACCCGGCGGCCCGACCGTGCTCACCGCGGAGATCCCACTCGCCGGTCTGGGCTGACGCCCGTGCACAATCGGCCCGGTGCGCGTGGTGCTTGCGGAGGACTCCCTCCTGCTCAGGGAAGGGCTGGTCCGGCTCCTCGACGAGGCGGGTGCCACCGTCGTCGCTGCGGTCGGTGACGGCACCACGCTGGTCACAGCGGTCCAGGAGCACAAACCGGACGTCGCGGTCGTCGACGTGCGGATGCCCCCGACCTTCACCGACGAGGGGCTGCGCGCCGCGCTGGAGGTCCGGCGCACCGTGCCCGGCACCGCGATCCTCGTGCTCTCCCAGTACGTCGAGGAGTCCTACGCGTCCGACCTGCTCACCGCGGGCGGCGGCGTCGGCTACCTGCTGAAGGACCGGGTCTCGAAGCTCGCCGACCTGTCCGACGCGCTGCAGCGCGTGGTGGACGGCGGCACCGTACTCGACCCAGAGGTCGTCTCCGCGCTCTTCTCCCACCGCCGCCGCCGCGACCCGCTCGGCGAGCTCTCGCCGCGCGAGCGGGAGGTGCTCGGGCTCATGGCCGAGGGCCGCACCAACACCGCGATCGGGCGCAAGCTCGTGATCTCCCAGGGCGCGGTGGAGAAGCACATCTCGTCGATCTTCACCAAGCTCGCGCTGCCTCCGTCGACCGACGACCACCGCCGGGTCATTGCCGTGCTCACCTGGCTGGGGGCATGAGCGCCGCGCACCGATGAGTCCTGGGCGCGCCCGGCGTTCCACTCCATGACCGACCGAAACCGAAGGAGCGCACCATGGACTGGAAGCTGGAGCTCGTCGTCGTGCCCGTCACGGACGTCGACCGCGCCAAGGAGTTCTACATCGACAAGCTGGGGTTCCGGCTCGACGTCGACCACAGCGCAGGTGAGGCCTTCCGCGTGGTGCAGGTGACGCCGCCGGGCTCGGCCTGCTCGCTGACGTTCGGCGTCAACGTGGGTGGCGGGGAGCCGGGCACGCTGAAGGGCGTGCATTTCGTCGTCGAGGATATCGATGCCGCGGCGAAGCAGCTGACCGCCGCGGGGATCGAGAACAGCGGCCCGCAGCACTTCGTGGACGGCAAGATGACGCCGGGGCCCGACCCGGAGGACCGCGACTACGGGTCCTTCATCTTCTTCGACGACCCGGATCACAACTCGCTGGTCGTGCAGCAGGTGAAGCAGTCCGTCCGCTGACGCCACCCTGACCTGACATCTGACGTCATCTGACGTCTTGATGCCGTCATTGTGGCGGCATACGATCTCCGCCATGGATGAGCTAGAGCTCCGGATCTCCGACGCCGACCGCGAGCGGGCCGCCGCTGCGCTGCACACGGCCGTTGGCGAGGGCCGGTTGACGTGGGTGGAGCACGAGGAGCGGCTGGCGGGCGTCTATTCGGCGCGCACCGAGTCGGAGCTGGTGCCGTGGCTTGCCGACCTGCCGGTCGCCCGGGCCGCGCCCGCCGTTCCCGTGTCCGCTGTTCCCATGTCCGGCGCGGCGGGCGAGCCGTTGCGGGTAGCGCTCGGCAAGGTCCGCAGGCGCCCGGACCCGGCCGTGGGCCGCCTGGACGTCGACGCCACGCTCGGCGCGGCGGTGCTTGACCTGCGTGACCTGCCGGCCGGAACCGTGCTCGACGTCGTGGCGAACTCGCTGCTCGGCAAGGTCGAGGTGCACGTCTCGCCGGGCACCCGGCTCGTCGACACGGGCACGGCGAGCCTCGGCAAGCGCACCACCGTCGACCACGGTAGGCGCGGAAGCCGCCCGATCCCGCGGCCCGACGCGCCCGTGGTGCGGCTCTCCGGCCACAGCCTGCTCGGCCACGTCCGCGTCACGATCTGCTGACCGGTTACCGCACCGCGCGCAGGGCGAGCACCAGCTCGTCCGGCGCGTCCGCGACCAACCGCACGGGGATGCCCCAGTCCTGCTGGTAGCGGTGACAGGCGGCGAAGACGGGGCTCACCCTCCCCGCCGGCTCCGCAAGCTCCGCCGGCTGCCGTCCCCCGGTATCGCCGTCGTCGCACGCCGCGGCGGCCACGCTCACCTGCAGCACCCCCTCGACGGGCCCGGCGACGGCGAACCGGAGCGTGCGGGCGAGCCCGCTGCCGGTGCCGGCCCCGTCGGCGAGCAGCTCCGGCGGTGACGCGGCCACGGTCAGGGACGTGGGGTCGCCGAAGCGGCTGTCGAGGTGCTGCCCGGTGGGCGGGGTGAAGTCGATCCGCAGGGAGGGCGGGCCGGGTGCGAGGTCGGTACGGGCCCGCCGCACCGTGTGGGCACCGCGGTCGACGCGGGTGCTCGCCGGGATCGGCACCCGCACGAGCCGGTGCGCCGCCGACTCCACCACGACGAGCGAGTCGCCGTCGACGAGCAGGTCGCTCGGCTCGCGCAGGTCGCGGGCCAGCGTGCCGACGGCTCGGGTGGCCGGGTTGTAGCGGCGGACCGCGCCGTTGTAGGTGTCGGCGATCGCTACGGAGCCATCGGGCAGCACGGTGACGCCCAGCGGGTGCTGGAGCAGGGCGGGCTCCGTCCCCTCCGCAGGCCCGTCGCGGAACCCGAAGTCGAAGAGGCCCTGCCCGACGGCCGTGGTCACCGCCGCGCCCACCGCTGGCCCGGAGACGACCGAGCGCAGCGTCGAGGTCTCGGCGTCGGCCACCCAGAGCGTGCCGTCGGGGCCGGTCGCGAGCCCTGAGGGCTGGGCGAAGAACGCCTCGTCCGGCGGCCCGTCGCGCAGCCCCTCGTTGGTGGTGCCCGCGAGCACCGCGACGGCGCTGGTGACGGGGTCGAACGTCCACAGCTGGTGGTTGCCGGCCATCGCCACCACCACCCGGTCATCCCACCAGGTCAGGTCCCACGGCGTGGACAGTTCGGCGGCGGACTCCCCGGGGGCCACTCGCGTACGCAGCTGCGCGCCCGTCCCGGCGACCGTCGTGACGGCCCCGTCGGCGAGGCGGACCCCGCGCAGCGCATGGTTGACGCTGTCGGCGACCACCACGTCGTACCCGGCCGCCGCCGCGACTGCCTCCGGGAGCAGGAAGAGCCCGAGCGGCTCCGCGAACCGGGGTTCGCTGCCATCTGCCAGGCCACGCGCGCCGGTGCCTATCCGCCGGCGCTCGGTGACGAGGTCCGCCTCCAGCTCCACGAGCTGGTGGTGCGCGGTGTCGGAGACCAGGAACGTGCCACCGGGCAGCCCGATGACCTTCCCCGGGAACCGCAGCGCCGTGGTCGGCTCGGGCGGCGCCACGTACGGGCCCTGGCCGCGGTGGAGCGTGCCGGCGGCCTCGTGCTCGGCGATCAGCTCCTCGATCAGCACGGCGAGCCCGTTCGCGTGGCCCTCGCCGGACATCTGCGCGACGACGTATCCGGTCGGGTCCACCACCGCCAGCGTCGGCCACGCCCTGGCGGCGTAGGCGTCCCAGGTGGTCAGCTCGGGGTCGTCGAGCACCGGGTGGTGCACGCCGTAGCGCTCGACGGCCGCCTCGACGGCATCCGGGTCGGCCTCGTGAATGAACTTCGGCGAGTGCACGCCGACGGTCACGAGGACGTCGGCGTACCGCTCCTCCAGCTCCCGCAGCTCGTCGAGGACATGGAGGCAGTTGACGCAGCAAAAGGTCCAGAAGTCGAGCAGCACGATCTTGCCGCGCAGGGCCTTGAGCGACAGGGGGACGCCGCCCGTGTTCAGCCAGCGGCGGCCGGTCAGCTCCGGTGCACGTACTCGTGATCGACCCACGGGCAGCCCAACACCGCCGGGCGAACGGGTGTTCCGTCTCCCGCTTCCGGCTACTCGTCCCGCTGCCGTTGCGCCCGCAGCTGCTGACGCACCTTCTCGGCGTCCCACCGGTGGTGCCCGCCCGGAGTCGTGAACTCCGGCGTGATCAACCCGTCGTTGGTCCACGTCAGGATCGCGCCACGGCTCACGCCCAGCTCCTTCGCGAGCTGCCCGGTCGTCAGTAGCCCCACGTTTTGGACCGTAGGTGGCCGTTCTGCTCGATGCAGGCGCTGTTGAGCATTAAATGCAAAGTTGTCAATCAGTATCGTTGAGCAGTGATTTTGTGCGTTCTGAACGTTATGCGCAATGATGGAGGGGTGCCCCTCGTCGAGCCGCTGCGGCTGTGCCCGCATCGGCGATCCCTGCTCTATCGCTCGTCAGGCGGGTCGACGTGGTGCCTCTGCACCCTCGTCGCCGACCCCGCCGACCAGCACGTCGACGACCGCCTCGAAGCCGCCCGGAAGCGATGGGACGAGCTGGGCCGGGCGAAGGGGCCCTTTCGTGACGCCTGACCAGTGGAACGGCGTCGCGCACCTCCTGGCCGGCATGCCCGGTGCCGTCGCCCGCCTCAGCGCCGAGCACCGCGACGGCGGCCACGGCCGGTGCCGCGCCTGCACCACTCCCGGCCAAGGCACTCCCCGCGACCCATGGCCGTGCTCGATGGCGAAGCTGGCGCAGGCGGCTCGACGCATCGCCGCTGATCCCGGCCCCCCGTGAGTCTCTGGCGAGATCGACACCAGAGGGGTCGGCGCGTGATCAAACCCGTCTCATGTCGATCTCGCGCGCGCGCCGTCCCTGCCTGGACGCGTATGTGTGTGCAGAGCCTGGTCGGGGCCGCCGCGCCGGGTGCGCCGGCCGCTTTGGCGTCAGACTGGAGTCGTGCCCGAGTTGCCCGAGGTGGAGAGCGCGCGTCAGGCGCTGGAGGCCGCGCTGGACCGGGAGATCCGCGCCATCGACGACAACGACGAGTGGGTCTGCCGGCCCCACCGGCCGGGCGACATCGCACGTGCCCTCGTCGGTGGCCGCCTGGTGGCCGCGCACCGGCGCGGCAAGACGATCTGGTGCGAGACCGTCGGGCGCGACGGCGAGCCGGGCCCGCACCTCGGCATCCACCTCGGGATGGGCGGGCGGATCATCGTCACCGGTCCCGACGGCGAACACAGCGGCGAACACAGCGGCGAACACAGCGGCGGCGAGCTCGTGCGCCCCGACCGCACCCCGTTCAAGGCCGAGTGGGACCGCTTCACGATGGTGTTCGCCGACGGCGGGCGGCTACGCCTGTTCGACAAGCGCCGGCTCGGGCGGGTCCGGTTGGAGCCCGACCTCTCCGCGCTCGGCCCGGACGCCGAGATGATCAGCCGTGCCGAGTTCCGCGAGCGTGTGGGCCGGAGCCGGGCGCCGGTGAAGGCGCGCCTGCTGGACCAGTCCGTGCTCGCGGGGGTGGGCAACCTGCTCGCCGACGAGACGCTGTGGCAGGCGGCCGTGTCGCCGTCCGTGCCCGCCGACGAGCTGGACGACGGCGCGCTCGACCGGCTGCACGACGCGCTGGCCCGCTCGCTGAAGGTTGCGATCGCGGGCGGCGGCGTGCACACCGGCGAGGTGATCCCGTTCCGGCACGCCGAGGCGTTCTGCCCGCGGTGCGGGGCGCCGATGGTGACCGGCAAGGTCGGTGGCCGCACGACGTGGTGGTGCTCGCAGGAGCAGTCCCACACCGCCTGAGCGGGTACGCCCGACCAGGCTCTGCACACAGATACGCACCACGGCGGCGCGCGGCGCGTCAGATTCACACCAGAGCTTTTGGATCTTGGCGGATCAGCCCCTGTGTGCATCTGACGACGCGACTGGCCGGGTGCTGGACGCGTATGTGTGTGCAGAGCCTGGGGCACCTCGGAGGCGCGGGCACGGCACGCCCGAGCGCGATGCTGCGCACCGGGTGGCCGATGCCGCGCGGGACGCGGCAGCCGCGGTGGACCCGGCAGGCCGGTCAGCCGCCTGACGTCTCGGTCACCAGCCGCCGCGACCGCCACCAGCTCCACACCGTCACACACACGGCGAGCCATGCCCCACCGACGAGCCATCCGGCCAAGACGTCGCTGAACCAGTGCACACCGAGGTAGACGCGGGTGAGCCCGACGGCGATCACCCAGGCCGCGGCCACGGCCACCATCGCCACCCGGGCCGCCGTTCCGCGGCCGGGCCACGCGAGCACGACGATCGTGCCGACGACGATGATCGACATCGTCGCATGGCCGGAGGGCAGCGACTCGTTCGCGACGGCCACCAGCCGGTTGTCGACTGGTGGCCGCGGCCGATTCAGCAGGTTCTTGAGCCCGTCGAACAGTGCGAAACCGCCGCCCATCGCCGCGATGGCGAGGACGGCGTCCGCGCGCCGCCCGACGTACCAGCACCAGACCGCGACGGCCACCGCGAGCACGGCCATCGCGACGGTGCCGCCGATGTTGGTGACGGCCACGGCGAGCGCGGTCAGCCCGCTGCTGCGCGCCTCCACCGACTCGTCGAGCAGCTGCGCGTCCGCTTGGGCGGGCCCGACCCCGGTGAAGGCCGCGACGAGCCCACCCGCGGCGGCGAGCGCGAGCACCACGGCGACCACGGCGTCCCGCACCGGCCGGGGACGGGGGAGGGCGGGCGGCGCCGTCAGCCCGGCGGGCGCGTGCTCCACGCCGTCGGCTGTGCGGTCCTTGTCCTCGTTGTTGTGCAGTGTGGATCTCCCCATCGGTCAGGCAGTGTGGCGGCCTCGCCACTCCCGGTACAGACGCACCAACGCCGCCGTGGAGGGGTCGAGTCCCGTGCTGTCCGCGTCGGCCGCCGCGAGCACGGGCGCGAGCTGCTTGGCGAGCACCTTGCCCAGCTCGACGCCCCACTGGTCGAACGAGTCGATGCCCCAGATCGTGCCTTCCACGAAGGTCACGTGCTCGTAGAACGCGATGAGCTGGCCCAGCGCGGACGGCGTCAGCTTGGGCGCGAGGATCGTCGACGACGGCCGGTTGCCGGGCATCACCTTGTGCGGCACGACGTCGGCGGGTGTGCCCTCCGCGGCGATCTCCTCGGCCGTCTTGCCGAATGCGAGCGCGGAGGTCTGGGCGAACAAGTTGGACATGAGCAGGTCGTGCATGTCCCCCTCACCATCGACCTCCACCACGTGGATCGGCTCGGCGAAGCCGATGAAGTCAGCGGGGACGAGCCGCGTCCCCTGGTGCAGGAGCTGGTAGAAGGCGTGCTGGCCGTTGGTGCCCGGCTCGCCCCAGAAGATCTCGCCGGTGACCGTGGTGACGGGGGTGCCGTCGCCGCGCACCGACTTGCCGTTGCTCTCCATCGTCAGCTGCTGCAGGTAGGCGGGGAGCCGGTGCAGGTACTGGCTGTAGGGGAGCACAGCGTGGGTCTCCGCGCCGAAGAAGTTGACGTACCAGATGTTCAGCAGCCCCGCGATCGCCGGGAGGTTCTCCTCGAGCGGCGCCGTGCGGAAGTGCCGGTCCATCTCGTACATGCCGCCCAGGAACTCGCCGAACCGCTCCCGGCCGATCGCGACCATGAGGGAGAGCCCGATCGCGGAGTCGAGGGAGTACCGCCCGCCGACCCAGTCCCAGAAGCCGAACATGTTGGCCTCGTCGATGCCGAACGCGCTGACCTCCTTCGCGTTCGTCGACACCGCGACGAAGTGCTTGGCGACGGCGGCCTCGTCGCCCAGCGCGTCGACCAGCCACTTCCGCGCGACCCGGGCGTTCGTCAGGGTCTCCAGCGTGGTGAACGTCTTGGACGACACGATGAACAGCGTGGTCGCGGGGTCGAGGTCGAGGGTGGCCTCGGTGATGTCTGTCGGGTCGATGTTCGACACGAACCGGCAGACGAGATCCCGCTGGGAGTACGCCTTCAGGGCCTCGTAGGCCATCACCGGGCCGAGGTCGGAGCCGCCGATCCCGATGTTGACGACCGCCCGGATCCGCTCGCCGGTGTACCCGGTCCACGATCCGGACCGCACGGCGTCGGTGAACTCGCCCATGCGGTCGAGCACGGCATGCACGTCGGGGGCGATGTCCTGGCCGTCCACCGCGAGGGCCGTGGCGCGGGGCGCGCGCAGCGCGGTGTGCAGGACGGCCCGGTCCTCGCTCGTGTTGATGTGCTCCCCGGCGAACATCGCCTCGGTGCGCTCGGGCAAGCCCGCCCGGCGGGCCAGCGCGGTGAGCAGCGGCAGCGTGTCGCGGGTGATGCGGTTCTTGGAGTAGTCGAGAACCAGGTCGACGGCGGAGGCGGTCAGGGCGGTGGCGCGCTCCGGGTTGTCGGCGAAGAGCTGGCGCAGGTGCAGGCCCGCGATGGCCGCGTGGTGCTCGGCGAGGGCCGACCACTCGGAGGTGCTGGTGATGTCGGAGGTGGACACGCGGCCATCCTGCCCGGTCCCCGGCCGTGGCGCGGTCCAGGGCGCTCCTCAGGTCGCGCTCGGTCCCGGGGTGTGTCCGTGCGTGGACGCCGCGTGCTCGATGTCGGCGGTGCGCTCCCACAGGGCGATGCCGCCGAGCAGCCCCGAGATGTTCGGCACGAGCGTCCGGTTGGGGCCGAGCTTGTCGGCGTCGAGCTTCTTCGCGTTGCCGCCACCGATGTAGAGGTGGTCGGGAAGCACCATCGCCTCGAACGCGTCCAGCGCGTCCAGCACCCGGTCGCGCCAGGTGTCCTTGCCGACCTTCTGGCGCTCGTTGTCGCCGCAGGCCACCTCGATGGAATGGCCGTGGCCGAAGCGGCCGTGTGACAGCTCCATGTGCGGTAGCAGCTCCCCGTCGAAGAACACCGCGCAGCCGACGCCCGTGCCGAGGGTGATCACCAGCTCCATGCCGTGACCGGAGATCACGGCGGCGCCCTGCACGTCGGCGTCGTTGGCCACCCGGGTCGGTTTGCCGAAACGCCCGGCGAGCGCCGTCTCCAGCTCGAAGTCCGCCCAGAGCGCGACCAGGCCCGGATCCTTCGGCCGGCCCGGCGCGGGACGGGCAAACGCAGTGACGTCACGGACCCGGCCCTTCCGGATGGCGCCGGGGAAGCCGACGGAGACCCGGTCGTAGACAGGCTGGGTGGCGGCCAGCGCCGCTAGCTCGTCGAGGAGCACCGGCGGGGTACACGGGTAGGGCGTCGCGCGGCGGTTGCGGTCGGACACCATCCGCCCGTCGGGTGCCAGCACCACGGCCTTCAGGCCCGAGCCGCCGATGTCGATCGCCAGCGTGCGCGGTCCGTCCATCGCTCCGGGCCCTCCTCGTTCGTTCTCTAGCCCACCCGCGGAACCTTATGCGGGAGCGGTGGCAGCCGCACATCCGCAGGTCGGCGCAGGTTCTCCGGGAGGCGGTCGGCGCGCAGCAGGCGGAGCGCGAAGCAGCAGAGCACGACGAGCCCACGCATTCGGTCTGTCCAGCCGGATGTTCTGTTCCGCGTCCACATCGGCGACCAGATCGGCACGGCAGGCTCCTCCCCATGGTGGGTCGGCGGATCGGTACGGGCGGCCGCTCGAGCCGACCCCTTCGCCCGACGGCGGCCGCCCCCGGCCCGTCGTCCGGCCACGGCTCACGCCCCGCCCGTACCAATCTCGCCCCGCCGCACCGGATCGCTCCCCATGGCGCGGCCCGACCAGCATCTCGGGCCCGACGGCCATGCGGCACTGTGCTGGCCGCCGTCCGGGGGTGTGGGCAGCACCCCCTCCGGCCCGGAGGCTGCGCTGGTGAGGCGGCGGAGATGTGGAAGCAGGTCCTGCCCGCGTGACGGGTCAGCGCGCTGGGATGGCCCCGTCCTTCGGCAGGACGGGCAGATCCACCGGCACCGTGTCGGGGTAGATCAGCCCGGTGCCGGTGTTCAGCACCACCACGTCCTCGCTGCCGTCGAGCCAACCCGCCTCCCGCAGCTGCGCCACCGCGGCGAAGCAGGCCGCTCCCTCGGGGCACACCCACGTGCCCTCGTCGCGGGCGAGCGCGGCCTGCGCGGCGAGCAGGTCCTCGTCGGTGACGGCGACGGCGGTGCCGCCGGTCGAGCGCACGGCGTCGAGGACGAGGAAGTCGCCGAGCGCCTTCGGCACCGTGATCCCGAACGCGACGGTGTGCGCGTTCGCGGGCGGGGTGCTCTCGTCGAGGCCTGCGTGGAAGGCGTCGACGATGGGAGCGCAGCCGGTTGCCTGCACCGCGACGAGCCGGGGCAGGTCGCCGGTCAGCCAGCCAAGTTCCTGCAGCTCCAGCAGCGCCTTGTGGATCGCGATGATCCCGACGCCGCCGCCCGTGGGGTAGAGGATGACGTCGGGGGCGCGCCACCCGAGCTGCTCGACGATCTCGTAGCCCATCGTCTTCTTGCCCTCGATGCGGTACGGCTCGCGCAGCGTCGAGGTGTCCTGCACGCCGGGCCGCTGCGCGACGGCCGCCGCGATGAGCCGCCCGGCGTCGCCGATGAGGCCGTCGACGAGGTGCAGTTCCGCGCCGGAGACGACGCACTCGCGCCGGGTGATCACGGGGGCGTCCACGGGCATCGCGATCAGCGCGCTCAGCCCGGCACGCGCGGCGTAGCAGGCCCAGGCGGCGCCGGCGTTGCCGTTGGTGGGCATGGCGATCCCGGCGACGCCCAGCTCGGCGGCCCGGGAGACGCCGACCGCCGCCCCGCGCGCCTTGAACGCCCCCGTCGGCACGAGGCCCTCGTCCTTCATCCGGAGGCCGGGCACACCGAGGCGGGCGCCGTGGCGGGGGAGGTCGAGCAGGGGCGTCATGCCCTCCCCGAGCGTGACGACGTGCGCGGGGTCCCGCACCGGCAGCAGCTCGTGGTAGCGCCACAGGTCGGGCGCTCGGGTGCCGATCTCCGCGGGCGTCACCGTGGCGGCGGCGCGTTCCAGGTCGTAGCGGGCGAGCAGCGGGGCACCGAGTGGGGAGGTGCCCTGCACGACGTCCGCGTCATGGCGCGAGCCGTCGCGGGAGCACTCGAGATGCGAGAGCGTGGAGTACACGGGGGATGGTAAGCCGGCGGAGCTTGCGGAGTCGGCGGGGTGGGTGAGGGGAGTCGTTGAGGCGGCGGGCGCCGCTGCAAGTGCCACGACGGCAGGCAAACCCGCACGGGCGGCCGCGTCAATGCCACCGCCTGCGCCAGTGGTGATCCTCACCGGGGCCCTCAGCCAGAACGTCACTGCGGGCGAGCGTCCGGCTACCGTTCGTCGCGCGCTCGTCGCGTTGGGCCGACTGCTCGCCGCCCAGAGCCGGTCGGCCGCCGCCGGATCATCCGATTGAACGTGATCATGTCCACTCGTCCGATTGACTGCTCACGCAGCGGATCGATCCGCTTACCCACCGTTCCGGAGGTGCTTCCATGAACCGACCGCTCCCGCCGCCGGCCCGTGACTGGGCGCTGCTGCTCGTGCGTGTGCTCATCGGCGTCGTGATGTTCGCCCACGGCTACCAGAAACTCGTGATCAACGGGATCGGCCGCACCACCGACGGCTTCGAGAACCTGAGCATCCCGCTCGCCATCGTCTCCGCCTCCTTCGTCACGGTGGTCGAGTTCGCCGCGGGTGCGCTGCTCATCATCGGTGCGTTGACGCCGGTCGCATGCGGGCTGATGCTCGTGATCATGGTCGGCGCAGCCGTGTTCGTGCACATCCCCAACGGGATCTTCATCACGGACGGTGGGTGGGAGCTGGTCGGCGTGATCGGAGCGGGCCTCATCGCGCTGGCGGCGGTCGGCCCGGGCAAGTTCAGCGTCGACCACGTCGTACGCGGCCGGCAGTCACAGCTCGAGCGTGAGCTCGAAAGGGTCACGTCGCGCTAGGTTTTTTTACTGGGCGCGGCCCCATGGCAGGTGGTTGAACAGCAGGTTCAGCAGGAACGCCACGATCACGCACGAGGTGATCGACGAGCCGATGATGATCTCGATCGTGGCGGGCACCTGTCGGTAGAAGTTCGGCGCCACCACCGGCAGCATCCCCACGCCGAGCGACACGGCCACGATCATGAGGTTGTGGGTGCCCTCGAACCGCACCTTGTGCAGGGTGCGGATGCCCACCGCCGTCACCGTCGCGAACATGACGAGACCGGCTCCGCCCACCACGGGCCCGGGTAGCGATGCGACCACCTCACCGAACTTCGGCACGAGCCCCAGCAGCAGGAGCACCCCGCCCGCCACGGCCGGCACGAACCGGCTGCGCACCCGCGTGAGCTGCACGAGACCGACGTTCTGGGCGAAGATCGTGTCGGGGAACGAGTTCAGGGTCCCGCCGAGCACCCCGGAGAAGCCGTCCGCCGCGAGGCCTCGCGCGATCCGGGCGGGGGAGAGCCGCTCGCCGGTCATCTCGCTGATCGCGAGCATGTCGGCCGTCGACTCCGCGAAGATCACCAGCATCACCACGCACATGGAGACGACCCCGGCGACCGGGAACTCCGGCGCCCCGAACAGGAACGGCGGGGCCACGCCGAACCAGGGTGCGCTCGCCACCCCGGAGAAGTCGGTAAGGCCCATCGGGATCGCCACGAGCGCCCCGACGACCAGCCCGGTGAGCACGGCGATCTGGCCGAGGAACCCGCGGACGAACCGCGTGATCAGGATGATCACCAGCACGATCCCGGCGGCGAGCCCGAGCCCGGCCAGGTTCCCGTAGCCGGGTGCCGTCGGGTCGTTGCCGGCGATGAGCCCGGCGGCCGCGGATATGAGCGAGAGCCCGATGATCGTGATGACGCTGCCGGTCACCACCGGCGGGAAGAACCGGATGATCTTCGAGAACGGCACCGCGATCAGCATCCCGAACACCCCGGAGACGATCATCGAGCCGTACACGCCCGGAAGGCCGAAGTTCTGCCCGATGAGGATCATCGGCGTCACCGCCGCGAACGTGGCGCCGGTGACCACCGGCAGCCGCACGCCGAGGATCTTGCCGACCCCGAGGGTCTGGATCAGCGTGATGATCCCGGCCACAACCAGGTCGGCGTTGACGAGCAGGCCGATCGTGCGGGTATCCAGACCGAGCGCGCTGCCGACGATGAGCGGCACGGCGACGCAACCCGCGTACATGACGAGCACGTGCTGCAGCCCGAGCACCAGTAGCCGCCCGGCCGGGGGCACCTCGTCGACCGGGCTCGTCACATCGGGGCGGGGCGTCGGCGTCTCGCTCATGCTCGGACGGTAGTTCGCGCGTCGCCTCCCAATGACACGAGCGGTGCTGAGGCGTGGTGGGAAGATCCTGCGGTGGTCCGGCTGACACGGGAGCAGAGCAGGCAGCGCACACGGGAGCGACTGCTGGCGGCCGCCGCCGACCTGTTCACCGAGCGCGGCGTCACCGGCACCTCGGTGGAGCAGGTGGCTGAGCGGGCCGGTTTCACCCGCGGAGCGTTCTACGGCAACTTCGCCGACCGGGACGGTCTCGTGACCGAGCTGCTGCGCCTGCGCACCGAGCGCGAGCTCGCGGAGGTGCGTGCGCTGGCCGCCGGCTCGTACGGCCAGACCAGGGACGCGCTGGCGGCGTGGCACCGCGACCGCGCCGAGCACGCGGGCGACTGGCTGCGGCTGCGCACGGAGCTGTGGCTGCACGCGCTGCGCAATCCGGCGATCCTGCCCGCCGTCGCCGAGCGGGAGCGGTTCGCGCGGGGCGCGCTCGCCGACGCGATCGCTCGCGAGCTGGCTGAGCGGGGCGTGCGGCCGCCCGCGGACCCAGCGTTCCTCGGACTGGTCGTCCACGCTCTGGAGGACGGGCTGCTGATCCAGCGGCTGCTCTGCCCGGAGGGCACCCGGGAGGAGGTGGTCGTGGATGCGACGGACCTGCTCCTGCGCGCGTTCACGGCCCTCGCTCGGGAAGAAGATATGCAGTAGTGCATCCAGATCCAGGTGCGTATCTTCGGTCGCCGGAAAAGGAGGTGCCAGGATGCTGCGCCATGTCACGGCCATCCGTTACGTCACACCGCTGCGTGAGGGCGGGTCGCTGCCGGGCCTCATGGAGGCCGATGACCTCGGCACGTACGTGGTCAAGTTCCACGGGGCCGGGCAGGGCCGGAAGGTGCTCGTCGCGGAGATCGTCTCCGGTGAGCTGGCGCGCGGCCTCGGGCTGCCCGTCCCCGAGCTGGTGACGGTGGAGCTCGACCCGGCGCTCGGGGCGTCCGAGCCCGACCAGGAGGTGCAGGAGCTGCTGCGCGCCAGTCCGGGGATGAACCTGGGCATGGACTTCCTGCCCGGCGCGCTCGACCTCGACACCAAGGCCTTCCCGGTCGACCCGGCCTTCGCCGGGCGCGTGATGTGGTTCGACGCGCTCGTCGGCAACGTCGACCGCTCGTGGCGCAACACCAACATGCTGTTCTGGCACGGCTCGCCGTACCTCATCGACCACGGCGCCACCCTGACGTTCCAGCACGCCTGGTCGGCGGCCGAGGGGTGGGTGGGCCGCGCGTACGCCGCCGAGGATCACGTCCTGCTCGGCTGCCATCCCGATCTCGACGCCGCCGACGCGGCACTCGCGCCGCTGGTCACCCCGGAGCTGCTGCGCGCGGCCGTCGACGCGGTGCCGGACCGCTGGCTCGCGGACGAGCCCGGCTTCGACGGGCCGGACGCCGTGCGCGCAGCGTTCGTCGCGCAGCTGCTGGCCCGCCGGGACGCACGCGAGGCGTGGCTGCCCGGTGTGCGGGCGGCGGTGGCAGCGCGGGCCGAGGGTGCGGAGCCGCCGGACACGCGCGGGCGCAAGCTGCCCTTCTGGGTTGCGGAGGGCCGGACATGAGCCAGCGACACCCCTTCGAGTACGCGCTGCTGCGGGTCGTGCCGCGCATCGAGCGCGGCGAGGCCATCAACGCCGGTGTGCTGATCTACAGCAGGCCGCTCGACTTCCTCGGCGCCCGTGTGTACCTCGACGTGCCGCGGCTGCGCGCACTCGACCCGGACGCCGACGACGTCGTGATCGGGCGTGCGCTCGACTCCGTGGTGGCGCAGTGCGGCGACGGGCGCACCGAGGCCGCCCGCTACGCGGGCCCGGCGGGTGAGGAGGACCGCGGCCGGCGCTTCCGCAGGCTCACCGCTCCACGCAGCACCATCGTGCAGGCGGGGCCGGTGCACACCGGTCTCACCGGCGACCCAGTCGCGGAGCTGGAGCACCTGCTGGACGCGCTCGTGCTGCCGCTCCGCCGCGGTCAGATCGGCTGACCGACCCCGAGACTCATCGGTGGGGGTGGCCGGTGCGGGCCACGTCGATATTGGATGGGGTGATGACCGCCCGATCGACGGAGATCGTCGCCGTTCCGCCCGAACCGCTCACCCACTGGCTGCGCACCGTGGTGCCGCAGCTGCCCGTCGGGGACGGCCCGGTGGCGGTCGAGCGGATCTCCGGCGGACACTCGAACCTCACCTACCGGATCACCGACGCCGCCGGCGGGCGCTGGGCGCTGCGCCGCCCGCCCACCGGGATGGTGCTCGCCACCGCGCACGACATGAGCCGCGAGTGGCGGTTCATCAGCGCGCTCGCCGGCACGCCCGTGCCCGTGCCGCCGCCGGTGGCGTTCTGCGCCGACCCGGAGGTGATCGGCGCGCAGTTCTACCTGATGGAGTTCGTCGACGGAGACGTGCTGGGCGACGAGGCCTCCGGTCACCGGCTGGCCGCGGGGGAGTCCCGGCGCACGGCCGGCCTCGACGCCGTCGACGTGCTCGCGGACCTGCACGCCGTCGATCCCGACGCGGTAGGGCTCGGCGACCTGCGCCGCCCCGGCGGCTACCTGGACCGGCAGCTGCGGCGCTGGCACCGACAGGTGCACGAGTCCAGCGTGCCCGACCTCTCCGCGGTGGACACCGCACACGCCCGGCTGGTGGAACGGGCCGCCGCGCTCCCGCCGTCCGACGTCCGGATCGCGCACGGCGACTTCCGGCTGGGCAACCTCGCCGTCGGGCCGGACGGGCGGGTGCGCGCGGTGTTCGACTGGGAGCTGGCGGCGCTGGGCGACCCGCTCGCGGACCTCGGCTGGCTGATCGCCTCGTGGGGGCGTCCCGGCGACGAGGTGCTGCCGACGATCTCCGGTCCCAGCCTCGTCGACGGCTACGCCGACCGCGACGAGCTGGTGGCGCGCTACGTGCAGCGGTCCGGGCGCGACGTCGAGCATCTCGCCTTCTACGTGGCCTTCGCCCGCTGGCGCTCGGCGTGCATCGGCGCGGGCGTCTACAGCCGGTACGCGGGAGGCGTGATGGGCGTGCAGGAGGCGGACCAGGGGAGTGCCCGGCTGGAGGCGCTGCAGACCCAGGCCAGGGCGGCACTCGCCGCGCTGGACGAGTAGGCGCGTTCGCCTGAACGGATTGTCGCCGCTCGTGACGTTGCGCACGCCGGTCCCCTCATACCGGGACGGATCGGACAGCCCTCGTCGGCGTGCGCTGAATCATCGGGGGCGTGAGTGCAGACAAGCCCGTACTGCTGGTCGTCGTCGCGAGCACCCGGCCCGGCCGTGTCGGCCTGCCCGTCGCGCGCTGGTTCGCCGACTACGCCCGTCGGCACGGCGGGTTCGACGTCGAGGTCGCGGACCTCGCGGAGATCGACCTGCCGCTGATGGACGAGCCGAACCACCCGCGGCTGCGGGCGTACGTCCACGACCACACCCACCGGTGGAGCGCGGTGGTGGACCGTGCCGACGCCGTCGTCTTCGTGATGCCCGAGTACAACCACTCCTTCACCGCCCCGCTGAAGAACGCGATCGACTTCCTCTCCCAGGAGTGGAAGCACAAGCCGGTGGGCACTGTGAGCTACGGCGGCCTCAGCGCAGGTGCGCGGGCCGTCGAGGCGCTCAAGCCGGTGCTCGTCACGCTCTCGATGGTGCCCGTGAACGAGGCGGTGCTCGTCCCGTTCGTGGCGCAGCACGTGAGCGGCGAGGGCGAGGACCGCGTCTTCACGCCGAACGAGGAGATCGAGGTCGGCGGGAAGGACCTGCTCGACGCCCTCGCGACGTGGACGCCCGCGGCTCGCATGCTCCGCAGCGCCTGAGCCTCACTCAAGCATCGACCGTGGCGGCATCGACGTCGGCGGTGGAGAGGCGCACCGGCATCGCGTCGTAGCCGCGCAGCACGCGTGTGGGACGGCGGTGCGGCGCGCCGTCCAGCGCGAGGTCGGGGAAGCGGTCGAACAGCGCCCGCAGCCCCACCTCGCCCTCCATGCGCGCGAGGCCCGCTCCTAGGCAGAAGTGCGCCCCGCTGGAGAAGGCCAGGTGGTCGCCGGCGTTCGGGCGCATGACGTCGAAGCGGTTCGGGTCGCGGAAGACGGCGGGGTCCCGGTTGGCCCCGCCCAGCATGATCACGACCACCTGGCCGGCGCTGATCCGCTCGCCGGCGACCACCGTGTCGCGGTGCGCGATCCGCCCGGTCCGCTGCACGGGAGAGTCGACGCGCAGGACCTCGTCCACCGCGGCCGGCCACCGCTGCGGCTCGGCGCGCAGCAGGGCGAGCTGGTCGGGGTTCGAGGTGAGCAGGGCGACGCCGTTGCCGATGAGGTTGACCGTGGTCTCGAAGCCCGCGGCGAGCAGCAGCATCGCGATGCTGGTCAGCTCGTCCTCGGTCAGCCGGCCCTCCTCGCTCTGGGCGTGCACGAGCGTGGAGAGGATGTCCTCGCCCGGGTGGCGGCGGATCCGCTCGAAGTGCCCGCGCATCCAGTCCTGAAGCGCCGCGAGGTTGCGCTCCGAGCCGCGGAACTGCCGGAACGTGAGCCCGGCGTCGAGCGACAGCGCGCCGCCCGCGCCCCACTCCAGGAACTGCCTGCGCATCTCGACGGGGGCGCCGAGCATCTCGGCGATCACGGTGGCGGGCAGCAGGCTCGCGTAGTCGTCGATGAGGTCAGCACGACGCCCCTTGGCGGCCATCTCGTCGAGCAGGGCGGCGGCGATCTCCTCGGTGCGCGAGCGCAGCGCGGCCACCGCGCGGGCGCTGAACGCCCTGGTGACGAGCTTGCGGTAGCGAGTGTGGTCCGGCGGGTCGGTGGCGAGCATCGACGGCGGCTCGACCGGGCCCAGCGGGCCGCGGCCGCCGGCGCGCACGGCGTGGCGCAGCGCTGCGGGGGCGCGCCCGCTCGGCCCGCCGACCACGCCGAAGTCCGTGCTGCGCAGGATCGCGGTGCTGACGTCGTGGTGCGCGGTGTTGAGCACCAGCGTGTTGTCGACGAGCCGGCCCTGCTCGCGGAGCGAGTCGTAGTGCGCGAACGGGTCGGCGATCACGTCCGGGTCCATCATCAGCCGGGCCGTGAGGTCGCCTTCGCGCACCCGGCGCTCGACCGCGCGGCGGATCAGGCCGTGCCGCAGCCCCCACCGGATCGCCTGCCGTATTCCCGTCACCGCTGCCATCTCTGCGCCTCCCGATCGCGTCCCCGCCCGGACGCTACCGCTCGGTAACTGTGGTGGGCCAGAGCCCTCATGACGGTCTCAGCGGCGGAGCCCACGGGCGTCCGGTAGGACTGGGAGGGTGGATGAACCGCGGCTCCTGGCCGTCAGCGACCTGCACGTCCGCTACCCCGAGAACCGCGCGATCGTCGAGGAGCTACGGCCCACATCGGACGGTGACTGGCTGATCGTCGCCGGGGACGTCGCCGAGGAGGTCGGGGACGTCGCCTGGGCGCTGGGCGTGCTCCGGGAGCGCTTCGCGAAGGTGCTCTGGGTGCCCGGCAACCACGAGTTGTGGACGCGCACCAAGGACCCTGTGTCGCTGCGCGGCGAGCACCGCTACGAGCGGCTCGTCGAGGCCTGCCGCAGCCTCGACGTGCTCACCCCCGAAGACCCGTTCCCCGTATGGGACGGCGCGGGCGGCCCGGCCACCGTGGCCCTGCTCTTCACGCTGTACGACTACTCGTTCCTGCCCGACGGCACGTCGACCTCGGCCGACGGGCTCGCGGCGGCCTACCAGGCGGGGGTGGTGTGCACCGACGAGCACCTGCTGCACCCCGACCCCCACCCGGACCGGGCCGCGTGGTGCGAGGCGCGGATCGCCGAGTCCGAGCGCAGGCTCGCCACGTGCGACCCGGACCTGCCGACCGTGCTCGTCAACCACTGGCCACTCACCCGCCTCCCGACGCGGGTGCTGCGCCACCCGGAGTTCGCGCTGTGGTGCGGCTCGACGCGCACAGCGGAATGGCACGTCCGCTACCGGGCGAGCGCTGTCGTGTACGGGCACCTGCACATCCCACGCGTGACCTGGGAGAACGGCGTGCGGTTCGTCGAGGCGTCGCTCGGCTACCCGCGCGAGTGGAAGGCGCGCGACGAGCGCTTCGGCACCCACACCCCCGACCTGCTGCCGAAGCAGGTGCTCCCTGCGCCCGAATGACGACGGGCGGCCCGCCCACCTGGTGAACAGACCGCCCGTGCGGATGCCGCTGGTGTGCCGTCAGCCGCGGCTGCGAGCGCCGTAGCGGCGGCGGAACTTCTCGACCTGGCCCGCGGAGTCGAGCACGCGCGCCGCGCCCGTCCAGAACGGGTGGGAGTAGGCCGTCATGTCCACGCGGACCAGCGGATACGTGTCCCCGTCCGACCACTCGATCGTCTCGCGGGACGTCTCGGTGGAGCGGGTGAGGAACGAGTCGCCCGTGGACCGGTCCTGGTAGACGACGGGTCCGTAGGCGGGGTGGATGTCGGGGCGCATCGCGGCCTCCCTGGTCGCTGGAGTCTGTTACCGTCTGGCTTAACGAGAATGATTGTCGTTGTATTCCGGAGGTGGACGGTGCCAGACCCGGGTTTCACGGCGGTGGCCTGCTGGTCCGAAGGGTGTGGGAACGGCGATCCGGCGACCGTGGCCGAGGGACTGTTCGCCGCGCTGCGCCCTGTTGCCCGCGCACGTGCTCTCCCCTCACCGAAGTATGACGGCGGCGCCGCTCAACTGAGTGGTGGCGGAATCTTGGCGGACGTGGTCGTTCCTGCCACTCGTGTAGGCAGCGTCAGCCGCGCACCATCGATGGCATGAACGTGCTGTGGGTCTTCGCCCATCCGGAGCGCCGCTCCCTCAGCGGCTCGCCGACCGCGTCTTCGTCAAGGGCTTCGCCTACGGCGTGCGTGACCCGGACTCGTGCCGGACCCGCCGCTACGGCGACGGGCTGCTGCGCGGAAAGCGCGCGCTGGTCGTCGTGACGGCGGGCGCGCCCGAGCCGAGCCTCGGGCCGCGTGGCGTTAACGGGCACATCGACGAACTGCTGTTCCCGCTGCAGCACGGCACGCTCTTCTACACGGGCATGTCGGTGCTGCCGCCGTTCGTGGTGCCGGGCGCGGACCGCCTCTCCGTGGCGGAGTGCGCATGCACGACCACCGCGCTGCGGGAGCGGCTGCGGGCGCTCCCCACCGGCGCACCCATCCCGTTCCGCCACCAGGACGGCGGCGAGTACGACGAGGATCTCGTGCTGCGGCCCGGCGTCGCACCCGGCCGCTCGGGCCTCGGCGCGCATGTGGCCCGGCCGGCGGTGTCAGGCCCGGGCGGCGACTGACCTCTCCGGGCCCACCAGGTGCCCGAAGTGCTCGTCGCCCCACTCACTCAGCTCGCGCAGGGCCATGAGGAGTTGCTGGCCGCTGCGCGTGAGCGAGTACTCGACGCGCGGCGGAACCTCGTCGTAGGAGGTGCGCACGACGAGGCCGTGGGCCTCCATCTCCTTCAGCTGCTGGCTCAGCACCTTCTCGGTGACGCCCTCCAGCTCGCGCCGCAGCTGCCCGAAACGGGTGGGGCCTGACGTGCGAAGGGCGAGCAGGATCGGTGGCTTCCACTTGCCGCTGATGACGTGACGGGCGGCCGCCAGCCCGCAGTCGAAGCGTTCGGTCGGCACCGTTTCACACTATCCCGGCGGAAAGTGGGCACCAAGAAGTGCGTACTTGCCGGGTCGGGTGTGCGCGTCGAGATTGGGCACGTGCCAGAAACGACCATGGGCGGGCTGACTGTCCCGCTGCAGGGGCTCGGCTGCATGAAGATGACCGAGCCGCCCCGACCCGGCCGCGAGACCGCCGACGCCGTGATCGGGCGCGCGCTCGATCTCGGCGTCACCTTCCTCGACACCGCCGAGCTCTACGGGAACGGCCGCAACGAGGAGATCGTCGGGCGGGCGCTGGCCCACCGCCGCGGTGAAGTCGTGCTGGCCACGAAGGTGGGCGCGCGCTGGAAGGGCGACGGCGACGTGCAGCTGCGGGGCGACGCCGACTACGTGCGCAAAGCCTGCGACGCGAGCCTGCGCAGGCTCTGCACCGACGTCATCGACCTCTACTACCTGCACCGGCGCGACCCCGCCGTTCCGATCGAGGAGAGCGTCGGGGCGATGGCCGAGCTCGTCGCCGCGGGGAAGGTGCGCCACCTCGGGCTCTCCGAGGTCACCGCGGAGGAAGTCCGGGCTGGGCACGCCGTGCACCCGATCGCGGCGCTGCAGTCGTCGTGGTCGCTCGCCGTCCGCCGCGTCGAGGAGGTCGTTCCGGTGTGTGCCGAGCTCGGTGTGGGCCTGGTTCCGTACGGCCCGCAGGGCGCCGGGCTGTTCAACGCCGACCTGGAGACGGCGAACGCGCGCGTCGCCCAGGATGCGCCGGAGCATGCAGGCCTCCCGGCGCTGGTCCGGGACATCGCGCAGCGGCGTGGGCTGACGACCGGGCAGGTGGCGCTCGCGTGGGTGCAGCAGCGCGCCGACGTCTGGGGCGTGCCGGTCGTCCCGATCCCCGGCGCCACCCGCGTGCGTCATCTCGAGGAGAACGTCGCCGCGCTGGACGTCCGGTTGGACGCGGCTGAGCTGGCCCTGCTCGACCGCACCTCGCAACCCGTCCTGGAGGGATCCTGAGCACGTTCACCGCAGCCGAGGTGGAGTACCTGACCGGCCGGCGAGCTGACGGCTCGTGACGTGGCCTGACGCGGAGACGGTTACCGGATCGTGACCCCGCTTCGCCGCGCCGCGCGGGGGCGGGGGAGGATCGGGGACCGTGTCACGCTCCCCTCTCACCCGTTCCAGCCTGCGCCGCCCGGTCGCCGCGTCCGTGGGGCTGGTGGCGCTCCTGGGCGCCGTCGCCTGCGGTACGGGGTCCGCGCCGACTGACGAGCCCGCCCCGACGTCGGCGCCTGCCGCGGCCGACGGGCACGGGGGTCACGGAGCGCACGGGGGCGCGGGCGTCCCGTCGCCGACCCTGTACGCGGTACAGACGGGACCGCTCGGCGTGGTCGTCACCGACGGCTCCGGCCGCCTGATCTACCGGTCCGCCGCCGACTCGGCGAACCCGCCGACGTCGAACTGCACGGACGCCTGTGCCGAAACCTGGATCCCGATCGTCGCCGCGCCCGACCAGAAGCTCGACCTGGCTGGCGTCTCCAAGGACCTGGTTGGCCACCTCCAGCGCGCCGACGGCAGCACCCAGCTGACGCTCGCAGGCTGGCCGCTCTACCGCAACCGCGACGACGACGGCACCCTCTCGAACGCGGGCCACAATGGCGAGGACGGCACGTGGTTCGTGGTCAACCCGACCGGGGGACAGGCCGCGGCGCCGTGACCGATGAGTCCGGCGCCCGCCGGCAGTCGTATTGACATGCTCGTCATCGCAGGCCACCTGGTGGTCGACCCCGCCGACCGGGACCGCTACGTCGCCGACTGCGCCACCGTGGTGGAGGCCGCCCGCAAAGCGTCCGGCTGCCTGGACTTCGCCCTCACCGCCGACGCCCTCGACCCGGGGCGCGTGAACGTCTACGAGCGCTGGGAGTCCGACGAGGAACTGGAGGACTTCCGCGGCTCGGGCCTGGACGCGGGCACCGCCGCGCGCATCCTCGACGCCGATGTGCGGAAGTACCGGATCTCGGCCGTCGAGCCCGCCTGAGCCGGCCCTGGCTGACGAGGCTCGTCGCCAGGGGGCATGTGGGTGGTGGGCGATACCGGGAATGAACCAGTGACCTCTTCCATGTCAACGAAAATCAGGGCAGCGCCGGCAGCAGGGCGCCAACGGGGACACGTGCTGCTCCTCGCCGAGGCACCCCGCATCAGCTCGCTCTTGAACGCGAGGTCAGCCGGCTCCGCGCCGCTGGTGAAGCGGCTGCCCGGCGCGTAGCGTCACGATGGCGGGATGCACTGAAGCAGCGGCGGAGACCGATCGCGAGGTTGTCGGACATGACCCCTGACGAGGCCGCTGCCTTCCTCGCTGAGATCGGATTCGAAGATGTCGACCACTCGAACCGGTCCCTCACCGTCCACCTCATCGAGACCCAGCAACTGCTCGAGCGATGGGGCTGTCATGAGCGCGTCTCACGTGCCGGGCTGATCCACTCGATCTACGGCACCGACTACTTCCGACAGCAGTCGGTCGACCCCTCCGAGCGCGAGCGGATCTCGGCGTTGGCGGGCACGGAGGCCGAGCGGCTGGCCTATCTGTTCGGGGTCATGAAGCGGGACAGCTTCTATCGCAACTTCACTGCCGCGGATGGCCCGCCGATGGTCGTCGACCGCTTCAAAGGGGCGTCGATCCCCCTCACGGAACAGGAGTTGAGCGACCTCGCCCATATCGAGGTCGCGAACCGCCTCGAGCAACAGCCGCATATCCGCCCGCAGAAGCGCTACTTCCGCAGGGCGGAGCTTCATGCAATGTGCCCGCGCCTGAACCCGGCAGCACGGGCCGCCCTCGACGAGGCCTACGACCACCCTCCCGACGCCTGAACTTCCCTGGCTCTCGCCCCACGACACCGATCCGTCCGGCAGGGTGGCCGTCGACTCCATGACGGCGAGCGCGCCCGAGCCCTTGTCGTGCACCGCGGTCACTCGCGTCCGCGCCGTGACGGTGCCCGCCACGGGGATCGGCGCGGAGAGGGTGCAGGCCTGCTCCGCGTGCACCAGCATGGCCCGGTCGTAGTCGCCGAGGTAGGGGAGCGGGGTGCGGGCGAGCAGGATCCCGAAGGTCGGCAGCACCTGCTGCGCCAACCCGGTGGAGTTCTCGTCGTGAAGGCCAGCTCCTGGCTCGGGTCGTCGATGCCTGCGCCGACCCCGAGGGCGTAGAGCGCGGCGTCGTCGCCCGACCACGTGCGCGTCACCGGTGGGGCCTCGCGCCCGACCGCCTCCGGGGTGATCGTCACGGTCGCTTCCTCCTCTGCGCGGCCGGTCAGCCGACCGGCCGCCCGATGTTCGTCCGGACCCATTCAACGATGGTCGCCGTCGTGGTACCGGGGGTGAACACGCGCGCGACGCCCAGTGCCTCGAGCGAGGCGATGTAGGGCAGGTGATCGGGGGGTCTACCGGGTGCCTGAGGCGATGCGGCTGTTCTCGATGAGTCGTTCGGTGGTTTACGAGCAGATCCGGTCCGGCCGGCTCCGGTCGGTGACGCAGGGTCGCACCCGCCTCATCCCGGCGACCGCGATCGCCGACTACGTCGACCTGCTCGTGCGGGAAGCCGATGACGGCGCGGCGTAGCTGCGGCGACGGCAGCATCTACTGGGACGAGGTCAGGCGCTGGATGGTCAGCGCCACGGTCGGCTACACCCGTCCGGTCGGCGGATCCAACGGCGGGCCGGCGGCCGGACAAGGCACGCGACCGGCTCAGGGAGATCATCCGAGACCACGAGGACGGCGTGCCCGTCTCTGGCGCGGGCGGGTACACCGTCGCGCAGACCGTGACCGACTGGCTCGATCACGGTCTCGGCGGGCGGGATCCGAGCAGGGTGCAGACCCTGCGCAACCTGGCGCCGCGACACGTCATCCCGACCCTGGGCGGGCGGAAGTTGCGGGAGTTTTCGGCCGAGGACGTCGACCGCTGGCTGGCGGAGAAGTCGCGCGAGCTGAGCACGAGCACGGTGGCGCGGATCAAGTCGATCCTGGCCCGGTCGATCACTCGGGCGCAGGCTCGGGACAAGGTGAAGCGCAACGTCGTACTGCTGTGCGGGACTCCGACCGGGCGGGGCGGACGGCCGTCGCAAGCGCTGACCTCCGACCGCGTTGCCGGAGCGGTGCGTCGAGGCTCTGGAGGAGCACCGCGGCCGGCAGCAGGTCGCGGGAGGGTGGGCCGACCACGACCTCGTCGCTACCGACGCCGGGACGGCGATGGACGCGGCGAACGTCCGGCGGGACTTCCGGCGCGTGGCTGTCGCGGTGGGCTGGACGACCGGATGTGGACACCGCGCGAGCTCCGCCACAGCTTCGTGTCGCTGCTGTCGGACGGGGGAGTGCCGATCGAGCAGATCGCGCGGCCGATCGGTCATGCGGGTGGCTCGAAGGTCACCGAGGCCGTCTACCGCAAAGCAGCTCCGACCCGTCATCGACGACGGGACCACCGCGATGAACCGCGTCTTCCCCCGCCGAGGAGTTAGGCCCTCGGTTGGGCCCTCACCCCGGCCCGGAACGCCAAGAAGGCCTGATCCGAATCCCCAGATGGGGATCTGACCAGGCCTTACATGGTGGGCGATACAAGGATTGAACTTGTGACCTCTTCCGTGTCAAGGAAGCGCTCTCCCACTGAGCTAATCGCCCGAGGCGGAGGCGGGAATCGAACCCGCGTACAGGGCTTTGCAGGCCCTTGCCTAAGCCACTCGGCCACTCCGCCGAAACTCTGGGCCGAAGTCCCCGGAGCGTTCCGTGGAGTTCGTTCCGTGGAGGTCCGACGGGACCCGAGGTTCCTCCGAGCGGACGACGGGATTCGAACCCGCGACCCTCACCTTGGCAAGGTGATGCGCTACCAGCTGCGCTACGTCCGCCTATGCAGCTCCCGCTGCGTTGATGGGAGAACACTAGCGCAGCTGCGCCCGGACCTCCACACCACCCCCCTCCATACTCGGAGGGGGCCCGTGACCTGCGGTTAGTCGCGCGCCGGGTAGTTCAGAAGATCCGACAGAGCAACATCGAAGTCGAGCCAGGAGTACTCGGTCTCCGGCGGCACGGCCACGTACGTCCGGTGCAGGAACTCGCCGAGAGCCTGCGCACAGGTCGTGAAGACCGCATGCCCGGACGGTGACGACAGCTCGAGCTGGACCCGCGTCGGGTTGAGCGGCATCGGCTGGACCCGGACGTCACCGGTGCCCGTCGGGCCAATCAGGCCGTCGTGCAGGAGGTCCCGTGCAAATACCCAGTCGACAGCGGTACCGTTCCCCGTCCGGAACGAAGCCTGAACTGCGTAGGGGTCGCGGCTGTTGTAAGTCAGATCGACGTTGACGGGCACCACCGGGGCGTCCGGAGCGATCAGTTCGAACACCGCCGGTGAGCAGATGACCGTGTGCTCGTCGCGCATCGTGCGTCCTCTTTCATGGTCCTGCGTGGTTCGTCACCGGAAAAACGACTGGGGTGCGAAGGCGTGACGGGTAGAGGAACGAACTCCCTCTGACTGACCGCCCGGTGTCACCCTGACGGCCCAATGGATGCGCCCGGCCACGACGCTCCGTGTCGAAGCCGGTCTGCGCACGGCGTCCCGGTGACCAGCGTGAACCTCGCAGAAGGGTCCCTCTCGGGGTGCCGGCGTACCCGGATCGGCCGGTGGCGGGCGTCACTCTGCCCACTCGGTTGGAGCGTCGGGGGCGTCGCTGCGCATGCTTCCCAGTACGATTGACGCCGGTGAGAGGCCGTTCCGCCGTCACGTCGCGGTCCGGTACGCAGCGGCGGCGCGGGGGTGAAGAACTGAGCAGCACCGAGAGCGGGCGTTCCGCGGCCCCCGGGCGCGGCGCGGCGCTCAAGCAGCGCGTCAAGACCTTCCGCGACGGCATCGAGGCCAAGCCGAAGCTCCGGCGCACCTACCGCGTCGCGATCGCCGTCGTGGGCGGCATCGTGCTGATCGCGGGGATCATCATGATCCCGTACCCCGGCCCGGGCTGGGCGGTCGTCTTCGTCGGGCTGGCCATCCTCGCGAGCGAGTTCCTCTGGGCCCGCCGTGTCCTGACCTACGCCCGCAAGAAGTACGACGCCTGGACCGACTGGCTCGGCCGCCAGTCGCTCGTCGTCCGGCTCGCGGTGCTGGCCGCCACCGGCCTCGTCGTGCTCACGACCCTGTGGCTACTCAACGTGATCTACCCGGTGGCACGCTGGCTCGGGTTGGGATCATGGACCTGGCTGCAGAGCCCGTTGTTCGGGTGAGGTAGGGTCTACGACGGCAAGGGCGATTAGCTCAGGGGGAGAGCGCTTCGTTCACACCGAAGAGGTCACTGGTTCGATCCCAGTATCGCCCACAGCCGAACGGCCTGGTCAGAGGCTCTTTTGAGAGCTTCCGGCCAGGCCGTTTGCCGTTGTAGCGCCCTGAGAGGCATCAGAAAAGCATCACGCGGGCACGTGCGCGTCGGCTGCCCCGTCGTCCGGGTCCTCGTGGTCGAGTGCCTGCAGAATCCGGGTCGAGTCCTCGGTCCGTCGGGTGTAGAGGTCGAGGGTCGTCGACGACCGCTCGTGGCCCATCACCCGTTGCACCATGTTGGGCGGGACCCCGTCGTCGACGAGCCAGGTGGCGTAGGAGTGGCGGAGGTCGTGGAAGCGCAGCCCGCCGGCCTGCTCGTGCACGACGTGCTTGGTTGCTGCGGGCTCCGTAGTGAAGTGCCGCCGGTGCCGCTGGCCGTTGGTGGCGGTCCACCGCGCGAGGTAGGCGTTGCCGTCGGGCACCACCGACCCGAGCATTCCGGCACGGACGAGCGAGGGTCGCCAGATGCGCGAGCGGAACAGCGTGCGGCGCAGCGCCCCGCCCACCTCGTTGGCGAAGATCAGATCGGCCTCGCCGAGCGGGTACCGGTCGATGTGCTTCCGCAGGATCGTGACCAGCCAGCCCGGGAGCGGAACGGTGCGGCGTCCGGCGGTCGACTTGGGGTAGGGCTTGAACGATGTGTGCCCGCCGACCTCGATCACGGTTCGGATCACGCGGAGCGTCCCGCGGTCGAGGTCGAGCGCATCGATGCAGAGCCCAGCGGCTTCACCCCACCGCAGACCGCACCCGCCGGCCACAGCGACGATGCCGCGGTGTCGGTCCGGAACGGCGGGTAGCAGCCGCCTCCGGAACGTGGTGCGCTCGATGATCTGCTCGTCGGTGTCGCGGCGCCGACGCTTCTGCACCTTGATGTCCTCGCAGGGGTTGAAGGCGATCAGCCGGTTGCGCACCGCGGAGCGGAGCACAGCGCTGGTCAGGCGGCGGCACTCGGCGACCGTCGCGGGGGAGAGGCGCCTGCTCAGGTCGGTGATCCACGTCTGGATGGAGAGGTGGTCGATCTTGGTGAGTTGCCAGGTGCCCCACTGGGCGAGGACGTGCGTGCGCATGATCGATGCATCGCGGGCGTGGGTGGTCTTCTCGTTGTTCCACGAGTCCATCCATTGCTGGGCGTGGTCCCCGAACAGCACCCGCCCGGCGTGCGGGGACACGTAGCCCCCGGTGCTTGCGGCCGCCGACATCTGCGCCAGGAACACCGTCGCCTCGCGCTTGGTGCCGAACGTCTTGGACGTCTGGCGCCCGCTGGGCTCCCGCCAGTAGGCGCGCCAGTTACCGGCCGGGGTCTTGCGGATCCCGCCGGCCATCACGCGACCGCCTGTCCGTCGAGCCAGGCGTGGAAGCGCTTGCGCGGGATCAGCCAGCGTCGGCCCACGCGCTCGGCGGGGATCACTCCGTCGCGGACGTACTGGTAGGCGATACCGCGCGAGATGTTGAGGAGGTAGGCGACCTCGTCGACGGTGTAGGTCAAGCGCCCGGTGTCGATCGTCGGGCCGGTCAGGGCCATGCTCATGCTGCCCTCCTGGGGGTGGTCGTCGGGATGCTGCGTCGTTGGGATCGGTGGCGTTCGGCGATACCGGCGGCCAACTCGCGTTCGCCGTCGTCGTGGTGTCCGAAGTGGATGGGCCACCAGTCGTTGATGACGGTGACCGTCTCCAGGTCGACCGGGATGGCGTTCGGGTCGTCGGTGGCGCGGTCGAGCGCGTCGAGGTCGGCGCGCAGCCGCCAGAGCCGTCGGTCGGCGCGGATGGCCCGGAAGGTGGTGCTGAACCGCTGCGACTTGGTGAGGAAATGGCCCCGGAAGCCCAGCATGTGGGCCCAGCGGCGCAGGTTCAGCGCCTCGTAGGCGTCGAGCCCGCCGAGCTCCCACGCGGTCTCGATCATCGCTCGGTGGTGCGGGCCGATGTCGAGGTACTGCACGTGCTCGATGTCGCGGATGGGCCGGTCGGCGGCAGTGGTGGCGCCGGTGCCCTTCGTCGCGTACTTGGCGATGTAGCCGGCCAAGGCGGCGTCGGTCATCTCGCCCTGTTCGGTCTCGACCTGCCGCAGCGCCGAGGGGGTGACCGCGCGGAGGTCGAGCTGTGCACCCCAGCCGAGCACCATCAGCGACCCGTCCGGCCGGGCCACGGTGAGCGTCGCTGTGGCCGCAGCGTGGGTGATCGCGGCGCGCAGGGCGGTGTGGTCGAGCCCAGCCGGCGGCGGGGTGACGGGGCCGTCCGGTCCGTCCAGGCGGACGACGGCGTGGAAGTGCACCAGCCCGCGGCGCTGGAACTCCGCGACCTTGGCGTAGGACAGCCGGGCGTGGTCGCGGAACTCGCGCGTCTTCACCCCGAGCTGCGCGGCGAGCGCCCGCCGGAGAGCCGTGGTGAACCGGGCCCACAGTGCTCCCGCGTGGGCCTGCCACAGCACCGCCCCGACGTAGTCGTAGGACTCGGGATCGCGAGCGGTGCTCAGGCGCGGGTCGTCGGGGTGGTGGCGGTCCCCGCAGCCGCAGGGGATGACGTGCCCGCGCGCGGTGACCTTGCGGGTGTGGACCGGTCCGAAGGAGGGTGCGGTGAGGGTGAGGAACGCCCGGGGCCGGTTGGTGACCGTGGCGGGGACGTTCTTGGTGTCGTCCCCGGCGAGCCCGGCGCGCAGGAGGTGGAAGGCGTCGGCGGCGTAGCGGTCCGAGCAGGCCGGGCAGACGGACTCGCGGCGGTTGCCGCAGGGGGCCAGCACGTCGCCGCTGCGCTCGAGGAGCACGGCGCCGTCACGGTCGAGCACGGCGGAGGCGCCGCGCAGGTGGATGGGTGCGGAGCAGCCGCGGGTGGCGTCGACCTGGGCCCGCCAGGTGGCGAAGTCCGGGCGGCGCACCCGAGCGGCGACGAGGTCGAGCGGGTCGGTGGCAGGAGCGGGGATCATCGGGCTACCTCCGTGGCGGGGCAGTCGCGGAACAGGTGATCCAGCAAGGCGGCGTGCAGGGGGCTGCCCTCCCGCGCGGCGTCAGCGGCGCGCACGGGTTGACGGGTGCGGACGGTGTCGCCGCAACGAGGGCAGTCCACGACCGGAATGCCGCCGTCGTGGTGGATGCGGCGCAGGGCGTCGGCGGCGGCGGTGAGGAGACGGAAGCGTCCGACCCGTTGCCGGGTGGGGGCGCTCACCCCGATCTCCGCGGCGACCTGGACTCCTTAGCGGTGGTGCGGCGGATCTCGGCGGCGGCGCGGGAGGCGTTGATGTCGCCGGACCACTGTCCATCGGAGTCGCGTTCGTAGGTGATCTCGATGTGGCCGGGGTCGGTGTCGTAGTGGCGGGCGAGGCGTTCGGCTCCGGCGCGGTAGCTGCGAGCGCGGCCGATGACCATGCCGTACTCGTCTTCGACGATGTAGTAGCGACCGTCGCGGACGATTCCTCCGGCGAAGGTCTCCCGGTCCGGCCGGGTCTCGGCGGGGCCCGTCACCAGCGCACGGCCGGGACGGATGACGTCGACGTGGGTGGTTCGGGTCATGGTGGTACTCCAGGTGCGCATGGTTGGGGCCGGGCGGACGCCACGAGTGGTCAGCGGCGCCCACCCGGTGCTCGTGCCCGGGGTCGGGCGGGGTGGTCAGCGACGGGTGCGGTTGGCGTGGCCGGAGTCGGGCTGCCACGAGGTCGGGCGGGCCAACGCCTCCCAGCGGACGATCCGGTTGCGGGTGGAGCGGGGTGCGAGCACGGCGGTTCCGGTGAGCTGGGCGGCGCCGCAGGTGACGCGGTGCTGCCCGTTGCCGGTGGTGAGCCAGCCGCGCGCGATGAGTTGGTGCACCGCGGCTTCCTCGTAGCCGGGGACACGCACGGCGGCGTCGGTGGTCGTGCCGTCGTCGCTGCGGGCGTAGACCCGATCGGCTGTGCCGACGAGCAGGTAGAGCCCGCGGGCGGCATTGCCGGCCACGTGCCGGATCAGGTCGAGATCGTTCGACTCGTCCCGTCCGGGTGTGCCCTTGTGGTCGGTCGGCGAGCGCGGCGCGGGAGCCGTGCCGGGCGGCGGCCCGAACAGGTCGAGCTGCCCCGGATCGGCCGGCGGGTCCGGCCGTGGGGTCACGGGGACCACCACCAGCGCATCGCCGCTTCGTAGGCCCATTCGCGGGCGAGTTGACGGGTGAGGTACAGCTCAACGACCGCAGCGACGATGACGGCCAGGACGAACCCGCCGGAGCCAGCACCGAAGACGAGCCAGCAGACCCCGACGGCGACCGCGAGCAGGGCGGTGAGCTTGAGCCAGGTCATGGCGGCCCACACGGTGGCGTCCCACATCACGCCACCACCCGAATGTTCAGGACGGCGCGGTCCTGGTCGTCGAGCAGGCGCGGGGCGTGGGTGGCGCGCCAGCGGGCGGCGGTGACCGCGTCGGTCCGGTCCTCCTGGCGCTCCCGAACGCACCGGACGGTGAGGCGGGCGAGCAGGACGGCCACGGCAAGCCCGGCAAGTGCGAGCACCCCGACGGTGATCACGTGCTCGGCACCGGGGACGACGGCGGCGGCGCAGCCAGCCGCGCACACCGTGGCGAGCGCGATGGTGATGATGCGGGCCTCCCGGGCCCGGCCAGCGGCGAAGGTCTTCATGACGCGTGCTCCTCTCCGCGCTCGTCGTCGCGGTCGTCGATCTCGGTGTCGGTGTCGGTGGGGAAGGGCAGGACGTCGGCGGTACGGGGGGTGGCGCGGGCGACGAGTTCGTCGATGTCGCGGTCGGTGACCCAGCCCGCGCGGAACCGCACCGGCAGCCGCGATCGGTCGTCCATGACGAAGCCGATGCCGGCGTGGGCGGGATCGCCGGGGATCTGATCGGCCAGTGCCCCGCGGTCCCGGGCGCCGTCGCCCAATGCCATGTCCACATGGGACGCGGCAGTGACGGCGAGGCAGATCCGGACGGTGAACAGGTCCCGGACGTCGACGACGTCCTTGGTGGGTTCCTGGACGTAGCCCATGACGCTGTGGTCCGCAGCCCGGCCCTGGGTCAGGACCTCGGCGAGCAGGCGCAGGCATTCGCGGACGTCGGTGCGGTCGCCGTAGGCGGTGAGCATCGCGAGTTCGTCGATGACCAGCAGCTCCAGCGGGGTATCCCGGCTGATCGGGCTCTCCCGCACACCCTCGGTGCGCATCCAGGACTGCCGGTCCTTCATCGAGTCCCGGTACTCGGTCAGCAGTTCGACAGCCTCACGGCCGGTAGTGGCCCACCGGTGGTAGAGCGGGCGTCCGCGGTCGGTCTCGGTGCCGCCCTTCAAGTCGATGACCCAGAGCCGGACGAGGCCGTCGCGGATCATCGGAGCCATCGCCCGCCACGGGTTCCACAGCAGCGATCCCTTACCGGCACCGGAGCGGCCGACGGTCAGGACGTGCTTGCCGCGCAGGCGCAGTAGGAACGGCGCCCCTGTCTCGACGTCCCCGACATCCAACGCCGACAGGTCCACCTCGTCGGCCGTCGCCGGGAGGGGTGCGGGCGGGACAGGGGCGGTGAACGGCATCCGCCGCTCGACGACCATCGTCAACACGCCGGGGCGGGTGCGGGTGGTGGCGACCCGGTGGGCGCCGAGGGCGTCGGCCAGGGCGGGGGCGCGGTCGGTGAAGGTCTCCGCGTCCTGCCCGCGGACCATCCGCACGGTCAGAGTGTCGATCGACGGGGTGACCGCCCGGACCCGCAGCACGCGGGGTACCAGGGTGTGGCCGGTGCCGCGCTGCTCCCGGGTGAGTTCGCAGTCGCTCAGCATGCGGGCCCAGCGGCGACCGCGGTAGGCGGTCCAACGCCGCCAGCAGGAGCGCACCCGAGGCGCTACCCAGCGGTCGTAGGTGGGTGGATGGGCGCGCCACCACGCCACCAGCCCGAGCGCCAGCCCGCCCAGTGTTGCGCCCGGCGGGACGGGTCCCCACCACAGCGTTGCCGCGAGCAGCACGCCGGGCAGGAGCAGGAACAGCGGGTGGCGACACAGCCACGCCACCGCGCGGATCTCCGCGCCGGTCGAGCGGGTCGAGGGCCGGCCCGCCACTGTGCCGTTCCAGTGATTGGTGTTCGTGCGGTTCTTCGTCTTCATGAACGTCGCCATCGTGTCTCCAGCGAAAAGGGTGCGGACATGGGTCGGGCCGGGACGCAATTCCCTTGGTGATGCGTCCCGGCCCGAAGAAGTGGTGGTGCGTTACTTGTCGTTCTTGCGTAGGACCGGTCGGGCCGCATCGAGCATCGTGGTGACGTGCGCGACGTCGCGGGCGAGGTTGTCGTGGGTCTTCTTGAATGACCCGCGCCGAATCGGGATACCGCGCATCGCTTCGCGCAGTTCCCGCATGGAGCGGTCCAGTTCGTCGATGATGCGATCAGTCGGGTTGGACATGTCAGCGCCTCCAGTCCTTCACGATGAGCTGTGGCTCGAACCGCTTCGCCGAGGAGGAGACGATGCGCAGTGAGGACCGGCACCGCTTGATCGAGGTGCGGACCTCATCGGCCGTGGCGATCGTCCAGTGTCGGGTGTTGCGGCTCTTCCACGCCGAGTCGTCCGCCGACTTGGACAGCCGCTCGGCCTCGGCGAGGACATCGCCCACGTGCTGCAGCGCCTGCCAGAACTCACCGAACCGAGCCAGTGCCCGGCGGTTGTGCCGCCGCTGCGCCCATGCCCGGGTGGAACGGGCAGCCGAACCGAGCGTCGATGTAGCCACGTCAGACGCCCTTCCGGATCGCGTACTGAGCCAGCCGCAACCCCTCGGCGACCCCGGCGCGCCACGCCATCTCCGTCGGCAGCTCCATCGCGTCGGAGGCGGGGCGGTTCCACTGGCGGCGCTCCCGCTCCAGTCGGCGCACCAACCGCGCCACCCCCGTCGTCGCCCGCCGGCCGCCTGCGGCCTTGTTGATCGTCGTCGTGCTCATCAGGTCATCACTCCCAGGAACTCGCCGTATTCACCGCTGTCGTTGTCGCTTGTGTCGTTGTCGGTCTCGCCAGTGCCGTCGCAGGCTGGGCAGACACCGGAGGTGCCACAGATTCCGCAGTCGACGCCGTCGCCGGCATTGGGGAAGGAATCGGGGGAGGTGCCGTAGCCGTCGCATGGATCAAACGCCCCGGATCCTGAACAGAAATCACAGATCATCGGTCATCAACCTCCCGATTGATGCGTATTGAAATGTTCCGGCCGTGACAGTTGCTCGGCCGGTTTCAGGCATGGGTGTATCCACTGTGGAATTCTCAACGAACGATCGGCGCTCAGCAGAGAACCGGAATGCTCACCCGCAGAACGCGGGCGAAATGCTCACGCGGCGGGCACGTCCGCCGAGTCGGTCGGGCTGGTCGGGGTCTTCTGTGCATCGAGAGCGGCGAGCGCGCCACCTACGGCCGCTTGCAGCCGGGCCAGACCGGCGCGATCAGCGAACAGGACGACCTCCGCGGAGTTCGCACCATCGATGTGCAACGCCGCGCGCCCGCTCTCGGAGCCGAGCCGGTGCCACAGCGTGGTGTCGTCGCAGAGGTGGGCATAGACCGTCACGGCCAAGTTCGCGGCCCAATCCGGTCGAACGTTCACTTCTCACCCCGCGGCGCCGGCGCCGGAGCGGCAGGCGCGAGGCCCATAGCCCGGAACGCCAGACCGGACACGGTGCGCCCGTTGTCCCCCTTGATCTCGTACGGCGACACTCGCGGGCTGATCAGCTCCACCCGCGCGCCCTCCTCGAAGCCCTGGCCCGGATCGGTCTCCAGGGTCACCTTGATCTCCTCGCCCTTCGGCGCCCGCTCACCGGGGCCGGGACGGAGCTTCGCGAACACTGACACCACGAACTGGGTCACGCCCTCGCGATTGGTCACCATCGAGCCGTCCTCGCGCATCTTCGGCGCGGGCGGGTCCACCACCGTCATCCGGTAGCCGTTCAGGATCACCGGGATGTTCTGCATCGCTCCTCCTTCGTCGGTCCGTCCTCCGTCGTGGATCTATGGGACCCCGGACACGGGGGACGTCGGCACCACCAACAAGGGACGCGACAGGACGTCTCGTCCGTGCTATAAACGTCCCTGTCGGTTCTAAACGTCCCTGGGGGTCCCTGATGCCAACCAACGAGCGTCTGCGCGGGTCACTGGCAACTGCGCAGCTCAGCACGGCGGACCTCGCCGAACGGATCGGCGTCGACCCGAAGACGGTAGAGCGGTGGATCACCAAGGGACGTCTGCCGCACCGGACGCATCGCGCGGCTGTTGCCACTGCGCTAGGGGTCGACGAGGCGTACATCTGGCCCGAGCTACTGACCGCGCCGGCCACTCAGTCCGCGAGCGTCGCCGAGCTCCTGGAGCTGCACCCCTCCCGGGCCGCGGTGCCGGACGCTGTGTGGCGGCAGCTCATCGGCTCGACGCGCGAAGCGCTGGACGTGCTGACCTACGCAGGGACGTTCCTGTTCGAGCAGCTCGACATCTGCGAGGTGCTGCGGGCCAAGTCTGCACAGGGCGTGCAATGCCGCTTCCTCATTGGTGACGAAACCTCCGATGCCGTGCGTCAGCGTGCGATCGACGAGGGCACGACCGGCGGGCTGGAGGGCCGCATTCAGCTTCACCGGCGCTACCTGGCGGCCGTTGCGGATCTGCCGGGTGTCGAGGTCCGCGCGCATAGAACGACGCTCTACAACTCCCTGTACCGGTTCGATCAGGACTTGATGGTCAACGGCCACGCGTACGGCGAGCCCGCCGGCCACTCGCCGGTGATGCACCTGCGCCGTGTCCCGGGGGGCCGGATGTGGGACCACTACATGCGATCGTTCGAGGCGGTCTGGGCGGAGGCCAAGCCGCTCGGTTGACTTCGGTGCATTCTGGGTGGGTGAGCCGCCGCGACTACTACCACGACCCCGCCGCTCCGAAGGCCAACAGCGTCGTCCCATCGACCACCGCAGCAGTGCGCGACGACGCGGGCCGACTGCTGATGATTCACAAGGTCGACAACGACCTGTGGGCGCTGCCCGGAGGCGGGATGGATCTCGGGGAGTCGATCGCTGATGCCGCGGTCCGCGAGGTAGTCGAGGAGACCGGTCTGAACGTCGAGATCACCGGTCTGGTGGGCATCTACACCGACCCGGGCCACGTGATGCAGTACGACGACGGCGAGGTGCGTCAGGAGTTCTCGGTGTGCTTCCACGCCCGGGTGATCTCGGGCGAGGCGCGCGAGGACGGCTCCGAGACCAAGGCCGTCCGCTGGGTCGAGCCATCGGCCATTGCGGATCTGAACGTGCACCCGTCGATGCGGCGCCGGATCGACGACGCGCTGGCCGGACGGGCGACGCCTCAGATTGTGTAGGCGTCCTGCATCCGCTGCTGGGTGCGGCTGATCGCTGCCGAGATCGACGGCTCCGCACGTCGCATGGCGCGGCCAACGATCGAGTCCGGTTCGTAGCGGGACAGGATCTCCGCCAGGCGCTCGGAGTAGGCCAGCTCCTCACCGCGCGGCCCGGTGGTCATGTCGGCCATCCACAGCGCATCCGCAACGGGCGACTCCTCACGCGGCCAGACCTCCAGATCCGCCAGCCGGCCACGTTCCTCCGCCTCACACGTCGCCGCCGAGTGGTGCGCCACCAGCGCGCAGAGCCGGGCCGGGTAGGCCTCGGCAATGAGGTAGCGAGCGCCGTCGATTTGGTGACAGCCGGTGTCCCGTAGAGGGGCGGCGTACCCGAGGTCATGCAGCCAGGCCGCTACGACGAGCAGGTGCTGTTCGTCCTCACCCTCGATGGCCGGCGTGAGTCCATCGGCGCGTGCAGCCACGGCTTGCACGTGCGCCCACCGGTTCCCTAGCGGCTCCAGCAGCTCACGCGCTAGCTCCTCAGCCTCTTCGACCGTCGGCATCTCGCGCATCCGGCGAGTGTAGAAGCGACGCGCTGGCGGTCGAAGCTCACGAGCGGTGTCACCCATCTATTGGGACTGCCCGCGACACGTCTTCGCAGCTCAGCGCGCCACAGGAGGCCGCGTGTTCAGAGTTTCCCTACTTGTTCAAGGCGGCGCCTCCGGCGCCGCGCGGCCCTGTGTCTGATGCAGCCGCAAGCGCTCGCGCGGGGCGTGCGGCCTCCGGCCGGTCCCCGCGCGGCGCGCGGCTGGTCCGGCGCCGCCTCTCAAGGAGAACACACCTCAGGGGACACAGGACTCATGATCGCAAGTGCACTAGGGTCTGGAAGCTGTCCCTTACCCACGCCACCGACTGCAGGAGCGACCCGCTTGTGATCGACATGACAAGTTGGCCCGAGCTTGACGTGGACGTGCTTGATGATGTCGCGCTAGACCCGGCAAACATTCGACTAGAAATGCCAGTCAACGCACCCCAGCCTGATATTATGCGCGACATTTTCGTCAATGGCGACGCGTTCTCGCTGGTCGAGGGTATTGTCAAAGTTGGCTATCTGACGCACGAGACACCGATAGTGCTCGACCGTGACGGAGGAACATTCGTCGTTGAAGGCAATCGCCGGCTAGCAGCGCTTAAGGCTATCCAGAATCCATACCTGATCCCAGAATACCAGGCGCGGATCACTACGCTAACTAAGGACTTCAGCGGCCGCGACAATCTCCGCGTCATCCGCGTAAAGAAGGCGCCGGATCAGGATCTAGCAAATCGAGTTATCGCCGCGATTCACACTAGCAACATTCGGAGCCCTTGGAAACCTCCGCGACAGGCAGCATTCTTTCAGGCGCAGGTCGACGCCGGGAAGACGCTCCAAGTGTTGCTTGAGGAGTATCCCCTATCTTCTGTGCGGCGCTACGTCCGCGCAAGTCAGCTACTCAACAAGTTCAAGAACGTCCCGTACCGAGACCCGCAGCTGTCCGACTACATCCACTCCGCAAAGTTTCCAACATCGACGCTTGCCAGAATCTACGAGTCTGCCGAATTCAATCGAATTCTCGGCATCGAAATGCGCCCCAACGGCAGCATTCGGACGTCAACAACCGATGCGCGCTTTAATCGGCTTGCCACTCTCATAATTCAGGGCATGTGTGATGGCGACCTGACGGCGCGGACAATGCCAAAAACGAGCTCAAAGACGTTCACCGATCTGATGAACAAGATTCAACAGATTGTTAACGAACCTGGACGCGGCGGCGCCAGCGAGCAAGCCAACAACGGCAAGGCTGAGCCGCGTGATGGCGGACACGGGAACAAGGGAACAGGCGACCAGTCGAACGATGATGGCGCGACGGGAAGCCCAGGCGGTGGCGCAACAGGAGTCTCGAATAGTCCGGCTGGTAGCGGACAGCCTGGCAACGGTTCAGGTGGTGAGCCGCAGTCCGGCACGGGAAATGGAGCTCCACAGGCGGACCCAACGCGCAAGCCGAACTCCGTTCGACTCGACCCGCATGGCCTTTCCGTCCCCCAAAGCTTCCCTGTAGCAATCCATAAGATATTTGCCGAGCTAATCGAGATACATGTTCAGAAGTATCCAAACGCCGTTATGGACCTGCTTCGAACCTTCCTTGAGAAGGTGATCAAGGCTTACGCTCGCGAGGGCGACTACAAAATCGTTCCACGGAATGGCAACCACGTTCAGTTGAGCGACTGTCTAGTTTGGCTTAATGCCCATGTCGGAAATTTGCCAAACTACAAAGGACTGAGTTCGGTCATCAATCGAATTCAGTCCCGCGACTCAAGGCTGTACCCAACAAGTGCTGCCTACTTAAACGACATTAACCACAATCCGGACATGCATGCGACGCCGGGTGATGCGCACGAACTCTGGGAAGCTATGATTAGCCTGATGCGACTGATGCTCAAATGAAGATCAGCGGGGAGCGTGTTCACTCCGGCATGAGGAGGCCTAGGCTTTCCCCCCTGCGGTACCCGGGTGGAAAGAGTTCTCTTTATTTGCGCCTTCGCGAGCTGATACGCTTGAATAGTAGCTCGCGGCCCAAATACATCGAACCCTACGCGGGTGGTGCTGGCGCCGCCCTTGGCCTGTTGATTACAGGCGAAGTTGAGTGTATACACATCAACGATCTCGATCCCGCAATTCACGCATTTTGGCAGGCATGCATCAAGCAGAACTCCGCGCTCATCGAACGCATCCGCAGTGTCCCGGTGACGATACCGGAGTGGCGTAGGCAACGTGAGGCATACGATAATCCTGGCCAATGCGACGAATTGACCCTAGGGTTTGCGACCTTCTTTCTTAATCGAACTAATAGGTCTGGGGTTCTGAACGGCGGCCCGATCGGCGGGCACGACCAGACTGGACCCTACAAAATCGACGCACGATTCAATCGAGAAACTCTCACCGAGCGTATGCGCCTCATTGGCTTGTACGCTAAGAAAATCACTGTCTCTAATGATGACGGACTGTCCGTAATTAGGGCAAATACTGGCGATCCCGACGCATTCATCTATGCGGACCCGCCGTACTTCTATAAGGCCGGCTCACTGTACATGAACTCCTTCCGGGGTCAGGACCACCAAAACCTCGCAGACTGCTTGAACTCGGCAGCAAAAGGTCGCTGGGTTCTAACGTATGACAACGTGGAGGAGGTGGCCAACCTCTATCCCGATCGCCGAAAAGAAGAAATCGGCGTCTACTATTCCGCGCGAAACGTGACGAAGTCAAAAGAGATCATGATTTATTCCGACGCGATCGAGATCGATCGCCCTGCCCTCTTCGCCTGAATGCTCCCTCGCCGGGCGGCAGGTCTCCGGGATGACCGAGTGGGATGTCCCGTGCAGCTGGGAGACGCGAGAGGGGTGTGGCATCCCGTCGACCTCCCTGAGGGCTACCACACGGCGCCCCGGGCGCAGGGTTGGCATGATCGGCTGCGGTTGGTTGGGAGGCTGCGCCCGAGTCGCCGCGCGGTCGGGCTGCGCCAGGTCGACGGGATGCCACACGGGTCCCAGCGTGGAGACATGCTCCGGTGGTTCGACGTGCAATTGGCGTGCAACTAATCAGGGTCACCGCGGGTCACGTCGTGCAGGACGCTGCACGGCCGAGCGCAGGTCAGCGGCGGGAGAGTGGACCCCGAGGCAGTCTTCCAAATTGGCAACTAACAATCGTCCGAGTTGGAAGCAGCGCACTGCCTCGACCTTGTAACCTCCGACGGTGTCTGCCCAAAGAGGAGAACCGCTGAAGGGAAGCAACGATATGACTGACTCTACTGTAGAGATCGAATCGAGAATGAGGCTCATGGAGAGCTTTAGCTTGCCCTTGGAGAGTTTGATCCGCACGCTACTTGAAGTAGAGGGCATGCGAGTTCATAGTGTCACGAGTCGAGTGAAGTCTAAGACAAGTATAATGCGCAAGCTCGAACGTTCGGACAGATCGCGAGAATTTGGCGACATTACCGATGTGCTTGGGATTCGCGTAGTTACCTACTTTCCTGATGAGGTTGATGCGATCGGGAACCTCATTGAGAGAGAGTTCGAAGTCGATATCGACAACTCAATCGATAAACGAACACTTCTTGATCCGGATCGGTTTGGGTACCTATCTCTTCACTACGTCTTACAGTTGGACGCAGGTCGTTCGGCGTTGCCTGAGTATAGTGGATATAAGGGCTTGAAGTTCGAGTTGCAAATTCGATCCATCCTGCAGCATGCCTGGGCTGAAATCGAGCATGATCTGAGTTACAAGCCCAGTGTCAGTGTTCCGTCTGAGATAAAGCGACGGTTCTCTAGGCTTGCCGGTCTTCTCGAATTAGTTGATGCGGAGTTCTTGGGAATTCGCAATGAAATCGACCGGACCAGCCGTTCGGCCCTCGTTGTCGATGAGATCGAATTCGACGTTGCACGACTACTGTCCCGCTCTGCATCAATTGAGTTGCCGAACTGGCCGCAGGATTGGACCGAAGCCAATTACCTTGCGGCGGCCGGGCAGTCAGGCAGAGGATTACTCGTGCTAGATAGGGTGTTGATCCCAATCCCCGGCGGTGGTCGTTTCGAGCCCTGTGATCTACTTGGGCCTAACGGTGAACTCATCCACGTGAGGCGTGCGCGAACCAGTGCATCATTCGGACATCTATTCAATCAGGCGCTGGTCTCGACTGAGTTGTTACTTCGCTCTGCAGAGGCGCGCAATTCCTTCATTGAACTGGTTTCGGACCGCTCGGTCGATCGCAGGCTGCCGGCGGATTTTTCACCTCGGGTAGTTGTGCTTTCCTTCCCTTCAAATGAGGCGCCTGAGGTCTCGATGAGAGAGATTCCCGCTGCTGCGCGAATTACCCTCGCTAGAGTCTCGCAGGCGCTCGAAGACTTAGGTGTCACCCTCTACATCGTGGGCATCGGAGCCTCACAATAGCGCGATAGTTCAGTGGCGCATCGGCGAGATCACGGTCGTGAGACTCGATCGCGTTTCATGAGGCGCTGCTGGACTACCTGTACGTCCTCACGGCACGCTTCAACGCCATGAAGGCGCGGCGAGCGACCTGACGGTCGCGCTGCGGGACTACTTCGGCGGGGCGCGGTACCGGTGACCGGGTCTGGCAGGTGTCAGCGTCGTAGCACGAGGCGAACGTCGAACTCCGCTGCGCGAGGCAGCAGAAGGGCATCACGACCATCAACACCATCGCGCACGGACCGGTACTGCACAGCGGGGCGACCAGCGAGAACGCGGCCGGGCGACACCCGCCGATACCGGTGATCCGCGTTCACACCGAAGAGGTCACTGGTTCGATCCCAGTATCGCCCACGCCGAACGGCCTGGTCAGGAGCCCTAACGGAGCTCAGGACCGGGCCGTTCTGCTGTTCGGGGCCGGGGTGAGTGACTAACTGAGTGACTACCGGGTGCGGTGGGGAAGACGCGGTCCATGGCGGTCGCGCCTTCGTCGATCACGGGTCGCAGTTGCTTGCGGTAGATCTCCTCGGTGACCGATGAGCCGCCGGCGTGGCCGACGAGCCGGGAGATGACCTCGATGGGCACGCGGGCGTCGGAGAGCACGGACACGAAGCTGTGCCGGAGCTCGCGGGGTGTCCAGTCCGTGGCGTTGAGTCCGGCGGCTGCGGCGATGCGCCGGAAGCCGCGCCTGACGTTCGCCGAGTCCAGGGGAGTGCCGGCTTCGGAGGCGAAGACCAGGTCGTGGTCGGCCCACCGGTCTCCGGCGAGCTTGCGCTGTGCGGCTTGCCGGGTCCGGTGTCCGTGTAGCGCGTCGATGCAGCGTTGTGGCAGGGCGAGGGTCCGGCGGGATGTGCGGGTCTTGGTGTCGCCACCGGCGCGAACCGACCGCCAGACCATCATGTGGGGCAGGATCGGTGGCGTTGTGTGTGGATCGCCCCGGAGATCGATGTGGCTCCAGGTCAGGGCGCGCAACTCCTCGGTCCTGGCGCCGGTCAGCAGCGACAGCAGCACGTAGGTGCCCATCGTGGAGCCGTCGCAGTGCTCCAGGAGCGCTTCTGCCTGGGGCAGGGTCAGCGACTTCGAGGGGCGGCCGACTTGCCCGGTCGGGGTGTCGCAGAGCAGTACGACATTGCGTTTGACCTTGTCCCGGGCCTGGGCGCGCTTGATCGCCCGGCTGAGAATCGACTTGATGTCCTGCAACGTCCGGGTGCTGAGCGTCCTGGACTTCTCCTGTAGCCACCGGTCGACGTCCTCGGCCGAGAGTTCCCGCAGCTTCCGCGCGCCCAGTGCGGGGATGACGTGGTGGGTGGCGAGGCTGCGTCGGGTTGCGACGGTGTTGGGGTCTCGTGAGCTGAGGCCGAAGTCGAGCCAGTCGTTGACCGCGTCGGCGACGGTGTAGCCGTGTTGCGCGGCGGCGAGGCCGTCCTCGTAGTCACGCACAATTTCTCTGAGCTTGTTCTTTGCTTCGGTTTTGGTGCGACCGCTTCCTCGGCGAACGATTCGTTTGCCGGCCGGGGTGTAGCCGACGGTGAGGCTGGCGATCCAGCGCTCTCGCGCTTCGTCCCAGTGAAGGCCGCCGTCGCCGCGACTACGACGCGCCGGCATTATCGTGTCCTGATTCGCTGTACAGCAGAGCGACGTAATCGGCGATCGCGTCTGCGGGGATGAGGCGGGTCCGGCCCTGCACGACGGAGCGGAGCCGGCCGCTGCGGATCTGTTCGTAGATGACGGTGCGGCTGAGCGAGAGCATCTGTGTGGCTTCCGCGATCCGATACAGCCGCCTCGTGCTTGCGGGTGCGTCGGCCGGGGTGGCCTTCTGGGCTGTCCTGCCTTGGCGTGATGTCACACGAAAACGGTTGTAACGCGCGTGGTTCGAACCGTGGTCATGGGCGGCCGAAGTCTCCCAGCGAGCGTTGCCGTGCCGTGATCAAGCAGCGTGCATTCACGCCCCGGTCGCGACTCGAGCCAGTGGACCGCGGCGGCTTGAGCGTCCTCGTTGCTGTCCTGTGAGCACGCGGTGACCGGGCCGACGTCCGTCTGCCGATCCGTGACCACGCCGTGAACTACGTGTGGTCGATCTGCTTTCCCGATCCCGCGCGGAAGGGCAACCACGGCGCCCCTAACCTCGGTCCGCATGCGGCCGGGAAGGAGTCGATTCGCCAGTGCGGAAGCAAGCTGTGTCACGTGTGCTGTGCCGGGTCCGTTCGAGCACCGCCTCGACGCAGCCGGAACGGTTCGAGAGTGATCTTCCTTCAGGTGGGCGCCGCGGGAGAGCGTTCCTCGGACGTCGCCTACGTCGCCCGGGCGTGTGCTGTGGTCAAACTGTTGCCCTGCCGGGAGCAAGATATGCCGGAAGATATACATCCGGCCGCGGAGCCGGAACGAGGGCGTTCCGGTACGCCTGCTTTGGCCGAGGCCTCGCCCACTCTCTCGCCGGTCCTCGGCCGCTGCCGAGCCGTCTCGGCTGCTGCTTCGTGAATCGGCTACCGCCGCGTCTGCAGTCGCTGCCACACTCCTACTCCGTGTCGTGTGAGCCGGACCCGATCCCGCCGCCGCAACGCGTGAAGCGTGGCGGCACGATTCGCTGGGCCGTCGGTGACCGCAACGGGTTGCGCTCGCAGTCGTGGATGGTCGTCGGTGGGACGACAGAGCCGGATGTTTACCTCGGTCACGCGCGCCGACATGGCGTACATCAAGTTGTCGCTGCACCGCAGCGGGCGCTGGCGAATGGCCTGGACGTCCGAGGGCGCCGCCGCGGTTGGGTTGTCCGCCGGTGCCGACCGGGTGCTCACGCGGTGGGAACGACCCGACGATGTGCGGCCGGGCTGGTGCCATGCGGTCACGGTGATCATTGGGTGCGACAGCCTCGGGATTCTGCGACCGGAGAAGCGACTCGGTCGTTTTGCGTTGTTTCCGCCGTACAACCCTGGCGAGGCGATGTGGTTCCGCGTTCTGCTCGGCTCTCCGGGACTCGAATTGGCGGTGCGCGGTGCGATCGATGTCGGGACGATCGAGTTGCCCGGCGGTGCCATGGTCGGTGTGTGCGCGCGGCCGAGCCCGTTGCCCTCGAAGACGGCCACGGCTCTCAGCGACATGCGAGCGCACATGCTGCGCGCCGTGACGGCGGCAGGTGCGCGGGGCAACCAGGGCTTCGGGTGGGGCCACCTCGACGACGGGGCGGTGGGGTTGCTTGATTCAGGGCGGCTGGAAACCGAGGGGTTTGGTCCTGCGGGCGGTTCCAACGCGCGTCCGTCCGGTTGACCTACGTGTGTTCGTCACGCCGGAGTACAACCACTCCGTGCCCGCGGCGCTGAAGAACGCGATCGACTACCTGTTCGCGGAGTGGAACGACAAGGCGGCGGGCTTCGTGAGCTACGGGGTGCACGGCGGTACCCGCTCGGTGGAGCACCTGCGGCTGGCGCTCGGCGAGGTGAAGGTGGCCGACGTGCGCACCCAGGTGGCGCTGTCGCTGTTCACCGACTTCGAGATCACCGACCCCACCGAGCAGGGTGTCTTCCGGCCGGGCCCGCACCAGGAGGAGACGCTGGGCGAGCTGCTCGACGAGGTGGTCGCGTGGTCCCGGGCCCTCGCCCCGCTGCGCTCCGCCCGCCCCACCGAGGCCGTCACGGTCTGAGCGGGGCCGTCGGGATGCGACGGATGCTCGGGTAACAGGACGTGCAGAGGCCACGTCCGGGGCGCAGCAGCGCCCTGGACGTGGCCTTTCTGCTGGGCGCCCCCGGGTTGGCGGGCTCGTCCGGACCCGTCGAAGACGGCAGCCCCGGGCTCGGGCGGCGGTGCCGGCATGCCACACCCACCGGCGACGTGACGAGGCGCCGCCAGTTCCGTCCGTGAAGCCACCCTGCACGGTTCTCGTAGCGCGGCGGCGTTGTTCACGGGGAGCGCACCGGCCGAAACTTGTGGTGCCTCGATCGGACCGGGAAGGAGGCCGCAATGCCGCACGCCACCGCGCACACCCCCGCGCACACCCCCGCGCACGACGTGTGTACCGGCCGTCCCGCGCCGAGGTGTGAGCTCTCCGGCTGCTGTCGGGCCTGACCCCGCTCGCTCCAGGGCAGCGCCGCTCTTCCCCGGTTCCCCCTCCTCCCCGGCCCGTCGTGCCTCCCGTTCGCCAGTGGCGGCCGGGGCGTTCGCGCGCCCTCCCGACGCAAAGGTGGACGACGATGGCGAGGTACCTCACCGCCAAGGTGGGCCGGGCGCTGTTCGTCGTGTGGGCCTCGTTCACGCTCACGTTCGCACTGCTCTTCGTGCTGCCGGCCGATCCGGTGGACCTGCTGTTCGACCCGGCGGAGCGCAACTCGATCACCCCGGAGATCCGCGCGCAGGTGTCGGCGCTCTACGGGTTCGACCAGCCGGTGCTCGTGCAGTACCTGCTGCGCCTGGGCGCCGCCCTGACGGGTGACTTCGGCACCTCCGTGCAGTCCGGCCGTCCGGTCGTCGCATCGATCCTCGACGTGCTCCCCGGCACGCTGCTCCTCGCGGTCGGCTCGCTCGCGCTCGCCGTCGTGGCCGCGTTCGCCATCGCGCTCGTGGCGACCTACACCCGGCACCGGTGGCTGCGCGACCTCGTGGAGGCGCTGCCGCCGGCCGCGGTGTCCGTGCCGGTGTTCCTGCTGGGGATCCTGTTCATCCAGGTCTTCTCGTTCACCCTGGGCTGGTTCCCGTCGTTCGGGGAGGTCGGCGCGGCCAGCATCGTGCTCCCGCTCGTCACGCTGGCGATCCCGGTGTCGGGGCCCATCGCGCAGCTGCTCGTGCGGAGCTTCACCGACGAGTTCGCCTCCCCGTACGTGGTCACGTCGGCGGCCAAGGGCGCCACCCGCGGCTGGATCGTCGTGCGCGACGTCTTCCGCAACGCCTCGCTGCCCGCGCTCACGATCGCCGGGATCACGTTCGGCAACCTCGTCGCGGGCGCCGTGATCGTCGAGACGATCTTCTCGCGGGCCGGGATCGGGCGGCTCACCCAGACCGCCATCAACACCCTCGACGTGCCGCTCGTGCAGGGCATCGTCGTGTTCGTCTCGGCGTCGTTCGCGCTGATCAACCTGGTCGTCGACCTGGTCTACCCGCTGCTCGACCCCCGGCTGCGCGCGGAGCTGCGCGCGGGCGCCACCGCGCCCGTCCCGGCCCGGACCGAACGGAGCCCCTCGTGACGATCGGCACCGCCCCGCCCCCCGACGTGACCGTTCCCGTCGCCGCCCCACCGGAGCCGCGCCGCCGTCCCGCCGTCCCGCCGCCGGGGCTCGTGCTGTCGTGGCTGCTGGTGCTGCTGGTGGTGGCGTGGGCGGTGTTCCCCGGGCTGTTCACCGCCCACGGCCCGTACGCCGGCGACCCCGCGCTCAGCTTCGCCCCGCCGAGCTGGGAGCACCCCTTCGGCGCCGACCAGCTCGGCCGCGACCTGTTCTCCCGCGCGGTGCACGGGGCCGGCACGACGCTGACGGCGACGCTGGTGGCGGTGCTGGTCGCGTTCGGCGCCGGCACCGTGATCGGCCTGGCCGCCGGGTACGCCGGCGGTGCCCTCGACACCACGGTCATGCGGGTCGTCGACGTGCTCCTGTCGATCCCGAGCCTGCTGCTGGCGATGGTCATCGTCTCGGTGCTCGGCTACTCGACCTACAACGTGGCGCTCGCCGTCGGCATCGCGTCGATCGCCTCGTTCGCGCGGGTCATGCGCGCGGAGACGATCCGCGTGACCCACACCGACTACGTGGAGGCCGCGCACGGGCTCGGGGTGAGCCGGTGGGGCGTCGTCGCCGGGCACGTGCTGCCCAACGCGCTCGGCCCGGTGCTGGCGCTGGCCGCGCTGGAGTTCGGCACGGCGGTGATCGCCGTGGCCAGCCTGGGGTTCCTCGGGTACGGCGCCCCGCCGCCGGAGCCGGAGTGGGGCCTGCTCGTCGCCGAGGGCCGCGACTTCGTGGCGCTCTACCCGTGGATCTCCCTGCTCCCGGGCACCGTGCTGGCGCTCGTCGTCATCGCGACCCACCGCATCAGCACGTCGCTGCGCCCGAACCGCTGAGAACGAGGACCCATGAGCACACCTGCCGCTGCGCCGCTGCTCCGGGTGGACGGGCTCACCGTCACCTACACGACCGGACGGCACCGCACCGCGACCGCCGTGCAGGAGGCGGGTGTCACCGTCGAGGCCGGGGAGTTCGTGACGGTCGTGGGGGAGTCGGGGTCGGGCAAGACCACCCTGATCCACGGCGCGCTCGGCCTGCTGCCGGCGAACGCCCGGATCACGGCGGGCACGATCGCGTTCTCGGGTGTGGACGTGACCCGCTGGAGCGAGAAGCGCCTGGCCGGGGTGCGCGGCAACTACGTCGGTTACGTCCCGCAGGACCCCGGCACCTCGCTGAACCCGGTGAAACGGGTCGGCGTCCAGGTGTTCGAGGCCGTGCAGCTCAACACCCCGCCGAGCGCGCGGCTCTCCCGCACCGAACAGGCCGGGCGGGCGCGGGAGAGCCTGCGCCGCGCCGGGCTCACCGACGTCGACCGCGTGTACGACCAGTACCCGCACGAGCTGTCGGGCGGGATGAAGCAGCGTGTGCTCATCGCGATCGCGCTGGCCGGGGAGCCCAAGCTGCTCGTAGCCGACGAGCCCACGAGCGCGCTCGACGTGACCGTGCAGAAGGTGATCCTCGACCACCTCGCCGGCCTGCGCCGCGAGCTCGGCCTGGGCATCCTGCTCGTGACGCACGACCTCGGCATCGCCGTCGACCGCTCCGACCGGGTTGTGGTGATGGAGCAGGGACGGGTCGCCGAGCAGGGGCCGGTCGAGCGGATCGTGCGGCGCCCGCGCTCGGCGTACACCGCCCGGCTGCTGGCCGCGGCGCCCGCCCGGCACGTGGGACGGCTGCTCCCCGCGGACGTGGGGGCGAACCCAGGGGCCGTCCCGGAGGTGCCGGACGGCACCGCGGTGGAGGTCCGGGGCGTCACCAAGACCTACCGGGTCGGGCACGGCGAGCGGCGCGCGGAGCTGCGGGCGCTCGACGGCGTCGACCTCACCGTCCGTCGCGGCCGCACCCACGCGATCGTGGGGGAGTCGGGGGCGGGCAAGTCCACGCTCGCGCGCATCCTCGTGGGCACCGTGCGCCCCGACGGCGGTGAGGTGCGGCTGCACGGGCGGGACCTGCTCGCGCTCTCGGCGAAGCAGTGGCGGGAGCTGCGTCGCGACCTGCAGTTCGTGTACCAGAACCCGTACAGCTCGCTCGATCCGCGGTTCACCGTGCGCAGGCTGGTCGGCGAGCCGCTGCGGGCGTTCGGCGCCGGACGCCGGGAGCGGGCCGACCGGGTCGGCGAGATCCTCGCCCGGGTCGGGCTGGGTCGTGAGTTCCTCGACCGCACCCCGGCCCGGCTCTCGGGCGGGCAGCGGCAGCGCGTCGCCATCGCCCGCGCCCTCGCGCTGGAGCCGGAGGTCCTCGTGCTCGACGAGGCCGTGTCGGCCCTCGACGTCTCGGTGCAGGCCCAGATCCTGCAGCTGCTCGTGGACCTGCAGGCCCGGCTCGGCCTGACCTACGTCTTCATCACCCACGACCTCGGTGTGGTCCGGCTGGTCGCCGACGACGTCACCGTCATGCGAGCGGGCGCGGTCGTGGAGAGCGGGCCCGTGCAGCGGGTCTTCGCCGAGCCCGCCCACGACTACACGCGCCGCCTGCTCGCCGCCGTCCCCGGCGAGCGCATCGGGCAGGAGGTCGCGTGACCGAGACCGACCCCGTAGCTGCAGGAGGACAACCATGAGCGCACCGACGACCCACATCGAGGGCGAGGCGAGACCGCGCAGGCGGTGGCCGTGGATCACCGCGGCCGCGGTGGTGGTGGTCGCCGTGGCCGCCACCGTCGTCGCCGTGACCAGCACGGCGCGCCCGCAGGCGGACCCGGCCGCCGTCGCCGGCGGTGCGCCCGTGCGCGGCGGCACGCTCCAGTTCGCCATGATCGACTTCCAGCGCAGCCCGGACGTGCACGCCGGGAGCAACTACGCCGAGTCGATCATCGGCAACAACGTGACCGACAAGCTGACCTGGCAGGACCCGGAGACCGGCGAGATCACGCCGTGGCTCGCCACCTCGTGGGAATTCAACGACGCCCTCACCGAGTTCACCTTCCACCTGCGCCAGGACGTGACGTTCAGCGACGGCACGCCGTTCGACGCCGCGGCGGTGAAGGCCAACTTCGACCAGTACGCCCGCGGTGACGAGCGGCTCGGCATCAAGCCCAACGGCGCGGTCTACCTGCCGGGGTACGTCGAGACGGCCACCCCGCAGCCGTACACCGCCGTCGTGCGGTTCTCCCGGCCGGTGGCGAGCTTCCTGCAGGCGTCGTCGTTCACGGCGAACAACCAGCCGGGGTTCCTCTCGCTCTCGACGCTCGCCCGGAGCGCGGAGGAGCGCACCGACCCGCGCAACGTGATCGGGACCGGGCCGTTCGTGTACGAGTCGTGGCAGTCGCAGGTCTCGACGGTGCTGGTGCGGCGGCAGGGCTACCACTGGGCGCCGCCCGCGCTGAACCACGAGGGCGAGGCGTACCTCGACCGGATCGTCTTCAACGTCGTGCCCGAGGGCAGCGTCCGCACGGGCTCGCTGACGTCCGGGACGGTCGACGCGATCCTCGACGTGCAGCCCACCGACGAGGCCCCGCTGGCCGCGCAGGGTTACCCGGTCGTCTCCGGCCAGGTGGGGGGCGCGGACATTCGCTTCGACTTCAACCTCTCGCTCGCCCCGACCAACGACATCGCCGTGCGGAAGGCGATCCAGCTGGGCTGGAACCGGCGTGCGATCGAGCAGACCGTGCTGTCGGACTCCTACCGGATCTCGACGTCGGTGCTCGCGGACAACGTCGAGGGCTACGTCGACCACAGCGCCACCGCGCTGCGGTTCGACCAGGCCGAGGCCCGGCGCCTCCTCGACGCGGCCGGCTGGGTCCCCGGCCCCGACGGCATCCGGGTCAGGGACGGCGTGCCGCTCGTGGTGAAGCTGCTGGGGATCAACAACCTGGTCGTCAACAAGCCGGCCTACGAGTCGATCCAGCAGGACCTGCGCGGCGTCGGCATCGACCTGCAGCTCACGGTCGTGCCGATCCCGGACTCGACGGCGCTGCGCGCCAACGCGCTCACCGACTGGAACATCGTCGCGGGCAACCGCAGCCGCAACGACGCCTCGGTGCTGAACCTGACCTACAACCCGGCGCTGGACAACACGGCCTTCCTGCCCGCCGACCTCCCCGGCCGGGACCGGCTGGTGGAGGGCCTCTCGCGGCTGGAGACGACGCTCGACCCCCAGCAGCGCCGGGAGTACGCGAAGGCGGCGCAGGACCTGGTGCTCGACGAGTTCGCGCTGACCAACCCGGTCTACACGCCGTCGCAGGTGATCGCGCACGCGCCGACCGTGCACGGGATCGTGTTCGACGCCCAGGCCCGCAACCACTTCGTGAACACCTGGAAGAGCCCGGTGTAGGGACCGGTGGATCGCAGCAAGGCCACCTTCATGCCACGACACGGCGTGAAGGTGGCCTTGCTGCAATCCGGGGAGGAGATCGGGGCCGTCCGTCCCGAACGCTCCTGCGGTTCCTGGGTGCGCAGCAGGCCGCGCCGGACGCAAGAGCCGAGCTGGCGCTGCACGCGCAAGGCGCCGTCGAGGCGTTCCTGGCCGCCGGACGATGAGGGCTCAGCCCGGCTCAGCCCGGCACGTTCACCTGGTCGCCGGCTCGCACAGCAGGGGCAGCAGCTGGTTTCCGATGCGGGCCACCTCCTGCTGGTAGGGCGTGTCGGAGAGGACGAAGTGCGTGATGCCCAGGTCGGCGTAGCGCTCCAGGGCCGCGGCGACGTCCGCGGCCGAACCGACGAGCCAGGTGGTGGCCGCGCCGCCGCCGCCGTACCTGCCGGGTGCTGTGTAGAGGCAGGAGTCGAGCACCTCGCCTTGCGCGGCGAGGTCGAGCAGGCGTTGCTGCCCGGTGGAGCCGTTGTGGTTGCCGCGCAGCGGCTCGTGCTGCCCGGCCATCTGCGCCACCTTGGCCTCGGCGTCGCGCCAGGCCTCCTCCGTGGTGTCCCGGACGACGGTGGTGATCCGCAGCCCGAACTCCAGCGGATCGTGCTCGCGGCCGAGCCGCTCGGCGAGGTCGCGAAGACGGGAGATCCGCGCGGCGACGCCGTCGAGCGGCTCGCCCCAGAACAGCTGGACGTCGGCCTCGGTCGCGGAGACCTCCTCGGCGGCGCTCGACGCGCCCCCGAAGTACAGCCGGGGGTGCCGCCCGCCGGTCGGTCGCGGCGCCACCGTCGAGTTCTCCACCCGGAAGAACTCGCCCTTGAACGTCACGTCCTCCTCGTGCCAGAGCCGCCGCACGACCTGGAGGAACTCGCGGGTGCGGTCGTAGCGGCGGGCGTAGTCGAACTCCCCGTCGCCGTAGGCGGACAGGTTGTCCCGGCCGGTGACGACGTTGACGTAGAGGCGGCCGCCGGAGAGCCGGTCCAGGGTGGCCGCGGCGCTGGCGAAGTGGGCGGGTTGCCAGTAGCCCGGCCGGACCGCCACCAGCGGGACGAACGACGTGGTGCGGGCGGCGATGGCGGTGGCGACGGTGAAGGTGTCGGGACGGCCCCAGCCGGTGCCGATGAGGGCACCGCCCCAGCCGTGTTCCTCGGCCGTCCTCGCGAGTCCGACGGAGTAGTCGAGGCTGCCCCAGCCGTCGACCGTGTCGTCGCCGCGGTGGCCCGGCTCGACGGTGTTGGGGATGTACCAGAGGAACTCGCGACTCATACGGCAACTCCGTTCGCGACGTGTGGCTGGTGCGGGAAGGGGAGGCCGAACCGGCCACGGAGGGTCGGCGCGGCGTACTCCTTCTGGAAGAGTCCACGATCCTGCAGGATCGGCACCACGAGCGTGGCGAAGTTCTCCAGGTCCACGCCGGTCTCGGCGGGCATCACGGTGAAGCCGTCGGCGGTGCCGGCCTCGGACCACGCCTGCAGGTCGTCGGCGACCTGTTCGGCCCGACGAGCAGCAACCCGGTCATCGCGGCTCTCCCGTCGCAGCGCCCGAGTTGTCCTCCACCGTGAGGAACACCGGTGCGTTGCCGTGAGCACGAAGTCGCCGAGCTGCCGCTCCCGGTAGGTCGCCGGGTTGTGCGAGGCCAGCGTGCGGGCGTTGCGCCAGTGCCGGTCGAGCTGGAAGCGGTGGTCCAGCGCGGACGACCCGCCCACCTCGAAGATCGCGTGGTTGTAGTACTTCGTGCCGTTGAGCACCAGCCGGTCGCCGACCTGCCGCAAGGTCGTCGCGGGTTGCTGGAACTTCCCGTCCCGCTCGCTGACCGCGGTGCCGAGTACGGCGCCGCCGGTGATCCGCCGCAGCCAGTCCCGGCCTCGTTCGATGTCGCGCTCTCGGCGCCGCTCTTCGAGGAACCGGAAGTGGATGCGCAGCGCGTGCGGCAGGTTCGACTCGGCGGCGGCCAGGTCCACGATCAGCGCGAACAGCTGTCGCAGATCGACCCCGTCCCCGCCGAGCTCGCGCGGCACCCGGATCGCCGTGAAACCGGCGTCCCGGAGCCAGCCCGCCTCCTCGATGGCCAGGCGCCGGTTCTGCTCCCGCTCGACAGCTCCTGCGGCGATGCGCTCGAAGAGCGGGCCGAACCTCGCGCGGAGCTGCGCGTCGGTCGGCCCTGTGGTCGGCCCTGTGGTCGGCTCCGTGGTCTCGTCGACGATGCCGGCCGTGGCGGTCACGATGCCTCCAGGGGTCGGGTGCCGTCGGGTCCGGCCGGCGCGAACGTGTTCGGCGGAATCTGCAGGCCGAGGTTCGCGCGCAGGGTCAGGCCCGGGTACTCCGTCCGGTACAGGCCGCGTTTCTGCAGCACCGGCACCACGTGCTCGACGAACGCCGGCAGGTCGTGGTGCAGCACCGGCGGCACGATCGTGAAGCCGTCGACGGCGCCGCGGCGCCACCAGGTCTCGATGTGGTCCGCGATCTGTTCCGGCGTGCCCGCGACGACGCGGTGGCCGCCGAGGAACTGCGCGAGCAGTTCCCGCACCGGCAGCCCGCTCTCGGCGGCGTGAGCGGCGAGGGAGGCGAAGAAGCCCTCCGGGCCGATGCGGCCTGCGGGCAGGCGGAGCTGGTCGGGGCGCAGCGGCGCGTCCGGGTCGATGTCCTCGACGGGAATCCCGAGCCAGGCCGCGAACGCGCGCAGCGGCTCGTCGTCGGGGTGACGGCGGGCCTCCAGGGCGTCGAACCGGCGCCGGGCCTCCTCCTCGGTGCTGCCGACCACCGGCACCAGCCCCGGCACGACCCGGATCGCCGACGGGTCCCGCCCCGCTTCGCCCGCCGCCCGCCGCAGTTCCGCGGTGAAGCGCAGCGCGCCGGGCAGCCCCAGCTGGGAGCCGTAGACGACCTCGGCGTGGGCGGCCGCGAACGCCACCCCCGGCCCGGACGCCCCGGCCTGCACCAGCACCGGCCGCCCCTGTGGTGAGCGGACGACGTTGAGGGGGCCGCGGACGGCGAAGAACTCGCCGCGGTGGCCGGGCGCGTGCACCTTTGCGGCGTCGGCGAACCGGGCGCCCTCCTGGTCACCGAGGAGCGCGCCCTCCTCCCAGGAGTCCCACAGTGCCGTCGTGACCCGCACGAACTCGGCCGCCCGCCGGTACCGCTCGGGACGTTCGGGCAGGTCCTCGACGCCGAAGTTGCGCGCGGCGCCGGGGTGGAACGTCGTCACCGCGTTCCAGCCGGCCCGCCCGCCGCTGGCGTGGTCGAGGGACAGGATCCGCCTGGCCAGGTTGTAGGGGTGGTTGAGCGACGTCGACGCCGTCGGGATCACGCCGATCCGCTCGGTGCCTGCGGCGATGACGGTCGACACCAGCGTCGGCTCCAGCGTGGCCGCCGGGCCGCGCGCGATCCCGGGCTGCTGCACCGGGATGTCGGGCAGCAGCACCGCGTCGAACAGTCCGCGCTCGGCGACCCGGGCCACCCGCACGAAGTGCGCGGGGTCGACGAACCCGGCCGGTTCCGCGCCGGGCTCCCGCCACGCGGCCGGGTGGTAGCCGGCCCCGCCGACGTTCACCAGGAAGTGCAGCGTCCGCGACCCGCTCCCCGCCGCGCTCCCCGACGCGGTGCTCACCGCGCCACCGCCTCGGCCCGCGCGCCGGGCCGCTGCCACTGCGGCTCGTCCAGCCCGAGGTGCCCGCGCAGGGTCGTCGCCGTGTACCCGGTGCGGAAGCGGCCCCGGCGGCGCAGCTCCGGCACCACGTGGTCGACGAACGCGTCGAAGCCCTCCGGGAGGACGTCGGGCATGAGGTTGAACCCGTCGGCCACACCTGCGTCGACCCACTCCAGGATCGTGTCCGCGACCTGCTCAGGGGTGCCCGTCGCGATCCGGTGCCCGGCCCCGCCGCCGAGGCGGAAGAGCAGTTGCCGCACGGTGAGCCGCTCCCGGCGGGCGAGGTCGGTGGCCACCTTGTAGAAGGTCTGCGAGCCGCCCGACGCGTCGGGCTCGGGCAGCAGGCGCCACGGCAGCTCGCGGTCGAGGTCCAGGTCCTCGCGGCCCACGCCGAGCTGCCCGGCGAGCCGGTTCAGCGCGTACTCCGGGGGCACCAGCTCGGCGAGCAGCTTCCGCCGCTCCCGGGCCTCCGCCTCCGTCGCGCCGATCACCGTCGAGAGCCCCGGCAGCACGACGACCTGCTCCGGGTCGCGGCCCAGCAGCGCCGCCCGGCTCTTGACGTCCACGTAGTACTCGCGCGCGTCCGGGATCGTCTGCGCGGCCGTGAAGATCACCTCGCCGACGGCGGCGGCCAGCGCCCGCCCGTCGCTCGACGCGCCGGCCTGCACCACCACCGGCTCGCCCTGCGGGGAGCGCGGCACGTTGAGCGGGCCCGCGACCGACAGGTGCTCGCCGCGGTGCTCGGCGGCGTGGATGCGGTCGGCGTCGGCGAAGACGTGCCGCTCGACGTCGCCGACGAACGCCCCCGGCTCCCAGCTGTTCCACAGCGCCCGCACGACCTGCACGAACTCCGCCGCGCGGCGGTAGCGCGCCGCGTGCTCCACCTCGTCGTCCAGCCCGAAGTTCGCGGCGACGTCGGCGCCCGCGGTCGTCACGACGTTCCAGCCGGCCCGCCCGCCGCTGATCACGTCGAGGGTGGCGAGCCTGCGGGCGACGTCGTAGGGGTCGTTGAACGTGGAGGACAGCGTGCCGATCAGCCCGATGCGGCTGGTCGCGGCGGCGATCGCGGTCAGCACCACGGTCGGTTCGAGGTTGTTGAACGGCCGGTACCGCAGGTCCTCGCGCACGCCCGGCCCGTCGGCCAGGAACACGGCGTCGAACGCGGCCGCCTCGGCCTTGCGCGCGATGTCGACGTAGTGCCCGAGCGTGAAGCTCGCCAGCGGGTCGGTGTCCGGGAAACGCCACGACCCGCCGAAGACGCCCGCGTTGAGGATGTTGACGTTGAGGTGGACCTGCCTGCTCACCGCTGCCCCTCCACGAGTGCGGGCGCGATCCCCACGGACGGGGTGAACTCCGGGGCGGTCCCGTCGAGCAGGTACTCGCCGACGATCCGCTGCTTGTAGATCACCGGGTTGTGCACGGCGATCGTGCGGGCGTTGCGCCAGTGCCGGTCGAGCCCGCGGTCCTCGTCCACCGACGACGCCCCGCCCACCTCGAACAGCTCCGAGGTCGCGCGCAGCACCAGGTCCGGGACGGTGACCTGGGCCCGGTAGACGTCGATCTCGCCCGTGGGGTCCCGGTCGTGCGGCCCCGACCGTTCCAGCGCCGCCGCCGCGGCCAGCACCGTCGCGCGGGCCGCGTGCGCGGCGCTGTCCACCCGTCCGACGACCTGCTGCACGAGCGGGTCGGCCCGCACCAGGTCGGCGTTGCCGTGGCCCCACGTGCGGGTGCGGCGCCGCACATAGTCGGCCACGTCGTCGGCCGCGCGGCGGGCGATCCCGGCCAGCGCGGCGAGCAGCACGAGCTGCGCGAACCCCGCCCGGTAGCCCGCGAGCGTCCCGGCCGCCCCCAACTCGGCGGGGTCGACCTCGACGTCGGTGAACACGGTCGTCCCGCTCGCGGTGAGCCGCTGCCCGATGCCCGTGAAGTCGTCGCGGCGCTCCACGCCGGGCGCGTCGGCCGGGACCAGCACCCCGACCCGCCTGCCGGTGCGGGCGTCCTGTGCGGCGACGGAGAGGTGGTCGGCGAACAGGCTCCCGGTCGTGTAGTACTTCGTGCCGTTGAGCAGCAGCCGCCCGTCCCGCTCCGACAGCGTGGTGGAGGCGATGCCGCGCACGTTCGCGCCGCGCTCGGACGTCGCGTTGCCGACGAGGACGCCCCGGCCGGCGGCGGCGAGCCACCGCTGGGAGCGCTCCGTGCCCGGGTCGGCGAGCAGGCCCTCGACGAACCCGAACTGCGCACGCAGGGCCTGCGGCAGGTTCGACTCCGCGGCACCCAGGTCGATCAGCAGCGCGACGAGCTGGGTCAGGGTCGCGCCCGAGCCGCCCAGCTCGACGGGCACCCGCACGGCGCCGAACCCGGCCGCCCGCAGCCAGCCGATCTCCTCGTGGGGCAGCCGCCGCTGCGACTCCCGCTCCACGGCGTGCTCGGCGATCCGGTCGAACACCGGCCGGAAGCGTTCGGCGAGTTCCTCGTCCGTGGGTGACCGCCCGGGTGCGCGGGGCTCGGCCTGCGTCGTCACGGTTCCTCCTGGTGGTCGGGACGCCGGGCGAGACGGCCGGGCGGTGCCGGGGGTGGGGGTCGTCCCAGTGTTGGGAGGGCCGGGCCCGCGGAACAAGGAGGTCGGGCTTCCGGAACCGCGCAGCCCCGCTTCGCGATGGGCCGTGGACACCCGGGAGGGCGAGACTGTTCGACCGATCCCGTCGATGGGAGGGGTGCTCGCGGAGCCGGGTGCGAGCGGGCCCGTCGGGCGGTCCCGCGGTCCGGCCAGGGGCCCGGTCAGGGGGCCGGGCGGCGGGGGAGCGGGCGGCGGCGGGTGGCCGGGTCGGTGAGGGAGGGCGGCAGGTACCCCTCGTCGGCGGGGCTGATCGTCACGCCGGGCGGGACGATCTGGTCGATGCGGTCGAGCACGTCGTCGGAGAGTCGCACGTCGGCGGCGCCGAGGAGCTGGTCGAGGTGCTCGCGGGTGCGCGGTCCGATGATCACCGACGAGACCGCCGGGTGCTCCAGCACGAACGCGACGGCCAGGTGCGCGACGGTGAGCCCGGCCTCGTCGGCGAGCTTCGCGAGCTGTTCGGCGGCGTCGCGCTTGCGCTGGTTGGCGGCCAGTTCGGGGTCGTGGCGGTGCGGCTGGCGGGCGAGGCGGGTGGACTCGGGCGTGTCGGCGGCACCGGGCCGGTATCGCCCCGACAGCCAGCCGCCGGCCAGCGGGCTCCACGACAGCACACCGAGCCCGTACTCCTGCGCGACCGGGAGCACGGCCCGCTCGGCGCCGCGGGCGAGGATCGAGTAGGGCGGCTGTTCGGTGACCGGGCGGACCAGGCCGCGGCGCTGCGCCACCCATTGGGCCTGCACGAGCTGGTGGGCCTCGAACGTCGTGGTGCCGAAGTAGCGGATCTTGCCCTGGTGCACCAGGTCGGACAGGGCGCCGACGGTCTCCTCCAGGTCGACGTCGGGGTCCGGGCGGTGGACCTGGTAGAGGTCGATGTGGTCGGTGCGCAGCCGGCTGAGGCTCTCCTCGACGGCGCGGGCGATCCAGCGGCGGGAGTTGCCGCGACGGTTGGGGTCCTCGCCGCGGACGCCGTGGAACTTGGTGGCGAGCACGACGTCGTCGCGGCGGCCCGCGAGCGCGCGGCCGACGATCTCCTCGTTCTCGCCCGCGGAGTAGACGTCGGCGGTGTCGACGACGTTGATCCCCGCGTCCAGGGCGGCGTGGATGATCCGTACGGCGTCGTCGTGGTCGCGGTTGGCCCAGGCGCCGAAGTTCATGGCGCCGAGGGTCAGCCTGCTGACCGCGACTCCGGTGCGACCGAGGCGGACGGTGTCGGGCATGGGCTCGCGTGCTCCTTCTCAGGGGGCGGGGGCCCCGCCAGTCTCGGCAACCGCTCCCCCCGGGCACAAGGACGCCCGGCTTCCGGAACCGCGCAGTCCTGCTTCACCCGCTGTCCTGCTTCACCCGCGGTCCTGCTTCGACCGCGCGCCCGCTACACGGTTGGGGGCTCAGGCCGTGCGCCCGATCGGACCGCGGAAGCCGGCCGGTGCCTGCCGCCGGGCGCGCGCAACCCGGTGCAGCGCCCGGATCGTCGCCGCCACCGACGGGTGGGCGGTGGTGCCGGTGCGGTAGGCGACCTCGATCATGCGGGTGTCCTCGGCGAACGTCCACGCCACCAGGTGCTCCAGCTCCGGGGTCACCGTGAGCGACGGCAGGATCGTGACCCCGGCCCCGGCCTCGACGAGCCGGGCCATGGCGAAGAAGTTGCTGATCCGGTGCCGGATGCGGGGGTGGAAGCCGGCGCGGCGGCACAGGTAGGACAGGGACTCGATGGACGGGCCGCCGTCGGGCACCGCGATCCAGTCCTCGTCGGCGAGCGCGGCCGTGCCCTCCGCGGCCACCGCCGGGTGCAGGTGGACGGGCGTGAGCAGGACGAGGGGGTCGGGGAAGAGGAACTCCGAACCGATCCCGCTCGGCAGCTCCCGGTTCCCGAACGAGTAGTGGTAGGTGATCGCGAGGTCGGCCTCGCGCAGCTGGACGGCCCGCAGCGCGGGTTCGCGGATGCCGTCGACGAGCCGGATGCGCAGCTCCGGGTGGTCCTGGCGGAGTTGCGTGAACAGCGGCCCGGCCAGCGCGGCGATGGCCGACTGGAACCCGACGACGCGCACGTCGCCGCCGGCCGCGCCCCTGGTCGCGGCGACGGCGCTCTCGGCCTCGTCGAGGGTCACCAGCACCCGGCGGGCGTGCTCGACGAGCACCTCGCCCGTGGGGGTGAGCCGCAGGCTGCGGCCGACCTTGCGCACGAGGACGCTGCCGACCTCCTGTTCGAGGGCCCGCAGCTGCTGCGACACGGCGGAGGTGCTGATGCCGTGCAGCTCCGACACAGCGGTCACGGTGCCGTGCTCGGCGAGGTCGCGGATCAGGACGAGCCGCCGGACGTCGTACATGGGATCTCCGCTGTGCTGTCCCCGGCGGCGGCGCCCCGCCGAACGGGCGCACCGGGGTGGGGCCGGCCGGGGAGCGGGCGGGTCGGCGTTCCCGTCCGCTCGGGGCGCGGGCCGCCGGACGGGACCGTCCGGGGTGCGCCGGTCAGCGCGGACAGCGTGCGGAGCCGACGCGGACCAGATCGACGTGACGCCGACTCGTGAGGTCCGTGGTGGGCACGACGGCAACGTAGCAACGCGGCAGCGGAGCGTTGCGCGGCCTGTGACCCATCACACGAACGACCGGTTGGTCGGCCTGTTTCCGCTGGTACGGACAATTCGCGGGCCCGTCCTGCCATCTGGCGGACGCCTTGTGGACGCCCGTCCCGGGCGCCCACGATGATGCGGTGATCCCGGCGAGCACCTTCCCGGCCCGCGGCCGTGCCGCGCGATGCCGCGTGCCGTCGTCGGATCTCGAGCTGTTCTGGCCGTCGCGCCGCATGCACACCTTCGACGAGCGCTGTCGCTGACTCCGCCCGGCGCCCTCGCCGGACCCGGCCCCCGCGGTTGTGCTGTACGGGCATTCACGTCCGTTCCGCGGTCCTTCCGGCGCCCGGTCCGCCGGCACGTCCGGTACGAAAGTCGCCGTATATGTCCTGACAATTGTGCCGAATAGCGCCTGGTTGCCGTGTGCTGATCGGGTGATGTATTCTTTCCGTTGTGCCGATTCTGACCTCGCGCCTGCACATCGACTTCGGTCATGCGCACGGCCAGTGGTGTCGCCCGGCACTCCTCGTGAGCTGAGCTCCGGTTCGGGCTGCTCGAGGGCTCCTTCTCGGCTGAATTCCCGGCAGTGGTTCCGGGCTGCCCGAAAGCGCATCGGCAGGTGAATTCCGCCACGCGCCCCGACGCCCCCGACGCCCCCGAAGCCATTCCGGCCCTGGCGGTGGCGGCTCGGAGGTGACGCCGGGCGAGCCCTGCCCACCGGCGCGCGGCGTCGAGACATCCGGCTGATCGCGACCCCTGCCGCCGGGGCCGCGGTACGCCGGTGCGACACCCGCGGTGCGCAGGCTCCGGCCGCGCACCGCGGGTGGCCCATCGGAACGGCGCGCATGCCGTTCGGAAGCGCATCCAGATCCCGCCCGTTGTGCTCCTTTCCCAGTTCAGCAGGCGCCTAGACATCGCGCGGAGACGGAGCCGCCGGCGGTGCCGCACATCGGGGACCCGGTCCGTTCACGGCATCGCCTGCGCCGCTTCTGGATCGTGAAAACCGGAGCCGGTCCGGCAACCGCCGAATGTGCGTCGGTCCGGCAGGGTTCCGAGTTGCCCGCACCGGCCGCTCGTGGCGCTGCCCCGCCCGGCACCGACGGCGGAAACGGTGGGCCGACGCCGGCGAGCGCGTAGCGCTGCTCGCCCCGGCAGTGGCACTCGGTGCGACCGATCTCCTGCTCGTCCTGCGGGGCGTGGCGCGTGGCGCGGTCGTGATGGTCGGCGGCGGCCCGCGCCGTCCGCCGACACCGACCTCGTTGGTGAAGATCAGCATCTAGCCGGATCAGCGGTTCGGGCGGCGAAAGGCCGGGGATGTCGATGGCGGACGGCCGCCAGAAGATCTTCGAAGGGCTCCTCACCCGGCTCGGCGACGAGGCCTTCTGACGCTGCTCACCCGCACCGACGGCCAGTTTCCAAGATTCTTCCCGGAAACTCTTGACAAGATCACCTGCATAACGCCTGCCTGCTCGTCGGGCAGTCCCCCTGCGCGGGCGGATGAAACTCGACGTGCTCGCCGCACTTGATCAGCGGATCGGGCTGCGCTACGCCATTCCGCCCATGACCGGAGAGGAGACCAGCAGCTACCTGCGCCACCACCTCACCCTCGCCGGACGCTCCGACCCGCTGTTCTCCGACGACGCCACCGCGCTGATCCACCAGACCAGCCGCGGCTATCCCCGCGCGGTCAACAACCTCGCCCTGCAAGCCCTCGCCGCCGCGTTCGCCGCCGACAAGGCCATAGTCGACGAATCCTCCACCCGCGCCGGGTCGCCGAGGTCACCGCCGAATGACTACCATGACCAACACCCCACCCTGATCACCAAGCCGCCACCTCGACGACCAGGCCCGTCCGGCACCCGCCGAAGGGGCCTGCGCACGTCGACGACATCGTCACCGTCAATGGCGCCGACACCGTCACGCTCAACTGCGGCCAACACTCTGTGCGGCAGGGCGGCCGGATCCGGCGGAGTGTAGCCGCGTGGCCGCCACCCGATTCACCCCCCGCACGGATGGCGGAGCGCTACCTGCAGCTCTACGCCGATGTGTTGGCCCGCGGTAGCAGGCCGGGGTCTGGGTGGGGCGTGGAGCGGCACAAGAGTTCCACATCCGTCGGTACTCGGTCCCCCCGCGACGCGGCTTCCCCGTTTGGGTGAATGCAAGGCCCCGGATTGCTGGCCGGATGGGTTCTTCCAGCTCAGGCTGCAACCTTCGGCGAGTAGCGTCCTCTGGGGTTCGCTGTGCCGTCCTGGACCGAGGAGCCCGATGGATAGCCGAAAGCTGATCGACTCGACGCGGGAGCGGATGTCCAAGCTCTCGAGCATTTTCGCGCTGTCGATGGTGATGTTCGACCGCACCTACGAGACGGAGATCATCCAGTTCGCGGCCGATTCCGTCGCCGCATTGGGGTCGGCTCGCACCGAGGGCGCATACCTGCTCCGCGACGATCTGAGGCGCGTCGGCGACGGCAGCGCAGCGCTGCAGTTGCGGCTTCGTTCCCTGGCGGGGTCGGACGGTTCGGTCCACGTCGCGGGCGCCCCCTGGGCCCGGGCCTACGCGTTGCGCGCCGTCGGAGGCCACGCCGGTTACCTCGTCGTCACCGCGGACACCGAACCGCCCATGGACCAGCAGTACCTTCTCAGGACACTCGCCCAGCAAATCGGTGCCGCTCTGAACAGTGCCAGATTCACTTGGCGCGAGCGGCGGAACGTCGTCGAGCTGCGTAACCTCAACACCCGGCTCAGCGAGCTCAACGAGCAGCTCACGAACGCTGTGGCCGATCTCGAGCGACGACGCCACGCCGACGAACGGCTCAATGCCGTGGCTGCCTCCGGTGGGGGCGAGGCAGGCATCGCCAACAGCCTGCACAACCTCACCGGTCTAGCGGTCGCGATCGAGGACACCTTCGGCAACCTGCTGGAGTGGTGCGGTCCGGGCCGGCCGATGCCCTACCCGCGAATGTCGCCACACCGTCGGTCCGAGCTGCTCACGGCCGCCCGGCGCAGTGGACGTCCGATACGCCAGCGCGATCGGTTCGTCGCGTTGGCCCAGCCCCGCAACGAGGTGCTCGGGGTACTCGTGCTGATCGACCCCGACCACCGAGCCGTTGAGCACGATCTGTTCGCTCTCGAGCACGCCGCGGTCGTCCTCGCCATGGAGCTGGCCCATCGTCGCGGTATGGCCGAAACCGAGCTGCGCCTACGCGGGGATCTCGTCCATGATCTCCTCACCGGTACCGACGACGAGAGCGCACGGTTTCGATCGACCGCCCTGGGGCACGATTTGTCTCTGCCGCATCAGGTCCTGGTCATGCAATGGCCGGGCGCCGGGACCGGTGAGCTGGTGGCACGCACCATCGAGCGGGTGGCGGCCACTATGCTGGATACCGGAGTACTGCTGAGCTGGCGGGCTGGAGCGGTGGACGTACTCACCCCGAGCCCGGGATGGACCGGCATGCGGTGGAGGGAACTGTACCGTTCGATAAGCACGAGACTTCAGAACGAGGACGGTGCAATCGGTGTCGGCGGGTCGGCCGACGTGCCGTCCAAGCTTCCTCGCTCCTACTCGGAGGCCCTTCGGGCCCTTCGCATCAGGCAGGAGTCGATGGCACCCAACGGGGTCACTGTCTTCGACAACCTCGGCATCTATCGGCTGCTCGCCACCGGCGACGGTGACCGCGACCGCGAACTCCGCGAGTTCGTCCGCGAATGGCTCGGCCCGTTGGTCGACTACGATGCAGCCCACCGCTCCGACCTCGTCACCACGCTCTGGCAGTATTACGAATGCGGCGGGAACTATGACATGACGGCCTGCGCACTCGCGATTCACCGCAGCACACTGCGGTATCGGCTCCGGCGAATCCGCGAGCTCACCGGCCGCGAGCTCGGCGATGTCGAGAACCGGCTGAACCTGCATGTCGCCACGAGAGCCTGGCAGATCCTGCGAGGCTCTGACTAGGGCCTGTCCGGCGGATCACGGTCGGAGCCATAAGCGGATCGCGGCGACAGTGACGGTGCTGTGGAAGACATAGGCGCGTTTGTCGTAGGAAGTTCTTGAGCTGATTGGATGGTGCGTTCGACTTCCTTGCTTCCTGGTGGATCTCTGGGCCACGTGGTGCGGCCCGTGCCGCATGGTGAGCCCGGCCCTGGAGCAGTCGGTCACCGAGCGGGCGGGCCGGATCAAGCTCGTTAAGGTCGACATCGACCGGGCCCCGCCCTCGCGGGGCGCATCGAGGTCCGCGCGGTGCCGCGTGCGGGAACCGCAGCTCAGGCGCATTCTCGTGCGATGGCTAAGCTCCTGGGCACATGGCTGGTGGGCGGAGGGATCCTCCTGATCGTCGCGGGGCTCCTTGCGTGGACAGGATTGCTGTCCTGGCTAGGGCATCTCCCGGGCGATATCCGGATCGTCAGTGGTAACACCAGGATCTACATCCCGATCACATCGATGCTGCTCGTGTCGCTCGCCCTTTCGTTGTTCAACCGCTGACGGGTCTGCGGGGTCGCGACGTCGACCTCGCCCGCGGTCTCGCGGATGGCTTTTCGACGCCATTTGTTGCTCCCGGTCGCGCTGGCGGGTCGAACGAGACGTCGAGGCGTTGCGTCGCCGGGTCGGTGCCAGTGGGCGCCGGCGACTCGCAGAATGCGGCTGATGGCTGGCCCGATCTGGTGGAGGTGGCACCGATGGACGCCCCCCGCTCGGGAACGACCATCCGGACCGCACTCCCGGCTCGGCTCGACCGGCTGCCGTGGTCGTCGTTCCATTGGCGGATCGTGATCGGCCTGGGGTCGGTGTGGATCCTTGACGGCCTGGAGGTCACGATCGTCGGCGCGGTGGCCTCCCGGATGATCGAGCCGGGCAGCGGGATCATGCTGACGGCCGCCGACATCGGGACGGGCGCGGCGCTCTACGTGGCGGGCGCTTGCCTCGGTGCGCTGTTCTTCGGTCAGCTCACCGACCGGCTCGGGCGCAAGAAGCTTTTCATGGTCACTCTTGCCGTCTACTTGGTGGCGACCGTCCTGACCGCGTTCGCGTTTGCTCCCTGGTACTTCTTCCTGTGCCGGTTCTTCACGGGGGTTGGCATCGGTGGGGAGTACTCGGCGATCAACTCCGCGATCGACGAGCTGATCCCGGCCCGGAACCGCGGGCAGGTGGACCTCGCCATCAACGGGACCTTCTGGGTGGGGTCGGGGCTCGGTGCTCTGGTGTCGCTGCTGCTGCTCGACGCGTCATTGTTCGCGCCGAGCATCGGCTGGCGGATCGCCTTCGGCCTCGGCTTCGTGATCGGCCTGGGCATCCTGCTCGTGCGAAGACACGTGCCGGAGAGCCCGCGCTGGTTGTTGCTTCGTGGGCGGGCGGGCGACGCCGAGCGCATCGTCGACCAAATCGAGGAGGAGGTGCGGGCGGAAACGGGCGTCGAGCTGCCGCCGCCGTCCTACGAGATCGTCATTCGGCTGCGGCAGAACATTCGCTACCGGGACCTCGTCGCGATCGCCTTCCGGCGCTACCCCAACCGTGCGGTCTTGGGTCTCGCGCTGTTCATCGGGCAGGCCTTCCTCTACAACGCGGTCGTGTTCGACCTGGGGACGCTGCTCAGCGGGGTGTTCGGCGTCAGCTCGTCGGCGGTGCCCGCGTACATGGCCGTGTTCGCGTTGAGCAATTTCCTCGGTCCGCTGCTGCTGGGCCGGCTCTTCGACACGGTCGGCCGAATTCCGATGATCGCGGGGACGTATCTGGGGTCTGCGGTGCTGGTCGCCGGCCTCGGGATCCTGTTGCGTGACGGCAGGCTCACGACGACCTGGTTCATGGTGCTGCTGCTCGCGTCGTTCTTCCTGGCGTCGGCCGGCGCGAGCTCCGCATACCTCACCGTCAGCGAGGTGTTCCCGCTGGAGATCCGGGGGCTCGCGATCGCGCTGTTCTACGCGGTCGGCACGGCGGTGGGTGGTATCGCAGGTCCGTTGCTTTTCGGCAACTTCATCCACAGCGGTGACCTTCGGCTCATCGCGCTGGGCTTCTTCATCGGCGCCGGCGCCATGGCTGTCGGCGGGCTGGCGGAGCTGGCGCTCGGGGTGCGCGCCGAGGGCAGGTCGCTGGAGAACATCGCCACCCCGCTCACCGCTGAGGAGGCCGACGCCGACCCCCAGCAGCAGGGCGCCATCCAGGCGGCCCGTGAGCCCGCCCGCACCACCGAGGAGGAGCATCGGGCGGCGCGCGAGCGGAACATGCGAATCCTGCGGCGCGCCGCCGAGCGGGCGGCGGATGAGCGGCACGGGTTGCGGGCGGTCCGGCCCGGCCCCGGTTGCGCGTTCTACTCACCCGGCCAGATCGGCACCGCGGGCACGACGAGCCGCTGGGCAGCGGCGTCGGACGAGGCGATGGACCGGGAGATCGCCGCGATCGAGGGGGCAGTCGAAGGACTGGGCCCGACCCGGCGCGGGGCGCTGGCCGGTTATGCCGGGGGGCGTTTCTGGGGTCCCGGCCGCTTCCGCCGGGCGTTGCGACACGCGGTGGATGAGGGTCGCGTGCAGCGGCTGTCCCGCGACAGCTACGGCCCGCCCCGGGGTCGCGGCACCACTCGACGCGCCGGCGCCGACCGCTGACGCGGCGCCGTCAGGACCAGCTCTCCTGCTCCGCGCCAGACGGGCCGCCTGCGCTGCCCGTCTCATGACGCCCGCGAGGTCGGACCATGGAGGTCCGGCACGGCCGGCCGAGTCGCGGCGGTGCAGGGTGGGCGGGCACTACTGAGCCTGCGAGGCCGAGGACTGGCGGGCGGTAAGCGACGAGGCTAATTGGGTGGAGTCCTGACGGCCAGCGGCCGTGACGACGGCGGAGCGTCGTATCTGCAGTCGGGCGTACCACGGCCCGGCGGTTCGTGCAGGTCCCCGGCAGCGCACGGACTACGACATCGAACTCACGGTGGCCCAGTTGCAGCGCATGGAGGAGGTATCCGGAGGCCAGGGTGAATGAACCTCGGCCGACGCGGGGAGGAGCAGGCATGCCGGTCCATCCCGGGGGCGTGCTCGCGCGCGTGGTTCGGGCCATCGAGGCCACCGAGGACATCATCCACGTGGTGGTCGCGATCCTGCTCACGGTGCTGGGGATCGTGCTGATCGTCGACACCGTGCGTTTCATCGCAGTCGTACTGGCCGGCCCCTACAACCTACCGGTGGTCGTGCTCGCGATTCTCGAGGAGACTCTGCTGCTGTTCATCGTCGCCGAGCTGCTGCACACTGTCGCGATCGCGGTCCAACACCGGGGCGCCCCTGGACCCCGTGCCCTTCCTGGTGGTGGGCCTGGTCGCCGCCGTCCGAAGCGTCCTCATCCTGACCGCAGCCGCCGAGAGGTCGTTCCAGTGGAACCCGCAAGGGATTCAACTGGTCATCCTGATGGCGCTCATTCTCGTCATGGCCCTCACCGCTGTGGTGTGGCGGCACTCGATTCGCCTCGACGCCGAGCAACCCCCGGCTGCGCCGCCATCTCCGATGGGAGAGGGGAAAGGATGACCGGCCTGCGGCGCCGCTGGACAACCCGCCGCTGGCGAGCAAGCCGGCGTCGGTCATCCGCTATGCGCGGCGCAGGCCAGCGTCGGGTAACCGACAGCGTCCACGAGCCGCGGATCCAGTGGGCGCAGGCTCGTCAGCCCGCCCGGTGTTTCGACGGGGGGCTCGCTGTACCGATCCGCCGGGCGAAGACCCAGTAGGTCCACGCCTGGTAGGCGAGCACGATCGGCAGAAAGATGCCGGCCACCCAGTCATGATCATGAGGGTGTAGTCGGTGGACCTGGCGTTGTGCACCGTGAGCCTGCACCGCACCGGCCCGGCTCGGCCGAAGTCGGTACGGCAATCTCCGCACCGCGGGCCGACCACCACGGCCGACGCCGACCTGACCTCCCGGGCCGACTCCCTGCAGCGATATTCGTGCCGCCGGCACCGTGCGTGCGAGCAGTACCAGGGCAGACCATCGTCCTACGGGAAGCCGATCGATCTACGAGGAGGGCTCATGACGAGGACCGCTCCCACCCGCCAGGACTCGGGCTCCTCCGATTCCTTCGCCGCCGCCGTCGAGGAGGAACGAGTGCTCCTGGCGCGCTGCGTCGAGACGGCCTACGAGTCGTTGCGCCTGATGCCGGGGGTGGACACCTCCGGGCGAACCCTCGTGTGGTTCGCTGGCCACCTGCTGCAGGCCCACCGCCGGGCGACCAGCACCGACTGAGTCCGTCGCCCGGCCGTAACCCCCGGCACAGGAAGTGGTGCACCGTTGTCGCGCCGCATAGCCTGAGATTCCTCTGCGGACCGGTGACCCGGTGCTCCCCGCTCCCGCCCGCCCGGTCCGCGCGGATCGTCGAGGAGAACGCGTGACCGCTCGTCACGCGCTGGTGCCGGTGCAGTGCAAACACTGCCCTGCCACCCGGCGCCTCTGCGCCGTCCGCCACCAGCCCGGCTGCCCCGCCGACAGCGCGAACCTCGCCTTCTTCGGGCACCCGGACCTGATGGAGTTCGACCTGCACCTCGCCGACTTCTACCCCGGGGTGTAGCCGGAGCCCGGCCCTTTCGTGGTCCGGCTACACCCCGGCCAGGTCGGCAGCCGGAGGGGTGCGGAGCGCGATGCCGCCATCGGACGTCGATTCGGCCTGATCACGCAGTGCGTGGTCCAGGCAGGTGCGCAGGGCCGGCGCCTGTATCTCACCGTAGCGCCGGGCCACCACCTCGCCTCTGCGCAGCACCATCAGCGTCGGGATGCCGCACACGTGGAAGCGCCGTCACATCCGGGGCGCGGCCACGACCTCCACCTCCACCACCTTGATGCAGCGACGGTCGTATCACCGGGGCACGTCGTGCACCGGTCCGCAGGCTGCAATCTCGCCCTCCGTTCTCGGCCCGGCAGGCCCGTCCCGGAGGCCACCCTGTGAGACCTCTGCCGGGAACCCGGCTTACCCCGGCTGGCTCCCCGGGTGGACTGCGGGCGGGTTTCTGGTCCCGTCAGGCCGACGAGCCGCGTGGCCCGGCTCCGGGAAGGTCGCGCTGCCGGCGCAGCGAGCGCCGCGGCGACCTTAACGGCCACAGACGGAATGGGGAGCGACTCATGGGCTCGGAGCTGCAGGGCAAGACGATCGCCATCCTGGCGACCGACGGGGTCGAGCGCGTGGAGCTCGAACAGCCACGGGGAGCCCTCTACGGCGCAGGCGCGCGGAGCGACCTGCTCTCGATACACCCGGGCGAGATCCAGGCCCGCCAGTTCGACATGGTGTCCGCCGGGACGTTCCCGGTGGACCGGCAGGTCTCCGACGCGAACGTCGACGACTACGACGCCCTGCTCCTCCCGGGCGGGACCGTGAACCCCGACCAGCTGCGCATGAACGCCGACGCCGTCGAGTTCGTCAAGGCATTCGTCGCAACGGGCAAGCCGGTGGCTGCGATCTGCCACGGCCCCTGGACGCTCGTGGAGGCCGATGTCGTCCGGGGGCGCCGGTTCACCTCGTGGCCGAGCGTGCGGACCGACCTGCGCAATGCCGGGGCCGAGGTCGTCGACGAGGAGGTGGTGATCGACGGCCAGTTCACCACCAGCCGCTCGCCGGCCGACCTTCCGGCGTTCTGCCGGGCGATCGTCGAACAGTTCGCCGGCGCGCCGGTGTCGCGCTGACGTCACTCCGGTCAACGCCACCCTCCCGGTGCGTCAGCCGGCCGGGAGGGGCGGCAATGGGAAGCGGAGCGTCGCGGCACACAGATGTTCGCGCAGCCGCGTCTCCGCCACCACATGCTCGATGCTCCCGCCCTCGTCGATGACTGCCTGTACGAGCTCGTCGATGACATCCGGAGTCCTGCGCAGCGGGTTGCCGCAGATCGGGCACCGGTCGCCCGCGGTCGCCATCCAGCCGTCGTCGGCACAGACCACGCCTGGCCGCATGACCTCGTCGTGGACCAGGAGCAGTTCGACCGCGGCAGTGGCGCCGGCCCACAAGCAGTCGTCGAGACCGACGGCGGCGAGCCCACCAGCGGCATGCTTCTCCAGGGCCTCCGCCACCAGCCGCTCCTCCTCCGTCCGCTCGTAGCGGTCGACGACCTCCTGCGCGCGGTCCCGGATCGTCCCGAGGTCCTCCTCGCGGGGGTGCACCTGGAACGTCCCGGCGACGCGGTCACGTACCTCTCGCGGCAGGTGGTCCAGGAGCTCCGGGATCTCGTGCTCGTGGCCGCCGACGGCAACGATGTCGAACTCGCGCCGGCGGAGATCCTCGGCCAGCCGCTGCGCGACGGCGCGGTAGTGCCGCTTCGCCAGCAGCTCAGCCTTGTTCCTCGTGGCGACCTCGCGCATCCCGTACGCGTAGTCGGGCTTGCGCAGCGCCCGGTCCCGCAGCTTGCCGCGCTCGACCATCTCGTCCTGGTAGAGGTCCCAGAAGCGGGCATGCGCGCGGTCGACCACCACGACACGGCAGCGGTGGTACTCGTCGAGCACCGCCACCAGCGGACGGACCCACGGCGTCGCGTCGACCACGAGGCGGTCGCGAACCGGGCGCGGCAGCTCGACGACCTCGAACAACCCCCGCCCGGAGCACGAGAAGAACGCGACGGCCTGCGGGCGGAGGTGCACCTCCGTCACGGCCTCCACGATGCGTTCCACGTCCCCGCGCAGGGACAACCGGGCCTCCCGGTCCAGGTCGGGGTCCTTGGTGAGCAGGCGGACCTCGTGTAGCACCCCGTCCACGCGGCTCGGGAAGGCGCGGCGGTCGTCGGGGTCGATGCTGACATACACCGACAGCACCGGCAGACCGTCGCCGTCCATCCGCAGGATGCGGTCGACCGTCTCGACCTCGAGCATCGCCGTCCGTCCTCTCAGGTGACCGGAAGCTCGCCGAGCGTGACAGTGATCGTGAACGGTTCTGCCGCCGGCGGCCGCGTCCCCGTAAGCCGAACGGCGTCGCCCGGACGACGTGAGGCGATCTGCGTCTGCAGGTCCTGCGCGGTCCGGATCTTCTCGCCCCCGAAGCGGGTGATGAGGTCGCCGACACGCACGCCGGCCTTCGCGGCGGGCCCGTTCGGATCAAGGGCGGCGACGCGACCCCTATCGGCTGCCCCTGGTCGTTCGTGACGGTCAGCCCGGTGATCCCGAGAGCCGCGCGTCCCGAGTTGATCACGCGCCCGTGGTCGATGATCTGCTGGGCGAGGTCGCTCGCGATGTCGCCGGGGATCGCGAACCCGATCCCGGCTGCCACCCCGCCGATGCCCTGGTTCACGGCGGCGACCGAGGGGATGCCGACGACCTTGCGGTCGAGGCTGACGAGCGGGCCACCGCTGTTGCCGGGGTTGATCGGGGCACTCGTCTGGATCGTCTGACGGAGCACGGTCCCGGGGAAGCCGATCTGCGGCTCCGGCGGCTCCGAGACGGTCCGGCCCAGCGCCGAGACGACGCCCTGCGTCACGCTGCTCTCCAACCCGAGCGGGCTGCCCATCGCCATGACGATGTCGCCCACCTGCAGGTCACGAGCCGCGCCGAACTGCGCGGGCACCAGGCCGCCGGTGTCCTGCACCTTGATCACCGCGATGTCCTCGAGCGGCCAGGAGTACACGAGCGTCGCCGTCCGCACGGCGCTGCTGTTCGCGAACCTGACCTCGAACGCCTTCCCCATACCGACGACATGCGCGTTGGTCACGATGTGCCCGGAGCGGTCGAAGACGACGCCGGACCCCACCGATCCCGGCTGGTTGATCTCCACGACCGACGGCAAGACGGCCTGAACGACCGCGGCGAACTCCTCCGACAACCCCTCCGCGATCCGCGGGGCGGGCGCCGTGTCGTCGCGGCCGGAGCACCCGGCCAGAGCGGCCGTGGCCACCAGGAGCAGCGTGAGGACGTGAGCCCACGCCGAACTCGCACCCGGATCCGCACGGCGAACCTGTCGCATCGGTCCGCCTCCTCGATCTCGGGACGAGTGTCGGCTCCCACTCGTCGGCAGCACGGACGTTGCCAGCACCAGCAGGGCGTAGTGCACAGCCCAGCAGGACGAACTACGGGCATCTGGCCGTCCCGGCAGGGCAGCACGGGACGCTCCACCGTCGGCGCCGGGCGGAGGAGCACGGCGACGAACGCGGCCGGCTCCCGCAGATGCCGGACGACGACACCCACGTGACCGCGGCCAGCGCGAGGACCCCGACGGAGTCGAGACCGAGGAGTAGCCCGGCGATCGCGCCGGGGGTGGCGTTGAGAACGGCGTCGACCGCGACGGATGGCAGATGGCGCCGCAAGCTCTCGGCGAACTCGTCGCTCGAGAACTCCAACCCGAGCATGAGCAGTAGCAGCACGAGGCCGATCTGGGCGCTGGTCTCGATGTAGGCCCCAGAGCTCGGGACGAGAGAGAGGCCGCCGTCGCCGATCGCGAGTCCCGCCAGGAGGTACAGCGGCACAGGTGTCAGCGACAGCCGGCGCGCGATCGTGCCGAGCACGCTCAGCACGATCAGCAGGATGCCCAGGCTCGAACAACAGCGCGACCGACGGGGACACGTTCGGTCACCGAGCGTGCGCCTTCGCCCGTGGGCGCAGGTGCGCGCGGAACCAGTCTCGGCACATCTCCGCCAGGACCCCTTGCGCCCTCGGCTCGTCGATCACGTGGCCTACGTCGTCCAGCACAGCGATTCGGGTGGGGCCAGCGATGCGGTCCGCGGCGTCCTCGTTGCTGGCGCGTAACTGCGCGTCGTACTCGCCCACGACGAGCAGGGTCGGCGCCCGCGCGATGAGGAGGAATTCGCCTGCGAGGTCCGGCCGGCCCGTCGGCGAGGCGACCGCCCGCACCCAATGCGGCCTCGCCGCCGCGGCGATCAGGCATGCGGCTGCGGCGGCGTGGGCGCCCAGGACGCCGCCGGGAAGGCTCGCGGTCGCATGATCGGACGCCAACCGGTCGATCATCGCGATCGTGCGCACGCCCAGGAGGTTTGCATCGAACCGCAGCTCTGCTGTCGCGGCATCGATCCGCTGCTCCGCTTCTGTGAGCAGGTTCACCCTGACAGTGGCAATCTGCGCCGCGTTGAGCTCGTTCGCCACGCGCACATCCCGCTTGTCGTCGTGGCTGCCCCCTGGCCCCCGCGCGAAGAGCACGAGCCCGGTTGGGTTCGGGGGCATCGCGACGTATCCGTTGAGGTCGAGGCCGAGGATGTCGAAGGTGCGGGATTGCGGTACGGCCGTCATCGCAGGGACTGTCCTCGACCGGACCGGTCCTGGCACGGACCTGGCATGGCCAGGATGGGCACTCGATTCCCCCTGCGGGCACCGTTGCGGTCTCGATCGCGCACGAGGTGCAGGACAGCCCGGAGGGCGCTGTATGGCTGGTTGCGGCGCTCCTTCGGCCAGTCGTAGGCCCGTCCGATTGCTTCAGAATGCCGTTCGTCTTCGCAAGCGTCGAGTCGAACGTAACGAGTCCCGTGGCGCTCACATCGGTTCACCTTCGCGGAGTCGACGGCTGGGTTCCGACCTCCACCGTGACCGATCGCGCGGATAGCCTGCCCCTTGGCAGGTGACGATTCCGGCGGCCCATTGCCCCTTCCGGAAAGATCGGCTGATGCCTCCTCCTGCGGGACCGAAGTAAGCGGAGGAAATCCGTCCTGGCGGGCCAACGCGCCGGGCGGCTACCGGTGCGACGGTGGTGTATGAACGTAGCCGCGCACGATGAGCGCCACGCGCTGCTCGAGGAGCTGGAGCTGCTGCGGACGCGCAGGCGCGAGCTCGAGGAGAGTCTCGTGTCCGACGATCACCGGCCGCACGACTTCGGCGAGCAGGGAGAGACAACCGAGCTCCGGGATGAGATCGACTGGGTCCACCGCCGCATCCGCGACCTCGCGCACTACCTCTGGGAGGCGGGGCGGCCCGAGGGGGACACGTCCGAGCGGGTCGGCCTTTACAGCGGGGTGACGCTTCGCTTCCCCGACGGCTCCTGCGAGACCGTACAGGTTACCCGCTTTCCCGACGAGGACGTCCCGGTCGTCACGCCCGAGAGCCCACTAGGGCGGGCGCTACTCGGGGCGCAGCCGGGCGAAGAGGTCGCCTGGACGGCGCCAGAAGGGCGGCTACATGCCCGTGTCGAGCGGGTCCGCCGTCCCCTGTAGCCGCCCTCCGGACGGTCGCCGGTGTGCCTGATCACGGCCCTGGTGACCGCCGCGCTGGTGTCGAGCTGCTCGCGAAGCGGCACTACCGGGCCGGGGCCGAACGGCTGGACGAGGAGGCCCGCCGTCACGAGTTCGACATCGTCGCCGTCGGCGGCCACGAGCACGAGCTCCCCGAGTTCCTCGACCACCTCGCCACGACTGTGTGGGAGCTCGTAGCCGGGACGTTCGTGGTCCACCCTCGCGAGGACGACCTTGGGAGGATCCGCAGGAGCGCCGAGCAGGTGGTGCACCGGTACGAGGGGCGGAAGAGCAGCGGTGGTCGCCGAGACGCTCGAGAGGAGCGCGGCAGGGGGTCGAGCGGTGGTCGGGCTGAGAGACTCTGCCTGTGGGCGGGTGCCACCGCCGCGGTAGGCCGGGTGCTCATCCGCGCCGCAGACCGCGCCCTGGAGCACGACCCCGGCCTTCGCAAAGGCGCTTTCGGTCAGCGAGGTCGGCCATCGGTGCCGCGCTCGTGCTCGGGGACTGGAGGGGCGGTGACCGCGGGGTACCGGGTTCCCAGCCGCGTCATGGACCTGGACGTCGCGTCGATCCGTGACGTCGTCCCTCGTACCCCGCACTTGTGCGAGGAGTGCCTGCGCATGGGCACGTCGTGGGTGCAGCTGCGGTTGTGCCTCACGTGCGGTCACGTCGGGTGCTGCGACTCCTCGCCGATGCGGCACGCGCGGGCGCACGCCGGTATGGTCGGCCGCCCCATCGTCCAGTCCATGGAACCCGGGGAGACCTGGCGCTGGTGCTACGTCGACGAGGCCTTGCGTGACGGCACCCCAGCATCGGGAGGCGCCGTGCGACCGCAGGACATCATGTCGTTCGAGGAGGCACGCAACCGGGCGTACGGGCTGCTCGGTGACGTCCGTGACCTCCTCACCGCCGAGTTCGAGCCAGGCAGGGTCGCGACCAGACTCGGCGCCGCGGCCGCGGCGAAAGCGCTGCGGCACATCAGCGCCGCCAAGGACGCGCTGGACCGGACAGGACTCGGATGAGAACGCACTCGGCATCCGCTGCTCGAGGCCGGCCACCGATCGAGGCGGCCGACGAGGGTCCGCTCGCCCCGCACGTCCTCGTCGTCATGGGCGCGACCGGCGACCTCGCCCGGCGCAAGCTCTTCCCGGCGTTGTTCCACCTCTGGCAGCTCCACCAGCTGCCCGAACGTTTCCGCCTCGTATGCTCCAGTCGCACCGCGCCTGGGACCGAGGATGCCTTCCTTCCGAAGGTGCACGCGGCCGTGGAGGTCTACCGGGGGACGATCGACGACGCTGCGTGGCAGGAGTTCGCCCGCCGGATCAGCTTCGTGCCCACGTCCGAGGACGACGGAGCCGCACTGGAAAGGGCAGTGGCGGAGGCGGCCAAGGAGCTGGGCAACGACTGCGAGATCCTGTACTACCTCGCGGTTCCACCGTCGGCGACGGAGAGCGTAGTCCGTATGCTCGGAACGTTCGACGTGCCCGGTTCGGCGAAGATCGTCCTCGAGAAGCCGTTCGGCAAAGACGTTGAATCGGCCCGCAGGCTCAACGAGACCCTGCATGACTTCTTCGAAGAGCGCCAGATTTACCGGATCGATCACTTCCTCGGCAAGGAAGCCGTGCAGAACATCCTCGCGCTGCGCTTCGCCAACGGAATCTTCCAGCCGGTGTGGAACTATCAGCACATCTGCTACGTCCAGATCGACGTGCCGGAACAGATCGACATTCAGGGCCGGGCGGAGTTCATGGAATCGACCGGCACGTTCCGGGACATGATCCCCACCCACCTGTTCCAGTTGCTCGGCTTCGTGGCACTGGCCCCGCCGGCACACATGGACGCGGACTCGTTGCATCATGAGATGATCAAAGTTTTCCGCGCGATCCGCCCCATCGATCCGGAGCGTGTCGTGTTCGGCCAGTACGACGGGTACCGCGACGAAGCCGGTGTCGACGAGGCCTCGACCGTGGAGACGTTCGTCGCTATGGAGGTCTACGTCGACGACTGGTACTGGATCGGCGTCCCCTTCTACCTGCGAACGGGGAAGGCGCTCGCCGAGAGCCGGCGCACGATCACAATCGGCTTCCGGGAACCGCCATTGAAGATCTTCCCCGGGGACGTAAACGACACCTGCAACGAACTGGTCCTCGAGCTCACCGACGAGCCGACGATCTTCGCCGACGTCCGGGCCAAGGTACCCGGCACCGCGTTCAGGCTCGGTCGGGGCAGAATGCGGCTGGCCCTCGTCGAGGCGTTCCCGGAAGCTGAGCCGCTCGAGGCATACGAGCGCCTGCTACTTGATGTCATGCGCGGCGACTCGACGTTGTTCATCAGCACGGAACAGGTCGAGTTGCTATGGCAACTGTGCGACCCGTTGCTGCGGAACCCCCCGCGGCCGATACATTACCCACGCGGCTCGTGGGGGCCGAGCGAGGCCTTGCGTCTTCCCGCCGAGCGTGGGTGGCGGTTGCCCGACTCATAGCGACCGGGTGCGTTCGGCCAACGGAACGCCGTCGCCCGGCGCGTTCACCGCACACACGACGGAAATGGAAATTTCGCGAGGCGAACCCAGTCAGAGAACGCGGACGCCGCGAGCAACCGCACCGGCGCCGGCAACCGCCTCGCCTTGAGCAATCCGCGACGCGAAAAGCCGTTCATGGTCGGTGTCCTCTCGTCCGCCTGCGAGCGCAAATCATTCCGGCATGGTGGGCGCGTCCACCGCATCCCACGCTGCCTCGTCTCGCCTGCCCGTTGCGGCGAATTGACGGCCACAGCGTCCGGGGCGTCGCTCTCTGCGAGGCCCTCGCGCTGGTCGCGCTGGTCGCGCTGGTCGCGCTGCAGAGCGATCAGCGGCGAGACGACGACGGCGGGACCTTTTTCGCAGCAGCGCGGGGACCTGGTAGATCGCCGACTTGCCCGACCTGGTGGCAGCACGGCCAGCACGTCGTGGCCAGCCACGGGCCACGTGCTCCATGGCGTCAAGCTGCTCTGGACGCAGCTCGGGCCAGGCGAAGGTGTCGGCGGCGATGCGCCGCAGACCGTCACGGATGCTCACGTACCCCGGCCATCCACCGGGTCCCCGACCGCCCATGACCTCGGGGAACCCGACAGCCGTGCGGCACGACGAGCAGGCTCCGGGTGACTACGAGGAGTAGCAGCTATACACAAGGAGTAGCAGTCTGCTTCTCGGCGTTTGGTCGTCGCGCGGGTGGCCACCTCTGCATCGTGAACATCCTGCTGTGGCACGTGCACGGCTCCTGGACCACGGCGTTCGTCCAGGGCCCGCACCGGTATCTCCTGCCGACGCTGCCCGAGCGTGGGCCATGGGGCGGGGGTCGGCCCGCGGCGTGGAACTGGCCTGCAGACGCTGTCGAGATGGCTCCCGCCGACCTCGCCGATGCCGAGGTCGACGTGGTCGTCGTCCAGCGCCCGGAGGAGCTGGAGCTCGCGGAGGACTGGCTCGGCCGCCTGCCCGGGCGGGACGCGTCGGTGATCTATCTGGAGCACAACGCGCCCCGCGGGCACGCTGCCACCAGCCGGCACCCGATGGCCGACCGGGACGACATGACGGTGGTCCACGTCACGCACTTCAACCAGCTGATGTGGGACTGCGGCAGCACGCCCACCACGGTCGTCGAGCACGGGGTGGTCGATCCCGGTCACCGCTACACCGGTGAGCTCCCGGCCGCCGCCGTCGTGATCAACGAGCCGGTGCGCCGCAACCGGGTCACGGGGACCGACCTCCTGCCGTGGTTCGCCCGTACCGCCCCGCTCGACGTGTTCGGCATGGGTACCGACGACCTGGGTACAGCGATCGGGGCGGACGCGTCTACGCCCGTGCGCGGTATGGGCGACCTGCCCCAGCACCGGATGCACGCCGAGATGGCCCGTCGACGGGTGTACCTGCACCCGTTGCGCTGGACCTCGCTGGGTCTGTCGCTCATCGAGGCCATGCATCTGGGCATGCCGGTCGTGGCGCTGGCCACCACGGAGGCACCCGAGGCCGTGCCGCCCGGCACGGGCTGCTGCTCGACCGACCCGGACCGGCTCGCCCGGGCGTTGCGCGAGCTGGTGGCCGAACCGGAGCTCGCCGAGCAGATGGGGAGGGCCGCCCGCGCTCACGCCATCGACCGTTACGGCCTGGACACGTTCCTCGCCTCGTGGGACGAGGTCCTGCGACGAACGACCGGCCGTGATCGCCTGTCCCGTAGACCAGCCCCGACCGTCACGACCGGAAGGAGCTGATATCGATGCGCATCGCGATGGTGTCCGAACACGCCAGTCCCCTCGCCGTCCTGGGCGGGACCGACGCCGGCGGCCAGAACGTGCACGTCCTGGAGCTCAGCTCGGCGCTCGCCGCTGCGGGCCACCACGTGTCGGTCTGGACCCGCCGTGACCACCCGGAGCTCGCCGACAGGGTGCCGCTGCGGCCGGGCGTCGTGGTGCGGCACGTGTCCGCTGGCCCGGCCGAACCGCTACCCAAGGACGAGCTGATACCGCACCTCCCGGCGTTCCGACGCGTGCTCGAGGCGGCGTGGGCAACCGACCGCCCCGACGTCGTCCACGCGCACTTCTGGATGTCCGGCATGGTCGCGCTGGCCGCGGCAGCGGGCCGGATTCCCGTGGTCCAGACCTTCCACGCGCTGGGCAGCGTGAAGCGTCGCCACCAGGGCAGCGACGACACGAGCCCGGAAGGGCGCGTGCGCGCCGAGCTCGCCGTCGCCCGCCAGGTCGACCGGGTGCTCGCTACCTGCACCGACGAGGTCTTCGAGCTCGCCCGCCTCGGCGCGCCACGAGGGCGTACCACCGTGGTGCCCTGCGGGGTGGATACTGACCTGTTCAACCCCGACGGCGCGGTGGCGCAGCGGTCGGACCGGCTGCGCCTGGTGGTGCTGGGCAGGCTGGTGCGGCGCAAGGGCGTCGACGAGGTGATGGATGCGCTGCGCCGCGTCCCGAACGCCGAACTGGTGGTGGCAGGGGGCGCGACCCCGCCGGCGGACGGGGCCCAGAGCACCGACGCCGACGCCGAGCGGCTGCGGTCGTGCGCCGCGCGCTTCGGCGTGGCCGATCGCGTGCGGCTGGTCGGGCCGGTGACTCGCGAGGACGTGCCCGCCCTGTTACGGTCGGCCGACGCGGTGGTGTGCGTGCCGTGGTACGAGCCGTTCGGGATCGTGCCGCTCGAGGCGATGGCCTGTGGGCGTCCGGTGGTGGCCAGCGCGGTCGGTGGGATCCAGGACACGGTGGTGGACCAGGTCACCGGCCTCCTCGTGCCGCCGCGCCGGCCGGATGTCCTGGCCGGTGCGCTACGCGAACTGCTCGGCTCGCCGACGCGCGCGAGCGCCTTCGGCATCGCCGGGCGTGCCCGGGTGCTGGCCCGCTACGACTGGGTGCGGGTCGCCGCGGCCACCGAGGTGGTCTACGACGAGGTGATCGCCGCCCGCAGCGGCCGGATCAGCGCGGGCGCAGACGCCGCCGAGCTCGGGACGGCGGACGCGGAGACGGCAGGGGTGGCTCGGTGACCCCCGCGGCCGCGCCGGCCACGGTTCCCGTCGACGGTCCGGTGACGCTCCTGGGCGACCACGTCGACCGACTCACGCAGGCGCTGCCCGCGCTGCGCCGGGCCAGCCCCACGCTCGCCGGCTGGGGCAGGGATCTCGCCACCCGCCTGCTGGGCGGGGCGAGGCTGCTGACCGCGGGCAACGGCGGCAGTGCCGCGGAGGCGCAGCACCTGACGGCGGAGCTCGTAGGGCGCTTCGACCGGGAACGACGCCCGTTCTCGGCGATCGCGCTGCACGCGGACACGTCGAGCCTGAGCGCGATCGGGAACGACTACGGCTACGTGCAGGTGTACGCCCGGCAGGTGCGTGGCCACGCCCGTGCCGGCGACGTCGTCATGCTGTTCTCCACGAGCGGTCGCAGCCCGAACCTGCTCGCGGCCGCCGGCGCGGCGCGTGAGGTCGGCGCGACGAGCTGGGCGCTGACCGGGCGGGGACCGAACCCGCTGGCCCGCGTGTGCACCGATGCCGTGTGTCTCCCCGGAGATACCGCCACTGTCCAGGAGATGCACCTGGTGGCGCTGCACATGGTGTGCCGGGCCATCGAGGAGGCCGTCGAGGGCCGGGGCCTTGGCCGATAGTCACGGTGAGTAGTAGCGCACACAAAGAGTAGCAGTTGTGCCGGAGGGGTTTATCGGCGCCGGGCTCGGAAACCTCTTCTCCCGTGATCGTCCAACGTGCACCGGCGGCCGTCCTCTTTGACCGGGACGGCACGCTGGTCCTCGACGTGCCGTACAACCGGGACCCGGCCATGGTGCGGCCTGTTCCGGGAGCGCGTGCGGCCCTGGACCTCCTGAGTGCCGCGGGGATACCCGTCGGCGTGGTGACCAACCAGTCCGGCATTGCGCGAGGGCTGATCAGCACGGAGCAGGCCGAGGCGGTGAACCGGCGCGTCGACGAGCTCCTCGGGCCGTTCGCCGTGTGGCAGGTGTGCCCGCACGGTCCCGCCGACGGGTGTGCCTGCCGCAAGCCACGGCCCGGGATGGTGCTCGCCGCTGCGCAACAGCTGGGCCTTCCGCCCGATCGCATCGCGGTCGTCGGTGACATCGGGGCTGATGTCGAGGCCGCCGCCGCGGCAGGTGCCTCCTCGGTGCTCGTGCCCACCCCGGTGAGCCGACCGGAGGAGGTGGCGGCGGCTCCGGTCGTCCGGGCGGACCTGGTCGGCGCCGTGCGGCACCTGCTCGCGCCCGTGGGTGTCCGGTGACCCGGCGCGTCCTCGTCGTGCGGCTCGACGGGGCCGGTGACGTCCTGCTCACCGGCCCCGCGGTCCGCGCCGTCGCCGCTGCGTCGGACACGGAGGTGTCGCTGTTGTGTGGGCCGGACGGCGAGGCGGCCGGCCGGCTCCTGCCCGGCATCAGGCGCGTCATGGTGTGGACGAGCCCGTGGACGGTGAGCCCCGCTCCTCCCGTACAGGCGGCCGATCTGCACCTCGTGGTCGCGGAGCTCGCCGGACACTCCTTCGACGAGGCGGTGCTGCTCACCTCGTTCCACCAGTCGCCGCTGCCGACCGCGCTGCTGCTGCGGCTCGCCGGGATCGGCCGGATCACCGGCGCCTCGGTCGACTACCCCGGATCGTTGCTCGACGTGCGGCTGCGACCCGGGGACGGGCCTGGCGACGACCTGCCGGAGAACCTGCCGGAGCCGGAGAGGGCACTCGCGATCGCCCGCGCGGCCGGGTTTCGGTTGCCCCATGGCGACGACGGCAGGCTCGCGGTGTGCACTCCGCCACCGGTGGGCAGGGTGCTCGGGCCGGTCGCGCACCGCCCGTACGTCGTGCTGCATCCCGGCGCCGCGGTGCCGGCCCGGCGCTGGCCGGTCGAGCACCACCGCCGCGCCGCCCGGATGCTCGAGCGCCTCGGCCTGCCGGTCGTCGTGACCGGCGGGTCCGGTGAGCGCGGCCTCACCGCCGCCGTCGCCGACGGGTGCGCCCTCGATCTCGGCGGCCGTACCGACCTGGGTCAGCTCGCGGGCGTGCTGGCCGGGGCCGTCGCGCTCGTTGCCGGCAACACGGGTGCGGCGCACCTGGCTGCCGCCGTCGGCACACCCGTGGTGTCGCTGTTCGCGCCGGTCGTACCCGCTGCGAAGTGGCGCCCGTACAAGGTGCCGCAGATGCTCCTCGGCGATCAGGCAGCGCCCTGCCGCGACAGCCGCGCCCGCGACTGCCCTGTGCCCGGCCACCCCTGCCTCAGCAGCGTGGCACCCGAGGAGGTCGTGTCCGCGGTGCGCCGTCTCTACCCACTCCTCGGCAGGACCGGCACGGGCCGGACAGGCAGGACGAACGACACGTGACGGAAGGACAGCCATGACGGAGACCCTCGAGGCCCCCACGGCGACCGGTCGCGCGCCGCGGCAGGTCGGGAGCGTGCTCGTCACCGGCGCCGCGTCTGGCCTCGGCCGGGCGGTCGCCCACGCGGTGGCCGCTGCGGGCGGGCGCCCGTTGCTGGTCGACCGCATCGTGGTCGACGCCGGTCCAGAGCTCGGGAATGCGCTCTCGACGGTTACCGACCTCGCTGACGGCCGGGCGAGCGAGGAGGCCATCCGCGAGCTCGTCGACGCGGCGGGCGGGCTCGACGCCGTGGTCACAGCGGCGGGCACCGACAGCTGTGGCGCGCTCGGCGACGTGCCGGCCGCCGACTGGGAGCGGGTGGTGACGGTCAACCTGCTCGGCACCGCCGCGGTGATCCGCGCCGCGCTGCCCGCCCTCAAGGCGAACCGGGGCCGGGTGGTCACCGTGGCCTCGACCCTCGGCCTGCGCGCGCTCCCGGACGCGTCGGCCTACTGCGCCTCCAAGTTCGGGGTGGTCGGGATGACCCGGGCGCTCGCCACCGAGCTTGCGGGTGAGGTTGGTGTGACGCTGCTCGTGCCCGGTGGCATGGACACGGCGTTCTTCGACGGCCGGCCGGAGCAGTACAAGCCGGGGCCCGACGCGCAGCTCAACGATCCGGCCGAGGTCGCCGACGCCGTCCTGTACGCGCTGACCCGCCCGGAGGGCTGCGAGGTGCGGGAAATGGTCGTGTGCGCATCGAGCGAGCCGTCATGGCCCTGATCGATGGGGCCCTGATCGATGGGGCCCTGACGGATCCGGGGCCCGGGCGCCCGGGTCCGTTCGACGCCGGCCCACCGGATCCGGCGCCCGCCGCCGCGCGCCCGCGGACGGCCGGGCTCGGCCGCCCCGGCGCCGATCGCGGCGCTCCGGTCGATCTCGGTGCGGCCCGGCGCATCCTCGCTGTCCGGGCCGACAACATCGGCGACGTGGTCACCACGACACCGGCGCTGCACGCGATCCGCGCCGCCGCCCCGCACGCGCGGCTGGACCTGCTCGCCTCTCCGGTCGGGGCGGCGGTCGCGCCGATGATCGACGGCCTTTCCGGTGTGCTGGTCGTGTCGCCGTCCTGGCAGCAGCTGTCGTGCGCGCCTGGTGCCACGTCCGGCGAGCGTGCACTGCTCGACCGGCTCACCGCGGAGCGCTACGACGTGCTGTTCGTGTTCACCTCGTTCTCGCAGTCGCCCTGGCCCGTGGCGCACCTCGGGCTCCTGGCCGGCATCGGTACGCGCGTCCTGCACTCGCGGGAGTTCGGCGGCGCCGTGGCCACGCACTGGGTGACGCCCCCGCCGGACACGACCCACCAGGTCGACCGGGCGCTGCACCTGCTGGCCGCCGTCGGTGTCCCGGACCGTGGCCAGGCGCCATTCCTGCAGGTGCCGCCCGACGCGGAGGATGCGGCCGCGCAGCTGCATCCGCCCGGCGCCTTCGCCGTGCTCGCCCCCGGCGCGTCCTGCGCTGCCCGTCGGTACCCGCCCGAACGGTTCGCCGCGGCCGCGGCGCAGCTGGCGCAGGCCGGGCTGCCGGTGCTGGTGGCCGGTGCCGCGGGCGAGGGCACGTTGGTTGCGCGTGTCGTCGAGGCGGCCGCGCATCCCGAGGTGGCGCCCGTGCCGCCGGTGCCGCTCCCGGTGTTCACCGCGCTCCTGCGGCGCGCCGCCGTCGCGATCACCAACAACTCCGGCGGCATGCACCTCGCCGACGCGGTGCGCACCCCGGTCGCGGTCACCTTCGCAGGCACCGAGCTCCCCGGTGACCTGCAGCCCCGGTCGGTGCCCGCTGCCCTGCTCGCGCGCCCGGTCGCCTGCTCGCCCTGCCGCCAGCTGCAGTGTCCCTTCGATCACGAGTGCCTCGACGTGACCGCGAGCGACCTCGCCGCCGCGGCCGTGGCGCTGGCCGCCGCACCCGCATCCCCTGAGGAGGACCGATGGATCGTCCCGTCGACCCCCTGACAGCCCCGATCGCCGTGGCCCGGCCGGTCCCGGCCGCCCTCGCCGGTCACATCGCCGAGCGCGCCCCACGGATCGTCGTGGTCGGTGATGCCCTGCTCGACGAATGGCTCTCCGGGCCGGCCCGCAGGCTGGGCCGCGACGGGCCCGTGCCCGTAGTGGAGCTCGCGGAGAGCCGCTCAGCGCCTGGCGGCGCGGGTAACGTCGCCGCCAATCTCGCGGCACTCGGCGCGTCGGTCGAGCTGGTGGCCGTTCTCGGCACCGACGCCGACGCCGCGACGCTGTGCGGGCTGCTGCAGGACGCCGGTGTGCGCACCGCGCACTGCGTCACCGAGCCGGGCCGCCGCACGGCGGTCAAGCGCAGGCTGGTGTCGGCGGGTCAGGCCGTCGCGCGCTACGACGACGGGCCGGACGCCCCGCCCGCGCCGTCGACGCGCGCCGCGGTCGCGGGGGCGCTGGGCACCGCCGTCCACAGTGGGGTGGACGCCGTGCTGGTGGCCGACTACGGCCTCGGCGCGGCGGCCGCCGAGGTGCGCGCGGCACTCGAGGCATTGCGACCGAACGTGCCACTGCTCGTCGTCGATGCCCGCTCACCTGCGGCTTGGGCGCGCTTGTGTCCCGACGTCATCACGCCGAACGCGGCCGAGGCGGTGGCGCTCATCGCCGCCGAGCCTGCGGTGCCGGTCCCGGCGCCGCTGCACGCTCCGCCCGTGTCCCCTGCGTCGGCGCGCACCGAGTGGGCTCTGCGCGACCGGCACGCGCTCGTTGCCGCGGCAGGCGGGGCCGACGTGCTGGTCACGCTGGATATCGACGGCGCGCTGTGGCTGCCCGCCGACCCGGGCGCGGAGCCGCAACTCACCACCGCCCGTCCGGGCGCGATGGCCAGGGCATGCGGTGCGGGCGACACGTTCGCCGCGGCCTACACCGCCGCTCTCGCGGCGGGCATTCCGGCGGAGGGTGCGCTGGTGCTCGCGCAGAGCGCCGCCGACGTGGTGGTGGACCAGGACGGCACGGCCGTGTGCTCGACCGGCGCGCTCACCGCACGGCTGGCCGCTGCCGACCGCGGTGGCCTGCTCACCCACCGGGACCTGCTCGCGATCGTCGCCGACCAGCGCCGGCGCGGGCAGCGGATCGTGTTCACCAACGGTTGCTTCGACGTGCTGCACCGGGGCCATGTCGCGTACCTCCGGCAGGCGAGGGCGCTCGGCGACGTGCTGATCGTGGCGTTGAACAGCGATGAGAGCGTGTCGCGGCTCAAGGGTCCGGAGCGCCCGGTGAACCCGCTGGAGGACCGAGCCGGCGTGGTGGGGGCGATCGACTGCGTCGATCTCGTCACCGCGTTCACGCAGGACACCCCGGCCCGACTGATCGAGATGGTGCGGCCCGACGTCTACACCAAGGGGGGCGACTACACCCCGCAGATGCTGCCGGAGACGCCGATCGTCGAGCGTCTCGGCGGTGAGGTGCGGGTGCTCGACTACCTGTCCGACCACTCCACCACGGCGATCGTGGGTCGGATCCGGGCGGGCCGGTCATGAACCCCGATCTGGACGTCCTCGTCCCGACCCGCGACCGGCCCGTCGAGCTCGCGACCACACTGGCCGGGCTCGCCGGGCAGGACCACCCGTTCGGTGTGGTCGTGAGTGACCAGTCCACAGGTGCGGCCTCCTACGAGACGCCGCCCGCGCAGACGATGCTGCGGGTGCTGCGCGCTGCCGGGCGCCCGGCGCGGGTGGGTCGCCACCTTCCGCGTCGGGGGCTCGCGGAGCACCGGGCGGCCCTCCTGGCTCGCTCGACCGCGCGGTACGCGCTGTTCGTCGACGATGACGTGTGGCTGGAACCCGGCACGGTCGCCCGGCTGCACGAGGCCATCGTGGAGCTGCGGTGCGGGCTCGTCGGTGCCCCGGTCCAGGGCCTGTCCTACCTGGACGACCACCGGCCAGACGAGCTGATGCCGTTCGAGCGCTGGCGCGGTCGTCCCGAGCCGGAGCAGATCGATCCGGGCACACCGGAGTGGCAGCGCTTCACGCTGCACAACGCGGCGAACCCGGTGCACCTCGCGGAGCGACACGTCCGGCCGGGGGAGCGCTGGGTGCCGTACAAGATCGCCTGGGTGGGGGGATGCGTGCTGTACGACCGCAGGGAGCTCGACTCCGTGGGCGGGTTCGGGTTCTGGCCTCTCCTGCCCGCGAGGCACTGCGGTGAGGACGTGCTCGTGCAGCAGCGGGTGCTGGCCCGCGCCGGTGGCGCCGGGATCCTCCCCTCGGGCGCGTACCACCTGGAGTCGCCCACGACGGTGCCGGACCGGACGGTGCAGGCGCGCGACGTGGTGGGCGCCCAGTTCGCCGGGAGCCCGCGGTGAGCCCAGGCGTCGGGCGGGAGGTGGGCGGACGGCGCAAAGGCGCGGCGCGCCGGGTTGTCGTCATCGGGGACACGCTGCTCGACATCGACGTCGAGGGCAGTGTCGACCGGCTGAGCCCCGACGCGCCCGCGCCCGTGCTCGCCGTCCAGGGGGAGCGGGACCGGCCCGGTGGTGCCGGCCTGGCCGCCGTGCTGGTGGCGGGCCGCGGCGTGCCGGTCCGGCTCGTCACCGCGCTCGACGACGACGAGCCTGCCGAGCGGCTGCGCGAGCTGCTTGTCGGTGCGGTCGACGTCGTCGCCGGTCCAGCGAGCGGCGGCACCGTGGTGAAGTGCCGGCTGCGGGCAGGCGGGCGGTCGATGCTGCGGACCGACCGCGGTGAGGGCAGGCCCGTGGCCCACTTCGCCTGCGGCCTCGACCTGGACGCCGCGTTGGCCGGGGCGGGCGCCGTGCTGGTGTCGGACTACGGCCGCGGCGTCGCGGCCGATCCGGACGTGCGCGCCGCCCTGACGCGGGCCGTCGCCCGGCGGGTGCCGGTGGTGTGGGACCCGCACCCGCGGGGCGCGGATCCGATACCCGGCGCCACCGTCGTCACCCCGAACCTGGCGGAGGCACGCGGCGCCGCCGGTGGTGGCGCCGTCCCCGGTTCCGGGGTGCCCGCCGCCCTCGAACTGGCCGCACGCCTGCTCGGGCGCTGGGAAGCCCGCGCGGTGGCCGTCACGCTCGGCGGGTCCGGTGCGGTGGTGCGGCATAGGCACGGGGCCTGTTCCGCCGCCCCCGCGCCCGTGGTCGACGAGATCGACCCGTGCGGGGCGGGTGACCACTTCGCCGGCGGGGTCGCCGCCGCCCTGGCCCTCGGCGCGACGGTGGACGACGCCGTGGCCGAGGCCGTGGTCGGGGCGGCGGGTTTCGTCGCGCGGGGCGGTGGTGCCGCTGTGCGCCGCGAGGGGGCGCGTTGGATCCAGCCCACCGAGACGGTGGCCCCGGCGCTGCTGCCCGCCGTCACCGGCCTGGCCGCCGCAGTGGCACTGGCGGAGCAGGTACGGGCTGGGGGCGGAACGGTCGTCGCCGCCGGTGGCTCGTTCGACCTGCTGCACACCGGCCACACCGACACACTCGAGGCCGCCCGTGCACTCGGCGACTGCCTGCTGGTACTCGTCAACTCCGACGAGTCGGTGCGCAGGCGGACCGGGCCGGGAGGCCCGGTGGTCCCGCTGGCCGAGCGGGTGGCCGCACTGTCGGTGCTCGAGTGCGTGGACGCCGTGGCAGTTTTCGATGCCGACGACCCGCGCCTCGTCCTCGAGGCGCTGCGGCCGGACCTCTGGGTCAAGGGAGGCGACCATGACCCGGCGGAGTTGCCCGAGACCCCCCTCGTCCGGTCCTGGGGCGGAGAGGTCGTGGCGGTGCCTTACCAGGCGGCTAGGACAGTGGTGTCGGCGCCCGCCGGGCAGCGAGCTGCAGTTCCGGTTCGTCCACGACAGCGGGGCGCGGAGCGACGGCCATCGCGGCCGTGACGGTGGAACGGGAGAACGAGGAGCTCGTGCGGCTGGAGATAGCCGATGTTCCGGCTGGAAGAGCCGACGGTCCTGCGCCCGACGGCGGCACCGGCATCGCCGCCTACGGAGTAGCGAGGCGGGGGATGCACCGGGGTACCCCGCGCTGGTCAGCAGCCTGTACGTCCGCCGGCCCGACGACTGGAGGATGGCCTTTCATCAGCAGACCCCTCGTTCATAGGTTCCCGGGCAAGGCGCTGCGCCGCCGCGACCGCCCGGAGGACCTTGTCGACCCCGACCGCCAGCAGGGCGGGGTCGGGATCCTCGGCGAAGGGGTCGCCGCGGCGGACGGTGGCATCGCCCAGAGCGAGGTGCGGACCGTCCGGCGGCGGTCCCCACTGCGCGGCGTCGACCGGGCCGAACAGCGTGACCGACGGTGTACCGAACGCCGCGGCGAGGTGCGCGATCCCGGTGTCCCCGCTCACCACCACGGCCGCTCCGGCGACGAGGGAGCAGAGTCGCACGAGGTCGGTGCGCCCGGCCAGTACCCGGTGAACGGGGAGCCCTGCGATGAGCGCGACGGAACGCGCGAGTGGGCGCTCGTCGACCGTGCCCGTGAGGAGCACGTGCCGCCCGGCACGGTCGAGCGCCGCCGCGAGCTCACCGAAGCGCGGTGCGGGCCAGCGCTTCGCCCCGAACCGGGCACCCGGGTGCACGAGCACCGGCGCCCCGGCTCTCCCGGCGTGGACATGGCCGGGTGTGGGCAGTCGCAGGTCGGTGGGGTCGGCCGGGACGCTGTGGTGCTCCAGCAACGCGCACCAGCGTTCCCGCTCGTGAGGGTGCCGCGCTGCGACATCGTCCCAGGCCGGCCCATCCCAGCCCGGGGCGCGGAAGCCCACCCGGCGCCGGGGTGCGAGGGCGTCGAGTGCGCGGTGGCTCTGCGGGCCGGTGCCGTGCAGGTTGACCACGAGGTCGGGCGGTGGTCGGTCCCACCGCAGTCCCGCGGGGTCGGGGGTCGGGAGCAGCTCGTCCACAGCGCCGGTCCACTCGACGAGCGGGGCCATCGCCTGCGGAGTGGCCAGCACGATCCGGTGTTCGGGGTGGGCGCGCCGCAGCGCGCGCAGCGCCGGTACCGCCACCAGGAGGTCCCCGAGGTGAAGCGCCCGCAGCGCCAGCACGATGTTCTCGTCCACCCGGCGTGCTTACCCGCCGGGGCCGGGGGTAACCGGGTCACCATGGTCGCGACCCCCGCCGCGGTGCCGGTGGAGCAGACGGTGGGCGTGCCCGGCGTGCCCGGCCCGGTCCGCAGGATCGCGGTGCTGCGCTGCAACGCGCTCGGGGACTATCTGATGGTCACGCCGGCGCTGGCCGCGCTTCGCGCCCGCTTCCCCGAGGCCGAGCTGACGCTGCTCGGGGCGCCGTGGCACGAGAGCTTCCTCGCGGGCCGGCCCGGCCCGGTGGACCGCGTGCTGGTGGTGCCGCAGGTCGACGGCCTGGCCGGGCAGCCGTCGGGCGTGCCGCCGGTGTCCGCGCTCGCGGGCTTCCTGGCCACGGCGCGCACGGACGGCTACGACCTGGCCGTCCAGTTGCACGGGGGCGGCGCCGCGTCGAACCCACTGGTCCGGGCGCTCGGCGCGCGCTGGTCGGTCGGGTTGCGGGCCTCTGGCGCCCCGCCGCTGGACGCCACCGTGCCCTACCGGTACTACCAGCCCGAGGCCGACCGGTTCCTCGAGGTGGTGCGGCTGGTCGGTGCCGACGGCCCGGCTGACTACCCCCTACTGGCCGTGTCGGACGCGGAACGGGACGCTGCCGCCGCACTGCTGCCGAGCGACCGGCCGTGGGTGGCGATACATGCCGGTGCCACCGACCCCCGACGCCGGTGGCCGCCCGAGCGCTTCGCCGCCGTCGCCGATGCGCTGACCGCCACCGGTGCCCGCCCGGTGCTCGTCGGGTCGGCGGCGGACGCCGGACCGAGTGCCGCCGTCGCCGCCGCGGCGGTGGGGCCGGTGACCGACCTGACCGGGCGGACCGACCTCGGGACGCTCGCCGCCGTGCTGAAGCGTTGCGCCGTCGTCGTCGCGAACGACTCCGGCCCGCTGCACCTGGCCAGGGCGGTCGGCGCGGCCACCGTGGGGCTGTACTGGTGCGGGAACGCGATCAACGCGGCCCCGCCGACCCGAACCCGGCACCGTCCGCTGCTGAGCTGGACCGTGCACTGCCCGGAGTGCGGTGCCGATTGCAGCACGGCCGGTCATCCGCATCGGCCCGGCGAGGGATGCGAGCACCGGCCGTCGTTTCTGGGCCAGATCCCGGTACGCGAGGTGCAGGAGGAGGTGTCGGACCTGCTCAGTGGGGTAACCGCCGCGCCATGGGCGCCCGAAGGGACGCGGACCGGACGGACACCGAGCCGGTTGACGCGGGCAGCGCCGACATACGACCCACGGGCCGAGGGTCGCTGACCTTCGTCGGCACGGCGACGACCGTGCTGCGCCTCGGCGGCTTCACGCTGCTCGAACCCGCCACCGTGGTGCCGGTGCACTACGACGACTACGGGGTCTTTCGGAGCCCGCTGGTGGACTTCGTCGCCGAGATGCGCCGCCGGGGCCACGACGGGCGGCTGCGTCCGGTGGTCCGCGGCGACACGGTGGAGCTCACCGCCTTCCCGCACCGCTGACCGGAGGATGACCAGGAGGACCACCGATGGACCGTGAGCCGACCGCTGTCGGGATCAACCGCACGCAGGACGGCTCGGTGGCCGTCGCGACGGGGCCGTCCACGGTGTACAGCCTGCAGAAAGAGCGGCTGACCCGGCGCAAGCACCACTGGGGACGCCTCGGCGACCTGCAGACGCTCTACCGGCCGCGGCTGGCGGCGTTGCGCGAGCCCGTGGACGTGGTGGTGGAGTGCTTCTCCTCCGATGACGAGGTCAAGCACATCGACGCCTACCACCAGGAGGTTCGCGACACGCTCCGGTTCCGTGACGAGCCGTGGATCGTCACGATCTCGCACCACCTCTCCCACCTCTACAGCGCTTTCCCACCGTCCCCATTCTCGTCGGCAGCCGGGATGATCATCGATGGGCAGGGCAGCCCGGTGCGCGACTTCACCGAGTTCTGTGGTTTCGGGGAGGAGACCCCACCGGACATGCTGGAGGTCTCCTCGTTCTACCGGTGCGAGCGCGGACGGCCCCCCGAGTGTTTCGCCAAGCAGCTCTGGGACGGCGACTGGGACCGTCCCGCCGGCCTGGGCTGCTTCTACTACCTACTCACCCGGTTGATGTTCACCGGGGAGGGCAGCGAGGGAAAGGTGATGGGACTCGCGCCGTTCGGCGACCCGGAGGCGTCCGGGCTTCCCGGCCTCGCCGTCGACGGGCACCGCGTGTTGATCCCGCAGGAGTGGCTCGACGTCTTCGCGCAGCGCGAGCGCTTCTCCCACTTCCTCGGCGGCCCTGGCTCCTTCGCCGACTGCGCGAATCTGGCCGCGGAGGGCCAGCGTGCGTTCGAGCGGGCGTTGCTGCAGGTCACGGCGTGGCTGCACGAGCAGACGCGCATGGACGACCTGGTGTTTGCGGGCGGCACCGCCCTGAACTGCTCCGCCAACGGCCGCATCCTGCGCGAGACCGCCTTCCGCGACGTCTTCATCCCGCCCAGCGCCCACGACGGCGGGACCGCGCTGGGCTGCGCGCTCTACGGGATGACCGAGTGCCTCGGTGAGCCGAGCGGCTTTCGGTGGACCGACGACTTCCTCGGGCCGGAGCCTGACGCCCTGGCGCTCCGCGACGTCACGCAGGCCGCGGCGGCCGAGCCCGGGCTGGTCGTCGAGCGTCCCGCCGACCTCGCGGGACGCGTCGCCGAGCTCCTCCACGACGGGTTCGTCGTCGGCGTCCACCAGGGCCGCAGTGAGTCAGGGCCCCGTGCACTGGGCAACCGCAGCATCATCGGCGACGCCCGCCACCCCGCGATGCGCGACTTCATCAACTTCCGGGTGAAGGGCAGGGAGTGGTTCCGGCCGCTGGCGCCACTCGTCCTCGCCGAGGCTGCGCCGACGATCTTCGAGGTCGACCGCCCTGCACCGTTCATGCAGCTCGCGATCGACGTCCGGCCCGAGCACCGCGATACGCTTCCCGCCATCACGCACGTCGACGGCACGGCCCGCATCCAGACGGTCGAGCCGGATCACACACCGTTCCTGCATGCTCTGCTCGACGCGTTCGCCCGGCGGACGGGGTGCCCCGTCCTGGTCAACACCTCGCTGAACGGGAAGGGCGACCCGCTGACCGAGTCGCCGGAGGACTCACTGGCCTGTCTGACGGGCACAGCGATGCATGCGCTGGTGATGCACCCGTACCTGATCCGCAAGCGCGACGCGTCTCCGGTGCCGCCCGCCTGGACGCCCCCCAACGGGACGCCATAGGCGCTACCGCGGCGACCCGTCCCCGAGGCGGTCCAGCACGTTGTGGGTCAGCTGCTCCACCTCAGGTGACCTGCCCGCCGCGAGCACGCGGGGCCAGTCGGTCGTTGCGGCGGTGAAGACGGTGCCGCCCGGCGTGTGCAGGCCCATGGTGGCGGCCCGGTTGCCCAGGCCCCATCCGCTGCCGCCGGCGTCCCCGACGCCCAGGATCGTGAAGTCGTGAGGGGTGCCGTCGTCACCGGTCGGCTCCGCCGGGCGGCCGCGCGCGAGCCGCCCGCGGTCGAAGTGGGCGCCGTCGCACTCGTAGCCCACCAGGTACTCGGTGGGCCCGCCCCCGACGACCGCACCGTCACCCAGGCCGGTGCCGGCATAGACCCAGTGGTCGGCGTGCTGCACCCGGTACCCGACCGGCTGCGGGTGGTCGTCGCGATCGCGCTCGCCGCCGTTGCGAAAGCTCACCCCGGTCAGCAGGTTCTCGGGGCGGTCCGGTCCCGCCGGGTCCGACCAGGTGGCCACGCGCCGGAACGAGCTCTGGTCGTCGAACTCCACCCGCCACCAGCAGCTGTTCCCGCCGAAGAAGGCGACGTTGCCGCCGCCCTGCACGAACCGCTCGGTGTGCTCGCGCATCGCGTCGGACCAGTACTCGTCGTGCCCTGCGCCGACGAGCAGGCGGTGCCGGTCGAGCAGCCGGGGGTTCCGGTGCAGGTCGAGGTCCGTGCAGTAGTCCACGTCGTATCCGCTGCGTTCGAGCCAGGAGACGAAGGGTGCGTCCCAGTGCACGAAGGTCTGGCGCGGGGTCGGGTCGAACGGGTCGAAGTTGCCGATGTCCCACGGGGTGCCGCCCGTGCCGCCCCCGGGCCGGCGCACCGACACCGACGGCGGCGTCGGCGCCGGGAGCGAGCCGGGCGCGGGAACGGAGTAGAGGCACCAGGAGGGCCCGCGACGAGGAGCGCCGAGGTTGTAGGCGTGGTAGGTCAGCAGGGGCAGCTTGTAGAGGATCGGTGCCCGCGGCTGTGCGGCGCGCACGACGAACAGGGCCTGTGCGCTCCGGGCATCGGGAACGGGGACGGCGGGCGGGCGCAGCGGGTTGCCGCGGCCGTCCCCCTCGACGAGCACCGCCAGATAGATCCCCGGCCGGGATCCGGTGGGGATGTCGAGGGGGTAGCCGGTCCAGCCCGCCAGCTCCGCACCGTGCAGTCCGATTCCCGGCCGCCCCCAGTCCTGGAAGGGCAGATGATGCGGCGCGTGCCCGCCGTCGAGCCACCCGGACTCCGCCACAGGCTCCAGCTGGGCGCCGCAGCGGTGCAGCACGACCCGGAACGCCGGCGCGTCGGTGGACACCCGCAGGACCAACCGGCCGCCGGGCACGACGCTGGTCTCGTCCGGATACCCCTCGATCACCCCCGCGGTGTTCCCGTGCTGGGCCGCCCGAACCCGACGGTTCCCGAGCAGCCGGCGCGGTTAGCAGCACGTCGTGGAGACCGCCGAGATCGACCTGGACGCGCTGCGCCGCGAGGCGGCGTCCTGCACCAGATGCGAGCTCTACGAGCCCGCCACCAGACTGTGTTCGGGGAGGGCCCGCCGACGGCATGGCTGATGCTGGTGGGCGAGCAGCCGGGTGACAAGGAGGACATAGCGGGCAAGCCGTTCGTCGGTCCGGCCGGCCGCGTCCTCGACACGCTGCTGGAGCGCGCCGGTATCGCGCGCGCATCCGCGCCTGCCGCCCCTGGCTGGACTGCGAGCTTGCCGCGGTGCGGCCGGACGCGGTGGCGACCCTCGGCGCCATCGCCGCCAAAGACGCTCCTCGGTCCGAAGTTCCGGCTTCACGAGCCAGCGGGGGCAGATGCTCGACTGGGAGGGCCGCCGGCTGGTGGCGACCTGCACCCGTCGGCGATCCTGCGGGGCCCGGTTTAGGCCCGGGACGAGGCGCTGGCCGCTCTGGTGGCCGACCTGCAGGTGGTGGCGGCGCTGCGTCCCTGAGTACGCGCCCTGGCGGTCAGGTGAGGCTTGCCGGTTCGCCGCCCACCTGGATGTCGAGCTCGCCGTCGCGGGCGTCCACCCGCACGTGGCTGCCCGGCGGCAGCTTGCCGGCCAGCAGGAGGCCCGACAGCCGGTTGTCCACCTCGCGCTGGATGGTGCGCCGCAGGGGCCGTGCCCCGAACTCCGGCTGATACCCGAGCTCTGCCAGCCGCCGTACTGCCGCGGGCGTGAACTCGACGGTCACGTCCTGCGCGCCGAGCCGGCGCCGCGTCTCCTCCAGCAACAGGTCGGTGACCGTGGCGAGCTGCTCGGGGTCGAGCCTGCGGAACACAACGGTCTCGTCGATGCGGTTGAGGAACTCCGGGCGGAACACCTCCCGCAGCCTGGGCATCAGCCGGTCGCGGAGCGCGGCGTCATCCTGCTCGGCCGTATCGGCCGGGCTCCCGAAGCCCAGGGCCGCGCCGCGGCTGGTGACCAGCTCCGAGCCGACGTTGCTGGTCATGATGATCACGCTGTTGCGGAAGTCGACCGTGCGGCCCTGCCCGTCCGTCAGCCGCCCGGCGTCGAGCACCTGGAGCAGCACGTTGAACACATCCGGGTGCGCCTTCTCGATCTCATCGAGCAGCAGCACCGAGTACGGCCTGCGCCGGACGGCCTCGGTGAGCTGGCCCGCTTCTCCGTAGCCGACGTAGCCAGGCGGCGCCCCGATCATCCGCGCCACGGTGTGCCGCTCCCCGTACTCGCTCATGTCCAGGCGCACCATCCGGTCCTCCTCACCGAACAGCGCGACGGCGAGCGCTCTGGCCAGCTCGGTCTTGCCGACGCCGGTCGGGCCGAGGAACAGGAAGCTGCCGACGGGACGGTCCTCGTCGCCCAGCCCCGCCCGGGAGCGCCGGATCGCCTCGGCCACGGCGGTCACGGCCTCGTCCTGGCCCACCACGCGGATGTGCAGCTCCTGCTCAAGCCGCAGCAGCCGGTCGCGTTCGGACTCGGTGAGCTGGGCCACTGGCACGCCTGTCTGGCGCGAGACGACGTCGGCGATCTCGGTGACCCCGACCTCGGGGACGCTGTCGTCCATGCTGTCCGCCGAGGTGAGCCTCCTGCGCAGCTCGGCGATCTGGTCGCGAAGCTCGGTGGCGCGCTCGTACTGCTCGTCGGCCACGGCTTGGTCCTTGTCCCGCTCGAGCTGTTCGAGGCGCTGTTCCAGCCCACGCAGGTCGGTCGACGGCGTACCGGTGCGCAGCCGCACCCTGGCCCCGGCCTGGTCCATCAGGTCTATGGCCTTGTCCGGCAGGAACCGGTCGGTGACGTAACGCTCGGACAGCTCGACGGCGGCGCGCAGTGCGTCCTCGGTGTAGCGCACCTGGTGGTGGGCCTCGTAGCGGTCGCGGAGCCCGTGCATGATCTCCACGGCGTCCTCGTAGCTCGGTTCGGGCACCATGACCGGCTGGAACCGGCGGGCGAGCGCAGCGTCGGACTCGATGTGCCTGCGGTACTCGTCGAGGGTCGTGGCGCCGATGACGTGCAGCTCGCCGCGTGCGAGGGCGGGCTTGAGCATGTTGCCCGCATCCATCGAGCCACCGGTCTCGCTGCCTCCGCCGCCCGCGCCGACCATCGTGTGCAGCTCGTCGATGAAGACGATCAGCTCGTCGCCGTGGGACCGGATCTCGTCGATCAGCGCCCGCAGCCGCTCCTCGAAGTCGCCCCGGTACCGGGTGCCGGCGACGACCCCGGACAGCTGGAGCTCGACGACCCGCCGCCCCGCGAGCATGGAGGGCACGTCGCCGTCGACGATGCGCTGGGCAATGCCCTCCACGATGGCGGTCTTCCCCACGCCGGCCTCGCCGATCAGCACCGGGTTGTTCTTGGTACGCCGCGACAGCACCTCGATCGTCTGCTCGATCTCGTCAGCGCGCCCGACGACGGGATCCAGCCTGCCGCCGCGCGCCGCGGCGGTCAGGTCCTGGCCGAACTGGTCGAGGGTCGGGGTGCTCGACGGTGCACCGGGCCCGGCCTGCGGGGCGCGCGGCGCGCCGGAGGGCTGCGCGCCGGGTTGGTGCGGGTCGAAGCCGGGCGGGCCGCCGGGGGAGAAGCGGGCCTGCGCGAGCAGCCTGCCGGCGGCGGACTCGGTGTTGGCCGCGATAGCCAGGAGCACGTGCTCCGGCCCGATGTAGGTGGAGCCGAGCGAGCGTGAGACCTGGTGGCCGTCGAGGAGCGCGCGCTTCGCGGCGGGCGTGAGGCTGGGAGCGCGGCCGGTCGGCTCGCTGCGGTGCAGTCGCTCGTCGAGCATCCGGGCCATCGCGTCCGGGTCGACGCCGGCGCGGCTGAGCCACTGCCGGGCCGTGTCGATCCCGGTGGCCGCGAGCAGCAGGTGCAGCGCGTCGAGATCCGTGTCGCCACGGTCGACGGCCTCCTGCGCGGCGGCGGTGACGAGCTCGCGCGCCCCGGCGCTCATCAGCCGGGTGAGGTCGATCCGCTGCACGGGGCCGCGGGGACCGCCGGCGCCCGACCCGAGGTAGCGGGCGAGGAACTCGTCGAACGAGCCGGGCTCGTCCGGCCCGTTGAAGCCGGTCATCAGAAACACCTTCCCGTCGGATGCAGTTCGCGCCGAAGCGTTCCCGTGCCGCCGCCCGCGAAACGATTGCCGGTCGGGTGCTCGGGTAGCGAAAGGACATGGGCGGAGAGGCGAGGCAACAGGTGTGCGACGAGTTCCTGCAGGACGTGGTGGCTGAACTGACGACGCACGACCTGCGAGTCCGCGGTCTCGACGTGACCGCCACCGTCGACGGTGGCGTCGTCCACCTGCGCGGGGACGTGGATCGGGTCGAGCAGCTCGCCCTGCTCCGGCAGCTGGTCGGGCGCATCGCGGGGGTGCTGGCGATTTGGGACCGCGTGCGCGTGGCGGGCCGGGACCCGGTGATCCTCGATCTGGGTTGTGGTGACCAGCGGCAGTACCCCAGCAACTACGGGGTGGACCGCAGGCGCACGCCGTCGGTCGCGGCGCTGGCCGACGTCTCCCGGCCGTTGCCGTTCCGCGACGCCGGCGTCGACAGGATCTTCGTGGTGCACGTGCTCGAGCACCTGATCGACTTCCTGCCGCTGGTGGACGAGTGTCACCGGATCCTGCGGCCCGGCGGCGTGCTGCACGTGCTCTCGCCGTGGTGGAAGCACGTCAACGCGGTGGCGGACCCCACCCACGTCCGGCTCCTGGACACCCAGACCGTGAAGGGGATCTGCTCGAGCCCTGGCCGTCCGGTGTGGCACCCCCTGCACGTCGGCCGCGACGACGCCACGGTGTTCGCCGACCTCACCCCGGCGGCTCCCGGCGACGAGCCCGACCCGCGTCAGCTCGCCCGGTTCTTCGACTGACCCGCCAGCCTACTGATCTTGCCAGCCGACCGGCTCCGGGTGGTAGCCGTAGGCTGCCGCGCGCACCTGGTCCTCGTCCCGCCGGCAACGCAAACGGTGGAACCCCAGATCCTCGATGGTCGGAGAGTGGCACGCCTGCCGCGTTCACGGATTCAAGCTCGTGCGCAGGCGCCGCTCGTTGATCGCGCATCTCCTTGTCTGTGCACGACCAACAGGTTGTCGGAGACCGGCAGCCGGGACACCGCGAGATCGAGCAGGGCGATGTTGTAGGGCGCGAAGTTAGAGGTCGATACGACGATCTTCGGCAATGGCATTCTGCTTGAAGAAGAAGGAATGGTCCTCGACCTCGACCGGCTCGCCCTTCGGCTGCCATCCTTGCCCGGCCATCGGCAGCCGCCCCAACTGTTCGCGCTTCTTCGTGTCCACGCTGATCACTGTCTCGCCACCGGCCTGATGGTCCTTGACCTGCTCGTTGATGTAGCGAAGCTGTGCTCCCGATCCGGATGCTGGGCGCCTTCCAGGGTCTTGGCGTTGGCCTGCAGACTGAATCCGGCCGACTTCAACAGCCGACCCACCGTAGGGGCCGACACCGGTGGCCCTGCCGGGTCAGCTCCTCGGCCAAGTGCCGCAACGACTTAGTCGTCCACCGCAACGGCGATTCCGGATCACCCCGCTCGTCCGGCTCGACCAAGCACTGGCCGAGATCTGGAACGCCGAGGACAAGCACCACGCCCTCGACGCCGTGAGCAGCTTCAAGGCTGCTTACGGCGCCAAGTTCGGCAAGGCCGTCGCGAAGATCACCGATGACCTCGAAGTACTGCTCGCGTCTTGACTATTGCTCGCTGAATTCCGCTGGCGTGCATGATGCTCTTGCCCCCGGGGGAAACCTCCGGGCCATGGGTAACACGCAAGTCCGCCCACGGGGTCGCGCCCTTTCCGTCAGCCGCGCCTTGATCTCCTGTGTGGTGGGCCTCGTCATCGGCGGGCTCGTGGCGGTCTTCGAGGGGCCGGAGCTGTTTCTCCTCGCCGCTTGGGCCGGGGCGGCGACTGTTGCTCTGATCTGGGTGTGGCGCATCAGCTGGCCTCAGGACCACAGGGGAACCGAGCTGCTCGCCGAGGAAGAGAGCCGATCTCGTTCCACCGACGGGGGCGTATTGCTCGCGGCCGTCGCCAGCCTGGGTGCAGTCGTGTTCGCGCTGGTCCGTACCAGCGACGGGCGGGACGCGGCGGCGGTCGCGGTGACCGTCCTCAGTGTTTACACCGTGCTCGCCTCCTGGGCCCTGGTGAACACGGTTTTCGCGCTGAAGTACGCGCGTCTTTACTACGTCGACGAGGATGGCGGCATCAACTTCAGGCAGGACCGGCCGCCCGCCTACAGCGACTTCGCCTACATGGCGTTCACCATCGGTATGTCCTACGCCATTTCTGAATGCGAACCCACCACTACCACCGCTCGGAAGGTCGCGCTCGGGCACGCCTTGCTGTCGTATGTCTTCGGTACCGGCGTCATCGCCATGGCCATCAACCTGGTGTCCAACCTGGGCCAGCGGTCGTGACAGGTCGGCCGGGCGGCTCCCGGCCCCGCGAGTCGAACCGGACCGTCCCCTCGTAGGCGGTTGCCGAGCGGTTGCGGCGGCCGATGATGAGCATCAGGCGCAGATGAAGATGCCGAGGACCCCGGCGACGATCACGCCCCACTTGAGCCAGCCGAGCAGCTCACCCGCGAGCTCGTCGAGCCCCGGTGGGGCAGAAGGTGGTGGGTTGGTTGGGAACGGCGGCTCTGAGAGTGATCATGGTGTCCTTCCTCGCGGGGACTGCGGCCCGCCCGGCCGTAGCTGCCGGGCGGGCCTGGGCCGGGGAGCGGCGCTCCAGGGCGGCGCACAGGTCGAACAGGGCCGCGGCATAGCGCCGTAATGAGCGAGGCATCTCCGTCCGGGGGAGGGTGGGCAGGCCGCGTACCTCGTCGAGCGGGGTGGCGAGGTCACGCCAACGGCTGACGAACGGCAGCACAACGACCGCGGCCGCATGCGGCTCCAGGAGACGCAGCCGGGCGGTCACCGGGCGGCTCGGTCCTGACGCGTCCGCCGCCGTAACCGCCAGCACTGGCTTGCTCCCGGTCGCGGCGGCCACGAGCTGTGCCGCGCGGCCGGCTCGGATCAAGGAGTCGCCGGTGGCCCGGCAGACCAGCACACCGACCGGACGTCCGACGAACACTCCACCGTCTACGGCGCCGATAGCGGTGGCGACCGTTGTAGCGCCGATTCCACCCGCGACACCGGCAACGTCGCGTAATCGGCGCCTCCGTCGGCCCGGTAACCGCGGCCATCGACCCACCTCCCTTCCTTTCGGGGGAAGCGTCCGGTCGGGGTTCGGTCGGGACGTGGCTGTCGGCACGGCGGCCTTGTGGTCGCGCGGTGACCACGGCGCACGCCACGAGGGAGCAACACGCGGCTGCACGCTTGGCCGATGTGATCAACGCCGGTACGTGGTGCCCGGACCGTCGAGATGCGAGGAGCGTCGGTGGCAGAAGGTCGAGAACCTGTGTTGCCCGGTCTGCCGTCACGCGGTGCGCGCCAGCGGCCGGGCTATTGGCGCATGGCCGACGGCCCCGTGCCCTCCTGGCCACACACTGACGGCCGCGCACTGTGCCGAATCAGGACCGACGACGACGCGAAAGTCGCCGATCCCGTACCACGGCATGCCGTGCGCTCCACGCCGCGGCACAACGGGCCGGCCGGGCCCGCAGCGCCTCACCTCTCCTGAGCTGACAGCGCTGCGGCCACACACACTCCCCGCGCGGGGAGCGTGACGCCATCGGCCTTGTCCAGGTCACCACGTACGTCTGGAACCGCAGACACGCTGTTCGCCGCCTCGGCTGCTCTCGGGGAGCGCCGCGGCCCCACATCAATGGCCCCGCCGACAATCGCTTGCTCGCCGGCCAGGTCGTCCGCAGCGTGCCGGACGAGCGGCGTAGGCCTGCAGCAGGTGGCCGGCGAACCACACGAGGGTGGGTCCGGACGTGTCCATCCCCGGCGTCAGGCGCAACGACTCGTAGGCCGTGTCGACGCAGCGCACGAAGAGCACGCGTTCCTCCTCGACGGCGGCGGTGAAGGAATCGGCGGCGTCCTAGTCCTGGCGGGTGGGAGCGGTCCTCGTCATGACCTCTCCTCCGACGGCTTCTCGTACGACGATGGTCAGCCCTGTTGCTGCTGCTGCTCGCACGCACGTTGCCGGTGGCACGACGAACACCGCGGCCGTGAGTCGGCCCGGGAGGACAGGGCGGCCGGGGGCCCTGGTGGTCGTCCTGCGGTGCCGAGACCGCCTGACCCAGTTGGCCGGGCCAGGCCGGTGCCCGGGTGGCCGCTCTCCGCCAGCGTGGAGCAGACCACGACGTAGGGGAGGACCCGGTGCAGGACGTATGACAGGCGAGGCCTGGGACCGCGACCTCGGCCGGCCCAATCGCTCACACGGCGCTAGCCGACGGAACCCCGGTCTACAAGCCCGACGACGCCGACGCGGATCAGATCGCCGCACTCCACGAGGGCGGTGTCGTGCTCGCCGTCGGGCGGGAGGCCCTGCGCGAACCCCCCGAGCCGGAGCGCCCCCGGGTGCGCTCCGACGGATCCGTCGTGGAGAGCCCGCTCGAGGCCCGGCTGCGCCGCGCCTGGGACCGGCTCACGAACCGCTGACCGAGAGGGGGCATCCATGGATACCGAACGGTTCACCGAGCTCGTCGCCGGGCTCGCCGGCACCGACCGTGAGGGCGCCGGACGCGCCACGGAGGCCGTGCTGAGCACGCTGGCCGAGCACCTCACCCGGGGCGAGGCCGCCGACGTGCTGGAACGGCTCCCGGCGGAGCTGCAGCCGTACCTGCACACTCCGGGGCCTGCCCAGCGGTTCGGCGTCGCGGAGTTCGTGCGCCGGGTGGCAGACCGGGAGGGGGTCGACCCGTCCACCGCGGAACGGCACGCGGCCGCGGTGCTCATCGTGCTCCGCCAGGGGATCGGTGACGACGAGTTCGCCGACCTCACCGCGCAGTTGCCCCGCGAGTACGGCCCGCTGCTGTCGGGCCGTTCCGCGATGGATCCCGCCGAGGCGTTCCTGGCCCGGGTCGCCCAACGCGCCGGCACGAGCGTCGAGCAGGCGGGCCGCCTCACGTCCGCGGTGCTGGAGACACTCGCCCAGCGGATCGCGCCAGGTGACGCGGCCGACCTCGCTGCCCAGCTGCCGGTGGCCCTGCAGGAACCCCTTCGCCGCGGTGCTGCGACTCCGGATCACCGGATGCGCATGACGGACTTCGTGATCCGGGTGGCTGAGCGTGCCGGGCTCGACCTGGAGGACGCGGTGCGGGGAATCCCTGCTGTGGTCGCCGTGCTGCGCGACGACGTGGGCGACGAGTTCTTCGACGTGACGGTCCAACTGCCCGCGGAGTACCGGACGCTGTTCGAGCGCCCCGGGACGCGGGCCCGGCGCTGACAGACGAGGTCGCGCATGAGCAGCGCGGCGCGCAAGGCCGCGCAGAACGCCGTATGCCGGTCGCGGCCGCCCGCCGGTGCCGCGGTATCGCGACGACCCGGACAGCCTCGCCGGCCTCGCCGTCGCCGCCGGCCGCCGGGCGCTGCACCGCGTCACCTGGCGCCACGGCTCCCGCCGCAACCCCCGCAATCCCACCGCCGCGATGCGCTCGCGTTTCATGGCGTTGCGGGTACGACCGGCCAACCGCGACATCCCCCGCCACCCCGACGGCAGCCTCGACGAATGCTGGCTGCTCGTCGAATGGCCACCCGGAAAGCCCGAACCCACCGACTACTGGCTGTCCACCCTGCCGATCGAGACCCCGCTGCGCGACCTGGTCCGCCTGGCCAAGATCCGCTGGCGCATCGAGCACGACTACCGCGAACTGAAAGACGGCCTCGGCCTGGACCATTTCGAAGGCCGCAGCTACATCGGCTGGCACCGCCACGTCACCCTCACCGCGCTGGCACAAGC
>NZ_BAAAJG010000011.1:119430-278161 GCF_039526725.1 Pseudonocardia aurantiaca
ACTCCGCGAACTCCAGACCCTGCTCAGCGTCTGGACCGGCGCCTGCCGCACCTGCCTGCAGCCCATCCCGACTCGACGCCCGACCCCAACAGACACGACATAACCAAGCACTCCTAGACGCCTGCTATGAGCACTTCAAGGGAGGGGAGCGCGCCGCCGCCCGGGTACCTCGACGTCTGCAGCCGACCCCTCGGAGGAGGACGTGATGGGCCGAGGCGGCAAGAACACGGCGGACGACGACGCGGCTGGCACGACGACGTCCGGCGTCGGCCGCGCCAGCACCCGGGGTCCGCGCGGCCGCGACCGCCTGGACGTGTTCGAGCACATCGACGACATGCGGGTGATCGACGACGCCGACGACGACCCGGTGCTCATCGGTCCGGACGGCGAGCCGCTCGAGACGTGGCGGGAGGGTTACCCGTACGACGAGCGGATGTCCCGGGCCACCTACGACAGGTTCAAGCGGCCCCTGCAGATCGAGCTGCTCAAGCTGCAGTACTGGGTGAAGGACACCGGGCAGAAGATCGTCATCCTGTTCGAGGGCCGCGACGCCGCGGGCAAGGGCAGCACGATCAAGCGGTTCATGGAGCATCTGAACCCGCGCGGGGCCCGGGTCGTGGCGCTGGCCAAACCCTCCGAACGCGAGGCGACGGAGTGGTACTTCCAGCGCTACATCGCCCACCTCCCCGCGGGCGGGGAGATCGTTCTGTTCGACCGCAGCTGGTACAACCGGGCAGGCGTCGAACGGGTCATGGGCTTCACCGATCCGCGGGACTACATGGAGTTCCTGCGCGAGGTGCCCGAGCTGGAGCGCATGCTCGTCCGCAGCCACATCCATCTGATCAAGCTCTGGTTCTCGGTGTCGCGAGGCGAGCAGCGGACCCGGTTCATCATCCGCCAGATCGACCCCGTCCGGCAGTGGAAGCTCAGCCCGACCGACCTCGCCTCGCTCGACAGATGGGACGAGTACACCGAGGCGAAGGAGGCGATGCTCTTCTACACCGACACCGCGGACGCGCCTTGGACCGTGATCAAGGGCAACGACAAGAAGCGCGCCCGGCTCGAGGCCATGCGCTACGTGCTGAGCCATTTCGACTACCCGGAGAAGGACGCGGAGGTCGTGGGGAGGCCGGACCCGCGCATCGTGGGGTCCGCCATGGCTCTGTTCGAGGCCGACGAGCGGCCCCACCGGTTCCCCCCGCTCACGCTGGGTCACGATCAGCATTGATCCCCGGAGAAGGCCCTCCGGCCGCGGAGAGGCGGCGCGGAGGGCCTTCGTCGTGCGGCCCCTTCGTCGTGCGACGGGTCAGCTCGCCGACATCTGCGGCTTGAGGACGACCTTCGTCCAGCCGTTCTCGCGAGCGTCGAAGGCCTTGTACGCTTCCGGGGCGCGTTCGAGTGGCAACTCGTGGGACACGATCCAGGATGGCGTGCACTTGTTCTCGTGGATGAGGCTGCGCAGGTTGCGGTTGTACCGCTTCACCGGGCACTGGCCGGCCCCCTGCGCCTGGCCTTTGAACCAGTGCAGCCCGAAGTCGAACGGGACCTTGCCCTGCTTCTCGAACTCGTCCGGGGCCTTCGGGTCCTGCGGGACGTAGACGCCGACCGTGCCGATCCGGCCGGTGAACTTCACCGAGCGGACAAGTTTGTCGAGCGTGTCGTTGTTGTGCTCCTGGCCCATTGGATCGTGCGCCTGGTATCCGACGCATTCGCACCCGCAGTCGGCTCCCCATCCGTTCGTCTGGTCCAGCACGAACTGGACGGGGTCGACCTTGGAGTCGTCGATCGGGATGGCGCCGATCTCCTCAGCGAGCCGGAGCCGGTCGGGATGCCGGTCCACGATCCACACCCGCGATGCGCTCTTCAGGGTGGCCGAGAGCGCGGCCATCAGCCCGACGGGGCCGGCGCCGTAGATCACCACGGTGTCGCCGGGGTAGAGCCCGGCCATCTCGGTCGAGTGCCAGCCGGTCGGGAAGATGTCGGACAGCATCACGTAGTCGTTCTCCCGGTCGCGGGCGTCCTCGGGAAGCCGCAGGGCGTCGAAGTCGGCCCACGGCACGCGCAGGTACTCGGCCTGACCGCCCTGCCAGGGGCCCATGTCGGCGAACCCGTACGCGGCCCCGGCGATGCCGGGCGTGTTGGCGGTAAGGCAGTAGTTGGTCAGCTGGCGCTCGCAGTTGCGGCAATGCCCGCAGCTCACGTTGAAGGGCGCGGAGACCATGTCGCCGACCTTGATCTTCTCAACGGCGTCGCCGACCTCGACGACCTCGCCGAGGTTCTCGTGGCCGAACACCCGCCCCGGTTCGAAGCTGGTCCGGCCCTCGTACATGTGCAGGTCCGAACCGCAGATGTTCGTGCTCGTGATGCGCACGATCGCGTCGGTCGGTTTCTCGATCCTCGGGTCCGGCACCTGCTCCACTCGGACGTCTCGCGGGCTGCGGTACACGACTGCCTTCATTCGGGAGTTCCGTCCTTCCGGGTCACGTCACGGCCTAATCGGCTCACATTGCGGTTGAGGCGATCGTGCGCATTACGGAAGGGCTGGCGCATCGGCCCGAGAGGACGAAGCCCGGGACCGCAACCTGCCCGCGTGGGCGGCCGACGCGCAGCCGATCCGTGCGGTTGATCAGCGCATTCGCCATCAGGACCGCAGCGAACGTGCGGAACCGGACGGTGATCGCGCCGCCTGGCGATCGATCCCGCTAGTGCGCTGACCACCTACGTTCGTCGTGTTTGATCATGCGGCGGCTGCTCGCGGGCCAGAACGGTGTGGTTGGGATGGTTCGAGGCGCCCATGACGAAGGTGCGCAACGACCCGAACTGGGCCTCGATCGGGTTGGCCCGGGAGGCGTTGGTCGGGGTGAAGCACAATTCGACCTTGTTGCGCGCCGCCCACGCCCGGATCGCAGGGGGTCTTGTTCGCCGCCAGGTTGTCCATGATCACGTGGATGGGGGCGCCGTCCGGTCGAGCAGCCCGGATGGACTTGAGCGCGGCGAGGGTGTGGTCGTCGCCCTTGCGGCGCCGGAGGACACCCACAGCTGGTCAACTCCGAGGCTGCAGCAGCCGTGGAAGTGCGGATCCCGTGCGTGCGGGTATAGGTCGTCGGCAGCCGGGTCGGGCGCGACTCGGGCGCCCAGGGGCTGCCGTGACACGGCCGGATCGAGAGCGGCCCGAACTGGTAGAACGCGAAACAGAGGTGCGGGAACCGGCTGGTCACCTCCTCGATCCGATCCAGCTTGGCGTCCTTGTCCGGGTCGGTGGACTCCTTCCAGGTTCGGGTCCGCTGGGAACGACACCCGGTGCTCGCCCAGCAGCTGACGCAGCCGTCCACGACCGATCCGTACCGGCGGGTCCGGGTTCTCGGCTAGATATGCCAGAAGGCGTACGCCTCCGATACCGGTATGCGGATGGTTGTCGTGGCGGTGACTCCACGGGGCTGATCCTCGGGTGATCTGGAGCGGACGACCAGGTCGCCGTCGGCTCGACGCATCGGAACGTCAAATCGGGAACCTCGCCCGATGGCACCCACGCCCATTTCGACGGGCGACTGCGCCGGAAACCGCGGAACGCGCCCCCGCAGCAGCCCCTGCACCTGGGTCGCAGAACCTGATCCGACCCGTCGTGTCATGCCTCTTCCGTCGAGTTGGTAGGGCCAGGCCGGTGCCCGTTCCCAGGTCGTGGGCCGAATCTTGAGATACCACTGCGGGCCAGGAGGACCTGTGCAGTACAAGGAGTTCATCAACGCCGTAGGGCGACGCGCCGGGCTGCCGCGCGATGAGGCCGAGGCCTTGACCCACGCCACCCTGCGGGTGCTGGCAGAACGAATCAGCGGCGGCGAAGCCGAGGACCTCAAGGCTCAGATGCCGAAAGAGCTTCAGCCGGACCTCATCCCGCCGCAGGAGGAGGCGCAACGCTTCGGCGCCGACGATTTCGCGCGACGCGTCGCGCGATGGACCGGGATCAGCGAGGCGGACGCCGGCGCGGGCGTGACCGCCGTGCTCGCCACGATCCGGGACGCGGTCGACCCCGGCGAGTTCGACGACGTCCTGGCCCAGCTGGGCCGGGAGTTCGCCGAACTCGTGGACGCGGCGACCTAGTCGGCCGGCATCGCCCACGGGCAGCAGAAGGCGCTGCGCGTGGGTCGCGATAACCCCGTTCTCACGGTTGGCCGGCCGCTTATGCCGAGGTGTGCGGCCCACCGGCCAGAAATGCTCGTCACCAGGTGGAGCAACGAGGAGAGGGGATCACCCGGATGACCGCCACATACCTCTGCGCGCCCCCGGACACACGTCCGAGGGAACCCGATCTCGAGCCGACGGGGCACCAGGAACCGGAGCCCGGCCTCCCGGAACGACGATCACCCGCGCCTGAGCGCCGGCGCACCAACCAGTACGCGCATCTCACCCCGCTGTTCGCCGAGCTCGCCCGGCTGCCCGCAGGGGATCGCCGCAGCGCCGAACTGCGTGAGCAGCTGATCATCGAGCACCTGCCCGTGGCCAAACACATCGCCCAGCGCTACGCCCACCGGCGCGAGCTCCTCCAGGACCTGGAGCAGGTGGCTACGGTCGGCCTGATCCATGCAGTCGACCGCTTCAACCCCGACCTGGGCCACGCGTTCCTGACCTTCGCGGTTCCGACGATCAACGGCGAGGTTCTGCGCTGGTTCCGCGACCGGCTGTGGATGGTCCGGGTGCCACGGCGGCTCAAGGAGCTGCACGTCGCCATCCCCGCTGCCGTCGCCGCGCTGAGCCAGGAACTCGGCCGGGCCCCGTCGTCCACGGAGATCGCCGACCGCCTCGACGTCCCGGTCACCGATGTCGTCGACGGCCTCCAGGTGAGGAATGCATATCGCTGCATGTCCCTGGACGAACCGGCCGGCAACGGAGCCAAGACCAGTAGGGCGCCCCGCTTCGCCGCCGCGATGGGCAGCCTCGACCCGGGCGTCGCGCTCGTTGAGAACCGGGAGTCGCTCATCCCGCTGATCGACGCGTTGTCCGAGCGGGAACGCCGGATCGTCCTCATGCGGTTCTTCGGGGACATGACCCAGAGCCAGATCGCCCGTGAGGTCGGCATTTCCCAGATGCACGTGTCGCGCCTGCTGACCGCGACCCTGGCCAGGCTGCGCCGCGCCATGACCGTCGACGCCTGAGCTTCGAGCATGACTGCCACCGGTCCGGCAGACCTACCGGCCCGACCCACGGCCGCGTTGCCCGTCGGGGCGCCGCTACGGCACCGCGTGTTCCGTGCATTGTGGGTGGCGCAGTTCGTCGCGAACATCGGAACCTGGGCGCAGCTCGTCGCCGCGCAGTGGTTGATGGGCGACCTGATTCAGAGCGGGCTCGCCGTGGCGCTCGTCCAGACCGCGATGACGCTGCCGGTGTTCCTGCTCGTCGTGCCCGCCGGGGCGCTCGGCGACATCGTCGACCGGCGGGTTCTGCTGTTCACCGGCCAGTTCGTCATGGCTCTCGCAGCCGGCTGCCTCGCAGCGTTCACTGCTCTCGGCACCGTCAGTCCCGGGCTGCTTCTCGGGATGACCGCGGCACTGGGCGTTGGGCAGGCGCTGTCGGTGCCGTCGTTTCAGGCTGTACAGCCCGAGCTCGTCGGCCGCCGGAACATCGAGGCGGCTGCGCTTCTCAACGGGGCCAACGGCAACCTCGCGCGGGCCGTCGGGCCGGCGCTGGGCGGGCTGCTCATCGCGGCCGCGGGCCCGGAGGCCGCGTTCGCGCTCAACGCCGCATCGTTCATCGGCGTGCTGGCCGTTCTCGCCGCATGGCGTCGTGTGAGGTCGCACCTCTCGCGCTGGGCGCCGAGCGGTTGTTCACGGCGGTGCGGACAGGCGGCCGGTACGTCCGGCACGCACCGCTGCTGCGCGCGGTGCTCGCCCAGACCGCGCTGTTCATGATCTTCGGCAGCGCGGTCTGGGCGCTCCTGCCGGTCGTCGCCAGGGGCCCGCTGCAGCTGGGCGTGGGCGGCTACGGACTGCTGCTCGGGGGAGCCGGAGTCGGGGCCGTACTCGGGGCGCTGGTGGTACCCATGGTTCGCACGCGCGTCGGTCCTGGCGTCGTTGTCGCCGCGTCGACGCTGGCGTATGCCGCGGCCGTGCTCGTCACTGGTGCGACGCGTGCGGTACCGCTCGTCGCAGTCGCGATGGTGGTCACCGGAATCGGGTGGGTCACGGTAATGTCGGTCTCGGGCCGGAACACGACCGCCCGGCCCGAGTCGGCGCCGAGCGTGCCCGTCCGGTACGTGACCTCGACCGCCCCGTTCAACGGGACCGCGACGGTGTACCCGGCCGCGTACCCGGCCGCCTCGGCGGGCAGCCGAACGTGCGTCGCGTGGTCGCATCGGATCCTGCGGACGCCCACCGGATGGGGCGTCGCGTCCGACGACGGCACCTCAACCCACGACGACCTCCTGGGATTCGTTCACGGGTTGTCCTCCGCCTCGAACAGCGATGCAGTGATCCGACGGAAGGTGGGCCGGCCGGAGCACCCGTCGGTTCTCGTGATCCTGCGCCGCGCGCGCCCGCGCGTACCGTCCCGGCGGCACCAGGTCGGGTCCGTCAACTCGTCCCGGCAGCACAGCTTCGGTAGCGGGTTGCGGAGCCCGTCCACGTCGAGGTCGGAAGGAGGACGGTGTCGTTCACACGGTCGAGCGGAGGCGACCACTGCAGTGCGATGGGCACCGCGTCCGGCAACCCCCCGACGGCGTCAGCGTCAACGGGTTGCCGTCCGGAGCGCGACTGGTCGGTGCCGACGGCCGCGGCCAGTCGACGGTGATCTCCTAGAGCAGCATCTGGAACAGGTCGAACCCGCGCTCCCAGTGCCGGGTCGACGGGTTCGTGACATCGGGGTCGACGATCCGGAATGACCGGGCCAGCGCGATGCTGATTCCCCCGAAGACCTCGGGGAGCATGTCCTCGGTCTCCTCGCTGAACGTCACGTCGGCGGGGGGCCGGCGCACCACGCCCCGCAGCAGCTGCCGGATCTCGTCGGCCTCGTCGAGCTTGTCGAACTCGCGCATCCGCTCCTGCAGGCCCTTCGTGATCGGCAGGTCCTGCGGGGCGATGATGTCCCGGCCGTTCCAGCTGGCGGAGTTGCGGCCGGCGATCGCGATGTCGTCGATCTTCTGGTCGACGAACGTGCGGAATCGCCGCAGATCGTCCTTGTCGACGTCGACGCGCCCCGCCGAGCGGAAGAACCGCTTGAACTCCGGTATCCCGGTCACGCCGGTCACGTCGGTCATGCCTTCTCCTCCGAGCCCATCTGTCACTGTGTCGTCGCCAGGTGCTCGTGCACCAGGCGCACCGCCATGGCGCCCTCGCCCACCGACGAGGCCACCCGCTTGATGGATCCGCTCCGGACGTCCCCCGCCGCGAACACGCCGGGCAGGGTGGTCTCGAGGAACAACGGGTCGCGTCCGTCGGTCTCCTCCGCGGCCCGCGCACGGCCCGCGGCCGATCCGGTCAGGATGTAGCCACCCGAGTCGAGGGCCACCGACTCCGGGAGCCACGACGTGCACGGGTCACCGCCGATGAACACCATGAGGTCGCGAGCGGGCAGGCGCTGCCGCTCCCCGGTCGCGGTGTCCTCGACGACCACGGCCCCGAGCCTGCCGTTCTCGCCCTGAAGCTCCCGGACCTCGGTGTGCAGGTGCACCTGGATGCGCGGATCACGGATGATCCGGTCGGCCAGGTAGCGGGACATCTGCTCGTCGAGCCGGGGCTCCCGGACCACCAGATGGACCTCACCGGCATGGTCGGCGAGGAACACGGCCGCCTGTCCCGCCGAGTTGCCGCCACCGACGACCACCACCGGGTCACCGACGCACTGCTGGGCCTCGATCGGGGTGGCCGCGTAGTAGACGCAGGTGTCCTCGAACTCCTCCATCCGAGGGACCGGAAGCCTCCGGACCCGCACCCCGGTCGCGACGATGACGGAGCGCCCGAGCACCTCACCGCCGTCGGCGAGCCGCAGCGCGTACTCGCCGTCGCGCTGCTCCAGGCCTACGACCTCCGCCGGCACGGTCCGCCTGGCACCGAACTTCTCGGCCTGCAGCGCCGCGCGCTCCGCGAGCTCGCCCCCGGAGATCCCGGCGGGGAAGCCGAGGTAGTTCTCGATCCGCGACGTCCGGGCGGCCTGCCCGCCCGCGGCGACGGCCTCGAGTACCCCGGTGTCGAGCCCCTCCGACGCCCCGTAGACCGCGGCCGCGAGCCCCGCGGGTCCGGCGCCGACGATCACCAGGTCGCAGACCTCCTCCTTCGCGTCGAGCTCCCGCAGCGAGAACATCGCAGCCAGCTCGGCGATGGACGGGTTGCGCAGCAGCCGGTTCTGGTACAGCACGACCGGCGTGTCCTCGGGGCCCACCCCCAGTTCGCGGAGCAGCCGCTCGGCCGACGGATCGGTCTCGAGGTCGACGAACCGATGCGGGAGGCGGTTGCGGGCGGCGAACTCGCGCAGGTTCCGCGTGCCGGCAGAGTACCGGGACCCGACGATCCGGAACCCGATCCCCTCACCGAGGGCCAGCGAGCGCCGGATCAGGTAGGCACGCAGCACCTCGTCGCCGAAGGCGGGGTCGGCCTCCGCATACGCGCGGAGGCGGTCGGCCGGGATCGCGAGCACCTCCCCCGGGTCGACGACGACAGTGGTGAAGAACGCGACCTGCCCGGTCAGCACACCGAGCTCGCCGAGGAAACGCCCTGATCCGTGCACGCGGGCCACCCGCTGATCGGGGCATCCGAACGCCTCGACCACCGCGACGCGGCCGGAGAGGACCACGTAGAAGATGGTCTCCGGCTCGCCCTCGGCGATGAGCACCTCGCCGCGCGACGTGGGCCGGCGTTCGCCCAGTGTCTCCAGGGACCGGATCCGCGACTCCTCGAGCCGGGGGTAGCCCCCGGAGAGGTCGGGTGTCTCGTCGGGCGGCACGTTCGCGAGCAGCTCCTCGACTCCGTGGCTGCCGGTTCGGGCGGTAGGGGCCATCATGCCAACGCCTCGTCGACGTAGCACCATCGCCAGTTCTCGCCCGGTTCGAACGACCGGACGATCGGGTGGCCCACAAGGGCGGCATGCGCGCGGGCGTGCCGGTTCGGCGACGAGTCGCAGCATCCCACGTGCCCGCAAGTCAGGCACAGCCGCAGATGCACCCACGGCGATCCGATCCGCAGACAGTCCTCGCATCCCTCCGGAGTGCGCGGCACGACGTCGTCGCGAACGAAGGCCAGATGCGGGTCGGGACCGACGGGGGCCCAGTCAGCGGTCACCGCGAGCCTCCGTCCGACGCCCGCCCGAACAGCAGCGCCAGCCCGATCCCGAGGCTCCCGTCGTCGACGTCCCACTTGGAGACCCCGGCGTCGAGGATGTAGGCGTCGGTCGGCAGCCGCAGCGGCAGCTGCCAGAGGCGATCGCGCAGTCTCATGACGTGCCGTCCTGGTTCGGTTTCAGCGCCTGGTCGAGCCAGTTGCGTAACGCCGGCACCGGCGCGGCGCCGGCCTGGCGGGCGACCACCTCCCCGTCGCGCATCACCAGCAACGTCGGCACGGCGCGCACCTCGAAGCGCTGCGCCAGCCGGGGCGCGGCGTCGATCTCGACCTTCACCAGCTTGATGTCGCCGGCCCGTTCGGTGGCCAGCTGCTCCAGGGCGGGGCTCACCATCCGGCAGGGCCCGCACCACGTCGCCCAGAGGTCCACCACCACCGGGACCGGGGACCGCTCCGCGACTTCGGCGAAGTCGTCGTCGCCCGCGTCGGCGATCCACGGCAGGAGGTTGTGGCAGTTCCCGCATTTCGGCACGCCCGCGGCCGCGGCGGGCACCCGGTTGCGCCGCCCGCAGTTCGGGCAGGTCACAACACTCGTTCGCGGCTTCGCCGGGGCGCTCATGTCTGCGCCCCCACCACGTGATGGGTGATGACGATCTGATCGCCCTCGACGTCGACCCGCAGCGTCGAGCCCTCGGTCAGCCCCTCACGCAGCAACGCGCGGGCGATGCGGGTCTCCACCTCGCGGGCGATGAACCGGCGCAGCGGCCGGGCACCGTAGACCGGGTCGTAGCCCGCGCGCGCAATGAAGCGGCGGGCCTCCTCACCGACCTCGAGCGTGATGTTGCGATCCGCGAGCCGGTTGCGCAGCTCGCCGAGCATCAACTCGACGATGTGCTCGATCTCGCCCAGGGTTAGCGGGGTGAACAGCACCGTGTCGTCGACCCTGTTGAGGAACTCGGGCCGGAAGTGGCTCCGCAGCTCGGCCAGCACGAGCTCCCGGGCCTCGGGCTTGAGCTGGCCGTCCGGGGTGACACCGTCGAGCAGGTACTGGGACCCGATGTTCGACGTCATGATGATCACCGTGTTGCGGAAGTTGACGGTGCGGCCCTGCGCATCGGTGAGCCGGCCGTCGTCGAGCACCTGCAGCAACGTGTTGAACACGTCCGCGTGCGCCTTCTCGATCTCGTCGAAGAGCACCACGGCGTACGGCCGCCGCCGCACGGCCTCGGTGAGCTGCCCGCCCTCCTCGTAGCCGACATACCCCGGCGGAGCACCGACCAGCCGCGACACCGTGTGCCGCTCCTGGTACTCGCTCATGTCGATCCGGACCATGTTGTCCTCGGAGTCGAACAGCGCCTCGGCCAGCGCCTTGGCCAGCTCCGTCTTCCCGACCCCGGTCGGGCCCAGGAAGATGAACGAACCGGTCGGCCGGCGGGGGTCCTTGACCCCGGAACGGGCCCGGATGATCGCGTCCGCGACGGCCTGCACCGCCTCGTCCTGACCGACGACGCGCTGGTGCAGCACCTCATCGAGGCGCAGCAGCTTCTCCCGCTCCCCCTCGGTCAGCCGGGACACCGGAATCCCGGTCCACACCGAGACGATCTCGGCGATCTCCTCGGCCGTGACCACCTCGCGCAGAAGCGAGTGCTCGCCTTGCTTCTCGGAGAGCCGCTGCTCCTCCGCCTCCAGCTTGCGTTCCAGCTCGGCGAGCCTGCCGTAGCGCAGCTCGGCCGCCCGGTTGAGGTCGTAGGACCGCTCCGCCTCCTCGATCTCGCGGCGCACCTGCTCGAGCTCCGCCCGCAGCTCCTGCACCCGCCTGATTGCCTGGCGCTCCGCGTCCCACTGCGCGCGCATGGCGTCGGCCTCGCTGCGCAGGTCGGCCAGCTCGCGGCGGAGCTGGTCGAGCCGGGCGATCGACGCCGGGTCCTCCTCCTTCGAGAGCGCGGCCTCCTCGATCTCCAGCCGCATCACCTTGCGCGTGATCTCGTCGAGCTCGGCGGGCATGGAGTCGATCTCGGTGCGCAGCCGGGCGCAGGCCTCGTCCACGAGGTCGATGGCCTTGTCGGGCAGGAACCGGTCGGTGAGATAGCGATGGCTCAGCGTCGCCGCAGCGATCAGGGCCCCGTCCAGGATCCGGACGCCGTGGAAGACCTCGAGCCGCTCGCGCAGCCCGCGCAGGATCGACACCGTGTCCTCGACGCTCGGCTCGTCGACGTAGACCGGCTGGAAGCGGCGCTCCAGCGCGGCGTCGGACTCGATGCGCTTGCGGTACTCCTGCACCGTCGTCGCGCCGATCATGTGCAGCTCGCCGCGAGCGAGCATCGGCTTGAGCATGTTGCCGGCGTCCATCGCGCCTTCCGCGGCGCCGGCCCCCACCACGTTGTGCAGCTCGTCGATGAACAGCAGGATCCGGCCCTCGGCCCCCTTGACCTCCGCCAGCACGGCCTGCAGCCGCTCCTCGAACTCGCCGCGGTACTTAGCCCCGGCCACGAGCAGGCCCATGTCCAGGGCGAAGATCGTCCGGTCGCGCAGCCCCTCCGGCACGTCGCCGTTCACGATGCGCTGGGCCAGGCCCTCGACGATCGCGGTCTTGCCGACGCCGGGGTCACCGATGAGCACCGGGTTGTTCTTCGTCTTGCGCGACAGGATCTGCACCACGCGGCGGATCTCGGCGTCCCGGCCGATCACCGGGTCCAGCCGGCCCGAACGCGCCGACTCTACGAGGTCGATGCCGTACTTCACGAGCGCCTCGTACGTTCCCTCGGGCGTGGCCGAGGTGACGCGCTGGTTGCCGCGCACCCTGGTCAGCGCGGAGAGGAACGCGTCGCGGGTGACGCCGTGCTTGGCGAGCACCCGCCCCGCCCCGGTCGCGGAACCCTCCTCGACGAGCGCGACGAGCAGGTGCTCGACCGAAACGTACTCGTCCTTCATCCGGCGGGCCTCGCGCTCGGCGGCCTCGAGCACCCGGGCCAGCCGCTGGGTGACCGTGACCTGCCCCGGCTGGGTGGCCGGACCGGTGGTCCGCGGCTTGCGGGAGAGCTCGGGCTCCAGATCCGAGCGCAGGGCCCGCTCGTCGACGCCCATGGCGGCGAGCAGCCGGGGTACCAGCCCGTCGGTCTGGTCGAGCAGCGCGAGCAGCAGGTGCTCGCCGTCGACCTCGGTGTGGCCGGCCCGCGTCGCGAGATCCTGCGCGGCCGACAGTGCCTGCTGGGACATCTGGGTCAGGCGGTTCAGGTCCATTGCGCGCTCCGCGTCTGGTCGCTGTCGGTGGGTTCGGGGCCGGCCGGCGGGCGCAGCGGTTCGGTGCGCCCGCGGATGCGCAGCTCGGTCTCCAGTTCGGTGATGCGGTCGAGCAGGTCGACGACGAGGCCGAGCGCCGCGTAGTTGAGCGGCAGCGCGGCCCGCAGCCGCTGCAGCCGGGCGACTGCTGCGACCTGCGACGTGGTGAACCACAGACGCCCGTCGGCATCGCGCACGGCCGGCACCAGGCCGAGCGCGACGAACCGCCGGAGGAGGTCGGGGTGCAGCCCGACGCGCCTGGCAAACTCCTCCTGGCGCATCCGGCCGCGTTCCGACGCCCGCGCCCGCCGGCTGCGGACAGGCAGGTACTGCACGGTCATCGGTTTCCCCTCCTCCCGTCGGAACCGGGGCGGCGCGGATCGAATGTGGACGCCGCGGCCAGCTCGGAGAACAGCTCGCGCTCCCTGTCGGTGAGCCGGGACGGCACCATGATCTTGACCTCGGCGTAGAGGTCACCCGGCTTGCCGCGCGGGTCGGGCATGCCCTCCCCGCGCAGCCGCAGCCGCCGGCCGGTGGACGTTCCCGGCGGGACGGTCACCTTGGTCTCGCCGCCGGGGGTCGAGACCGGGACGTCGGCCCCGAGGGCGCCCTCCCAGGGCGCCAGCGGCAGGTCGACCACGATGTCCTTGCCCTCGACCCGGAACCGGGGGTGCGGCAGCAGGCGAACGACGAGATAGAGGTCGCCTGCCTGGCCGCCGCCCATCCCACGACCGCCCTCGCCGGACAGCCTGATCCGCTTGCCATCGGTGACGCCGGGCGGGATCGTCACTGTGTAGGTCCGCGGGCCGTCCGGGCCGTTGAGCGTGATCTGCCTGCGGCCGCCGCGGTAGGCCTCCTCCACGGTGAGTGAAAGCTCCGCCTCCTGGTCGGCGCCCGCCACCGGGCCTCCACGGCCCCGGCCTCGGCCGCCGCCGAACATCCCGCCGAGGAGGTCCTCGATGTCGACGCCCCCGAAGCCCCCGCCGTAACCGCCGCCGAAGTCGGGACCGTCGCCGCCACCTGTCGACCAGGTGTAGCTGCGACCGCCGCCGCCTCCGCCGCCGAAGGGTGACCGGCCCGCGCCGGCACCGACGCGCTCCTCCCAGTCCTCCGGGACCTGTCGGAAGTCCTCGCCGAAACGGTCGTAGCGCTTGCGCATCTCCGGGTCGGACAGCACCTGGTAGGCCTCGTTGACCTCCTTGAACCGCTCCTCGGCGCCCGGGTCCCTGTTGACATCGGGATGGTTCTGCCTGGCCAGCCGCCGGAACGCCTGCTGCAACTCCTCGGGGCCCGCGTCACGGGACACCCCGAGCGTCTCGTAGTAGTCGCGGGCCATCAACTAGTCCCCCGGACTCTGCGCCACGGTCACCGATGCCGGCCGCAACTGGCGGCCTGGGCCGCCGTAGCCGGGCCTGACGACCTCGGCCACCGAGCCCGGGGCAGCCCCACCGCCGTTGGGCTCGACCACACCCACCACCTCGTGGCGGCTCGGGTCGAACGGCACCCCGGTCTCGTCCTCGCGGCGATACCCGAGCCCGGCCAGTACGGCGAGGGCCTGCTCGCGCAGGGTCCGGATGCCTTCGATGATCGACCGCGGGTCGGATCCGGCGTGCTCGAGGGCCCGGTCGATGGTGTCGAGCACCGGCAGGAACGCCGAGGCAACGAGCTCACGCTCGGCCTCCCGTTCCCGCCCGAGCTCGCGGGCATACCGCTTGCGCAGGTTGTCCAGGTCTGCGACGGCCCGAAGCCAGCGATCCTCCAGCTCGGCGGCGTCCAGCCCGGGCCGGCCCTCCGGCCGGTCCTCGGCCCGGTCCTCCGGGGATCGGGTCGGGGTGGCTGATCCCGCGACCCGATCCGTCCCGGTCCGCTCCTCCGGCGCTGCCGTGCCTTCCTGGCCGGTGACGGCGCGTGCGGCGGGCTGGCCGGGCGTCCTGTCCGGTGCGTGTTCGGTCATGAGTGCGCCTCAGCTACGGTCGAACTCGGCGTCGATCACGTCGTCGTCGGTCTCGCTTGTGGCGCTCTCGCTGCCGCCACCCTGTGCGCCCCCGGGGCCGCCCGCTCCGGCCGACACCGCGCTCAGGCCGGCGAACACCTGCTGGAGCTCGGCGGTCAGCTCGCGCGCCCGGTCCAGCGGCGCCTGTTCCTCCACCGCCCGCCGGGCGTCCGCCACGAGCATCTCCGCGCGGGCCCGCTCGTGCGACGGCGCGGCGTCGCCGAGCTCGTCGAGACGGCGCTGCACCTGGTAAGCGACGCTGTCGAGCTCGTTGCGCGCGTCGACCTCCTGGCGCAGCTGCTGGTCCGAGGTCCGGTTGCGTTCGGCCTCCTGCACCATCCGATCCACCTCGGAGGTGTCCAGGTTGGTGCTCTCCGAGATCGTGATGCCCTGTTCGGCGCCGGTGTTCTTGTCCCGAGCGGTGACGTTGAGGATCCCGTTCGCATCGATGTCGTAGACGACCTCGATCTGCGGTTCACCCCGCGGCGCCGGCCGGATGTCCTGGAGCCGGAACCGGCCCAGCACCCGGTTGTCGGACGCGCGCTCACGCTCGCCCTGCAGCACCACCACGTCGACGGCGGGCTGGTTGTCCGCAGCCGTGGAGAACGTCTCGCTGCGCCGGACCGGGATCGTCGTGTTGCGATCCACGACCCGGGTCATGACGCCGCCCTGCGTCTCCACACCCAGCGACAGCGGGGTGACGTCGAGCAGGAGGACGTCGGACACGTCGCCCTTCAGCACACCAGCCTGGATTCCCGCACCGACCGCGACGACCTCGTCGGGGTTCACGGTCATGTTCGGTTCCTTGCCACCGGTGAGGCGGCGAACCAGGGCCTGTACCGCCGGGATCCGGGTGGACCCGCCGACGAGGATCACCTCGTCGATGTCGTCGGGCCCGACCTTGGCGTCCGCCATCGCTTGCTTGACCGGCTCCATCGTGCGTTCCACGAGATCGCGGGTGAGCTCTTCGAACGTCGAGCGCATCAGCGTCATCGTGAGGTGCTTGGGACCGTTCGCGTCGGCGGTGACGAAGGGCAGGTTGACCTGGGTCTGGGTGACCGAGCTCAGCTCGATCTTCGCCCTCTCCGCGGCCTCGTAGAGCCGCTGCAACGCCTGCGGGTCCTTCCGCAGGTCGATGCCGTTGTCCTTCTGGAACTGCTCGGCCAGGTGGTCGACGATGCGCCGGTCGAAGTCGTCGCCGCCCAGGTGCGTGTCACCTGCGGTGGCCCGTACCTCCACCACACCGTCGCCGACATCGAGGATGCTGACGTCGAACGTGCCGCCCCCGAGGTCGAACACCAGCACCGTCTCGTGCTGGCGCTTGTCCAGCCCGTAGGCCAGCGCCGCCGCGGTCGGCTCGTTGATGATCCGAAGGACCTCGAGTCCCGCGATCTTCCCGGCGTCCCGCGTCGCGGTCCGCTGGGCGTCGTTGAAGTACGCCGGCACGGTGATCACGGCCTCGGTCACGCGCTCGCCGAGGTGGCGCCCGGCGTCGTCGGCGAGCTTGCGCAGGATCAGCGCGCTGATCTCCTCCGGGGCGTACAGCTTGTCGCGGACCTTGATCCGCGCGTTGCCGTGCTCGTCCGGCACCACGTCGTAGGTGACCTGCTGCGCCTCCTCCTCGACCTCCTCGAAGCGCCGGCCGATGAAGCGCTTGACGGAGTAGATCGTTCCCTTCGGGTTGAGGATCGCCTGCCGGCGGGCGAGCTGGCCGACCAGGCGCTCGCCGTTCTCCGTGAACGCCACCACCGAGGGCGTCGTGCGCGAGCCCTCCGCGTTGGGGATGACGGCGGCCTCGCCGCCCTCCCACGCCGCGATCACCGAATTGGTCGTTCCGAGATCGATACCAGCAGCGCGGGGCATTTCAGACCCCCGTCGCAACTAGTTGGAGCGCTTCGTCGGCCACCTCGTCGTCGACGACCACCTCGAACCGTTGCGGGCGCATCATCACCACGGAGGCGAAATCGCGACGGCCACCCTGCAGCGCATAGATGATCACTGCGACGATCGCCCCGATGACGGCGCCGATGATCAGTCCGTACACGGCCAGCAGCAGGCCCGCGATCAGCGGGTTGACCCAGCTGAAGATCCCGAACAGCCACCCGATCAGTGCGCCGGGAACAGCGCCGCTCAGCGCGCCGCGCCACGCGGCCCGCGGGTAGTCCATCTTTCCGGTGACCTGCTCGACCGTCTGCAGGTCCTGACCGATGATCGCCACCCGATCGACCGGGAACCCCAGATCGGAGAGACGGTCGACGACCCGTTCGGCGTCCTCGTACCTGGTGAACGATCCGATCGGCCGCCGGGGCCGCCGCTCCGGGTCGGCCGGGCTCTCGGGGGACCATGCGCTGCTGGCTGCCCGACCCTGCGGTCCGGCTGCCTGCTTTCCGGTGTCTCGCGGCTCCTCGATCATGACAACCTCCCGATCAGACGGTGGTCCGGTCGGCCGCCGAAGCGGTCTCCGACCCGGTAGTTGCGCTGGAGGCGGCGCCGTGTGGGGGCGCACCCTCGGACGTGTCGGCGGCACCGAGCTGCACCCGGCGCGGCTCGCTCGCCTCGCTGACCGGGATCCTCAGTGTCAGCACGCCGTCACGGGTGTCCCCGGACATGCGGTGTGAATCGAGGTTGTCCCCGAGGAACAGCTGGCGGCTGAACTCGCCGTAGGGCCGCTCGTCGATGATGACCTCGTCGCCCTCCTGGTGCGCGGGCGCGCGGCGGGCCCGCACGCTGACCACATTGCGCTCGACCGTCACGTCGATGTCTTCAGGATGGACGCCGGGCACATCCAGAAAAACAAGGAACTCGTCGCCCCGACGCAGCGCCGCCATGGGCATGCTGCGTGTTGCACGGGCACCGACGGAAAGGGCCTGATCGGCCAGCCGTTCCAATTCAAGGAACGGATCGAATCGCATCAGAGTCACAGAGTTCCTCCTGTCGGGCCAACCGAGTTTCGCCAACTGTCGCACCGCTGCTGGCACGCGGCATCGGTCCGCCGGACGCAACCTCGGTCGGGGTACTCGGCCTACCAGGTCCATCAACCCCCCGCGACCTGCGCCGTCCCGGGGCGCCGCTCACCCCTTGTCGATCGCCTGCGACCGTGTGCAGGACGACCTGGGGCGGGCGCCCCGCAACCGGTGACACAGCATCGCCGCCGTGGAAATCCATGCCGAGGGGCCGGACGCTTTTCCGGTCATACCCCGGGTCCGCCGGGTTGACCGGTTCAGCTGCCCTTCGACTCCTCGGGTCCAGTCGCATAAACTGGTGGCTCGGCATTGTTCGTCCGGACCGAATACCGCCGAGTATCGGAGAGCTGATGATTCTGGTGACGGGGGCGACGGGCCAGGTGGGCCTGCGCCTGGTCGAGGAGTTGAACGATGCGCGCGTCGCCGTGACGGCCATGGTCCGCGCCGAGGCGAAGGCCCTGGACCTGCCGCCCTCGGTGGACCACGTGGTGGCCACGCTCGACGATCCACCCCCTGCGGAAGTACTGCGGGAGTTCGACCGCGTCTTCCTCATGAGCCCCTCGCACGAGGAGCAGGCCGAACTGGAGGTGGGGTTCGTGGACGCCCTCGTCACTGCCGGGCACCGGCCACGCGTCGTCAAGCTCGCCGCCGACGGATTCCAGGAGTTGGACTGCACTGTGCGCTTCATGCGCAGCCACCGTCAGATCGCCATGCATCTCGAGCGGACCGGCCTCCCCGTCACCTACCTGGCGCCGAACCTGTACATGGAGAACCTGCTCTCGGCGACGGACACGATCCGGGAGCGGGGTCTGATCCTCGCGCCGGCCGGAGGCGGCCGCGTCGGGTTCGTGGCGGTCAGCGACGTCGCGGCGGTGGCCGCGCGGGCCCTCACAGACGGCGACCCGCCGGACATCCAGGTGATCACGGGGCCGGAGGCGCTCGACTACGCCGATGTCGCCGCTCGGGTCTCCGCCGTCTTCGCCCGCCAGGTCGACTACGCCGACATCCCGGCCGAGGAGGCCCGGTCGATGATGCTCGACGACGGCGTTCTGCCGTGGCAGGCCGAGGGCATGCTTGAGCTCTTCGAGTGGATCTCCTGCGGAGGCTGCGACACGGTCACCGACACCGTCCGCACAACGGCCGGTGAGGATGCCCGCACTCTGGAGCACTGGCTGAACGAGCAACGCGGGGCGTTCATCGGGCGATGGCCGGGAATTTCCGCGCCGCGCTTCTGAGGGCTCAGATCTAGGCGAGGAACAACCGCTCGAGCCCGATTATCTTGAGTTGTTCGAGCAACTCCTTGCGCCCGTCGCACGTCAGCGCCAACTCGACGCCCTGCAGAAGGCAGTCGTCCTGCATGCGACGGAGAATCACCAGTCCGGTCGACCCCAGCAGGTCGACCAGGGAGAGGTCCACGATCAGTCGTACCGGGCGGTCCACCAGCTCTCGACGAAGTGCCCGTTCCAGATCCGCCCCCGTGAAGGCGTCGATCCCGCCGAGGACGTGAACGACGTTCGTCCCCGGGTTTCGTTCTCTACGGTCGTTGTCACGGGTAGGTCGTCTTCTCCCAGGAAGCTCGACATTCATTCAGAGCACTGTCTCGGAGTGGAACCACGTTCCTCTTCAATATCCGACTCCTCTCGCCGCACGCCCGTCGCCTCGCCTTCGATCGAGATGACCGTGCACCACGAGGCCCGCGGTGGACACCGGCCTGACAGGGCGGGTTCGACGCAGTCCGGTGCACCGCGACGGGCTCCGGCTGGTCGGGATCTCGGTGCGCGGGCCCGGTCGGGTCGCGGAGTTCCTCGACGAGGACGGCGCACAAGCCCTCGGAATACACCGCAGTACGGTGTCCTATCGCACCTACCGGATAGGTGAGCTCACCCGGCTCGACCTCCGCGGAAACCCGACTCAACATGCACACTGCCACCCGAGCCCTCGTCCGAGTCGCGACGACTCGCAACTCCCCTCCGTATGATCACGCCACCGCTTCCCGGATAGAGCAGAGTGAGAATGCACGTCCGTGCCGCGTTCGGGACCCTGCCGGGCCTGGCGAGACGAACACGGGTGCCGATTCTCGCGCTGCCGGACCGAGGCGCGCGTAGACACCGGGCGGCAGCCTTCGACGCATGGATGCGCATCCGGGCTCCGTGACCCCGCCGGTCCCGGTCCCGCGCGGCAGCACGCCGAGCGGGGACGGCGTCGTCGTCGGGACGGGACAGGTCGACGTGGATGTCTACATCGACTTCCAGTGCCCGTTCTGCAAGCAGTTCGAGCTGATGAGCAGGCCGACGCTGGACAGGCTGGTGGCCGAGCGAGCCATCCGCCTGATCTACCACCCGATGAACTTCCTGGATGCCGTCTCCGACACCGCGTACTCCACGCGTGCCGGCGCCGCCTCAGCGGCGGCCGCTGACGCCGGCCGGTTCGCGGAGTACACCCATACGCTGTTCGTCAACCAGCCGCCGGAGGGCGGCCCCGGCCTGTCCGACGGGCAGCTCGTCGAGCTGGGCCGGCTCGTCGGGATCACCGAGCCCACCTTCGCCGAGGCCATCCGCACCGGCCGATACCTGCCGTGGCCGCCGTACGTCACGGAGCGGGCCATCGCGCGCGGTGTCGCGGGCACGCCCAGCGTCTTCGCCAACGGCGTCCCGGTCGCGGCCCGCCCGGGTCCGATCCTCGCAGCCGTCGATGCCGTGCTGGCGTGAGTACCACGGGGAGTCGAGCATGCGGATGGCGATCATCGGTGCCGGGGACGGTCGGCCGCGGGCTGGCGCAGGCCGCCGTCGGGTGAAGCCATGAGGTGGTGATCACCGCCCGGCACCCCGAGCACGCGGCGAAGGTAGCGCTGGACGTCGGTGCGCGGCCGGCGGTGACCGCCGTCGAGGCGGTCGAGGGCGTCGAGATGGTGGTGCTCGCCGTTCCGGCACGGGCGATCGCGGATGTCACCGACGAGATCCGCCGCCACCTCGAGGGAGTGATCGTCGTCGACCCGACCAACCCGCTGGAACCCGACCTCTCGGGGGTCCTCGAAGCGCGGTTGTCGCTGGCGGAGGAGATCGCGATCCTGCTGCAGGAGTCCCACGCTCGTCGTGAAGGCGTTCAACACTGTGCTCGGCGACCGGCTGACCATCCCGGTGGTGAGCGGTGTCCGGCTGGACGGCTTCTACGCGGGCGCCGACCCGGGGGCCAGGGCGGTGGTGGCTGAGCTGGTGACGGCGATGGGCTTCCGCCCGCTGGACGTCGGCGGCCTGCGGGCAGCCCGCTCCCTCGAGCACCTGGCGTATCTGAACATCAGCCTCAACGCACGCAACGGCTGGTCGCGGTCCTCGGGCTGGAAGCTGCTCGGCGATACCGGCGAGGAGCCGCCGTCGGGCTGATCCACCCCTGCCGTTTTGGCGCATGCACCCACGCTGGCGCTGTTCTCCGACCTCGCCGACTTCGCGGGACCTGCCGTCGAGCCCGGTGACTACTCATGCGTCCCAGGGGGTGCAGGCTCGACCGGCGGCGCCGAGCAGCTCCGCTTGGAGTAGCTCGTGCCGGTCAGCCCGGTGGCGTCGCGACCTCGCGGACCTGGCGGCCGGCTGGCTCACCGCGAGTGACCGTCGTGGCGAGCGGGGCCGGAGTGCCCGTGCCCGCGAAGCGGCAAAGTTGATCGGAGCCAACTGTTCCGTCATGTACGGCTGGTTTCTGCTCAGCAGTGTTGTTTTATGAACGGGCGGCGTGATGCGGAGAACGGGCGATACACCCGAACACCGGAGCGCCGCGGCTGATCGCGAGAAGATCAGCGTTGTCGCCGAGCCGAGGTACGGCATCGCGACAGCGGCGCGGTCTCCGCCCGGCCGCCGCATGCTCCAGTCGTCTCGTCTAGCTTGCGCCACCTTCGGTGGTGCTCGCCCTGACGTTCTGCGGATCCTCGTCACGGGTGTGGAGCTCGATCCGCCGGGGCTTGGCCTTCTCGGAGACCGGGATGGTGAGGCACAGCTCGCCGCGGGCATAGTCCGCGCTCATCTTGTCCAAATCCAGGCTGTCGGCGAGGAACACCTGCCGGGCGAAGATCCCGTAGGGCCGTTCATCGACGAGCACCTCGTCGCCCTCCTGGCGGGCGGCACGCCGTTCCGCGCGGACCTTGACGATGTTGCGCTCAATGGTGATGTCGACGTCCTCGGGGTTGACCCCCGGCAGGTCGAAGTAGACGACGACTTGATCGCCCCTGCTGACGGCCGACATCGGAATGGGACGGGGCTCCTGCCTCTCCCGCATCATCTGCTGCGTCAGCCGGTCAGAACCCGCGAACGGATCGAACCTCAACAACGACATCCGTGTCCTCCTCCATTCAGCGCTCGCTCACCGCGGGCGAGTCGCTGCTACCGTCTGCCTGCACACCGATCATGACGAGATCGACACTCGCCGAGATCCGCCCACCGATGCCTCGCCGGGCCACCCGACAATGAGTGTTGCCGTTCCGCCGTTCGACCGCGCAGATACGATTGTTCAGACGGGGCGTTCCCCAAGCCTGGACCCGGGGGCGTGAGATGGGCCCCCACGGGCCGACCTGTCGGGACCACCGGCCCGGGCGGCCCCGTGCGCTCACCAGGTGTCGGCCGCCGCCCTCACCGACGAGGGGCGGCCTGGAGGCGCTGTTCAAGCGTCGGCGACAACTGCTCGAGGTGCCGCGCCAGCACCGGCACCTGGATCCAATGCGCTGGCGGCGCTCGTACGCGGCCTCGATCTGCGGCGCCGAGCACCGGGGACCGGGCGCCGCGGCCGAGGGGTTGATGTCAGGGCCGAGCGCAGTAGTTGCCCCTGCGCGGTCTCGGCCGACCCTTTCGCCCCATCGTCGCACGGGCAGCCTCACGTTCCGGGGCGCAGCCCGTTGACCACGATCGTCAGCAGCCGCCCGGCCTGCTCGGCCGGCTCGGGGCCGTTCTTCGACGCGATCGCGATCGCGTGGACGAGCTGCAGCAGATCGGTAATGGCGACGTCGAGCCATACGGCGCTGGACCTACCTGTACTGCGCTGAGCTGCACCGGGTTGTGCAGCGGATGTCAACGGCAGGCGACACGGATTCTCGGTTTTCGTGTCGGTGACATTTCGCAGGTTGTCGGTGACACAGGTCATCGCGTCACCGGAACCGTACTGGGGGGCAAGGGCTGCTCGCGGAGCCGCACGTCGACGAGTTGCCGGATCTCAGCCGCGGGTGGCATCTCGACGGCCTCCGGCATCTGGGGTTGCGGAGCTTAGTCACTCGGTGATTTGAGCCCGTGAGCGGACCAAACCCGTCGCTGAGTTGGCGAAAGACCTGCGTATTTCCGAGTCATGCCTGCGGAACTGGATGGCACAGGCCGAGGTCGACGAGTCCGGTAGCGCGACACAGCTGACGAGCAAGGAGAAGAAGGAGCTCGCCGAGCTCTGCCGGGACAAGCGTAGGGTCGAACTCGAGGTTGAGATCCTCAAGCGTGCCGCCGCCTACTTCGCCCGCGAGAATGTCCTCCCAAACTAGTATTCCCGCTGGTCCGTGAACTTGCCGACGACAATATCAATGTCGCGGTGACCTGCAGGGTGCTCAACGTGTCGAGATCGGGCTACTACGACTGGCTCGGCCGTCTCGATTCCCCGCGCATTCAGGAGAACGAGTTGCTACTAATACAGATTCGACAGATTCACATCGAGTCCCGCGGAACGTACGGCTCACCCCTGGTGCACGCAGAGTTAACCCTCGGCCACGGACTGCCGTCAACCTCAAGCGGTTCGCCCGACTGATGCGCCAGGCCGGCATCCAGGGTCTCTACCGGCGGCGACGCCACGGCTGCACTATCCGCGACCGCGGGACTGGGTGGCGAGCACGAACAAGCCGAGCACGCGCACCAGCAACAGGTAGAGACCACCCACGCCGCCGCTTCTGGCGCTTTGCCACGATCTTCGGCTCCCAAGTCGCCGTCCCCGTCTCGGGGCGCGTCGAACTCGACCGGGCCGACGTCGGTGAGCACCATCTTCTGGGGGCAACCTGTGGCGACCGGCCGCCTGCAGGTGGTCAGCGAACGTCGATCGCGGCCGTCAAAGTGGCGGCTATCTGGTCGCCGAGTTCCTCCGGGGTAGCCGGGCCCGACGGGCGGTACCACTTGTAGCACCAGTTGACCGCACCAAGGCACATGTTGACGTAGATCTTGGGTGGCACGTCGGGCAGTAGGCCCGGGTGCGCGGCGAGGTGCTCGGTGAGGGCGTCGGTGAAGAAGTCCTCGAACGCGCGCCTGCGCCGCAGCACCTCCTCGGCGAGCTCGGCGGGGAGCTCGTGCTCCTCCTCGAAGCAGACCTTCAGCAGCGCCTGGTTGCGGCATGTGTAGGCGACCCGGGACGCGATGAGGTCGCGGATCGCGTCGAGCGGCGAGGCGGCCGCGGCAACGGTCGCCCTGGCAGCGTCGAGGCTCTCGTCGAGCACGTCGGAGTAGAGCCGGACGAGCAGCTCCTCCTTGCTCCGGAAGTAGTGGTACAGCGTCGGCTTGGACAGGCCGACCGCGGCTGCGATCTCGTTCATCGAGGTGGCCCGGAAGCCCCGCCTGCTGAAGATCTCCGCCGAGGTGGAGAGCAGGCGCAGCCGTCGGTTGTCGGCGCGGCTCAACGTCGTGTCGGTCATGCCGCCCTCCGATCCGCGTCCCAACCGTATTCGTCCCGCACCCCAACCGTAGCCGCGGCGCGGGGGTTGACAGGCGGGACGGTCCGCAGCCTAAAGTTCGACCGCCCGGTCGGTCGACTTTTTCGGAGGTGTTGATGACCTGGGAGCTCGACGAGGAGCACCGTGACTTCCGCGCGACGTGTCGTGCGTTCACCGACCGGGAGGTCCGCCCGCTGGTCGAGGGCGCCGAGTCGGCCGGATCGTTCCCGGCAGAGCTGTGGAAGCGGCTCGGCGCGGCGGGCCTGCTCGGCCTCGTCACGCCTGCGGAGCACGACGGCGGCGACGGCGACGCACTCGCCGTGGCCCTGCTCGCGGAGGAGCTCTCCCGTGCCAGCGGCGGCATCGCGGTCACCGCACTGGTCAGCGCGTACATGGCGGGCCCGCACATCGTCCGCAGCGGCAGCCCGGAGCAGCAGCGGCGCTGGCTCGCCCCGCTCGCCGTGGGCGAGGCCGTCGCCGCGATCGCGGTGACCGAACCGGGCACCGGCTCCGACGTCGCCGGCATCACGAGCACGGCGCGCCGCACGGAGCACGGCTGGGTGCTCGACGGCCGCAAGATGTTCATCACCAACGCCGGGCTCGCCGACGTCCTGATCGTCGCGGCCCGCTCGGGCGGGCCCCGGCACGGGGGGATCACGCTCTTCCTCGTCGAACGCGGCACGCCCGGCCTGTCGTTCGGGCGGCCGCTGGCGAAGATGGGCTGGCACTCGTCCGACACGCGCGAGGTGGTGCTCGACGGCGTCGAGATCCCCGCAGACGCCGTGCTCGGTGCGGAGGGCCGCGGATTCCACCAGATCATGGAGGGCTTCCAGCTCGAACGGATCGCGCTGGCCGGTATGGGACTCGGGCACGCGGCCGAGTGCCTCGACCTGGCCAGGGCGTACGTCCGGGAGCGCGGCGCGTTCGGTGCCCCGCTGGCCAACCTGCAGACGATCCGGCACCGCATCGCCACCATGGAGATCGAGCTGGAGGCGGCGCGGCTCCTGACCTACCAGGCGGCGGCTCGCCTCGACGCCGGCCACCCCGAGGCAGCGGCGTCCGTGGCGCGGGCCAAGTACTTCGCGGCGGTCGCGGCCAACCGGGTCGTCGACGACGCCGTCCAGCTGTTCGGCGGCGCGGGCTTCGTCGAGGAGTCGGCGGTGGCCCGGCACTACCGTGACGCACGAATCCTGCGCATCGGCGGCGGCACCGACGAGATCCAGTTGGAGATCCTCACCCGCGGGATGGGCTCGTGACGGCGACGGTGCCCGGCGAGGTGGATGCCTCCCCGGGCCCGGAGGAGGTCACGGCGGCTCAGGAACGCGCCCGCCGTGGCGGCGACCCGGCCCGCTGGCCGGCGAAGCTCCCCGTGCGCGACCGGCTCGCGATCCTGTTCGACCCCGGCACGTTCGTCGAGGACGGGCTGCTCGCCACCGCCGCGGACGCGGGCCTGCCCGCCGACGGGGTGATCACCGGCGTCGGCCGGGTGGAGGGCAGGCCGGTTGCGGTGATCGCCCACGACTTCACGGTGAAGGCCGGGTCGTGGGGCGAGCTCACCTGCGAGAAGCAGATTCGGATCCTGGAGCGTGCCGACCGAGACCTGCTCCCGGTGGTCTACCTGGTCGACTCCGCGGGGGGTCGCCTCACCGACCAGATGGGGTTCTTCCCCGGCAGGCGCGGGGCGTCGGCGATCTTCAACCTGCAGGTCAAGCTGTCGGGCCGGGTGCCGCAGCTGTGCTGCCTGCATGGGCCCTCGGCGGCGGGCGGGGCGTACATGCCAGCGTTTTGCGACTGGGTCGGCATGGTCGCGGGCAACGCCTCGATGTACCTGGCGAGCCCGCGGGTTGCGGAGAAGGTGACGGGGGAGCGCACCACACTCGAGGAGATGGGCGGGGCGATGATGCACGCCACCGTCTCCGGCTGCGGCGACGAGGTGTTCGACTCCGACTGGGAGGCGGTCGCCGCCGCCCGTCTGCTGCTGTCCTACCTGCCCGATGATTTCCGCGTGCCGCCCGCCCGCCGCGAGCCGGCGGAGCCGGAGCAGGTGCTCGGCGACCTGGTGCCGACCGACCCCAACGTCTCCTACGACGTGCGGGACGTGGTCGACGGCATCGTCGACGCGGGCTCGTTCTTCGAGATCAAGGCGCGGTGGGCGCAGGAGATGGTGGTCGGTCTCGCCCGGCTGGACGGCCGCGTGGTCGGGATCGTCGCGAACCAGCCGAGCGTGCGCAGCGGGGCGATCTTCGTGGACTCGGCGGATAAGGCGGCCCGGTTCATCTCGCTCTGCGACGCCTTCAACATCCCGCTGGTCTTCCTGCAGGACGTGCCCGGCTTCATGGTCGGCGTCGACGTGGAACGGCAGGGGATCATCCGCCATGGCGCGAAGATGATCGCGGCGATGGCGTCGGCGGACGTCCCGAAGTACACCGTGGTGCTCCGCAAGGCCTACGCCGCCGGCTACTACGCGATGTGCGCGCCGGGGTTCGAACCGCGGGCGACGATCGCGCTGCCCACGGCGACGATCGGCCCGATGTCGGCGGAGGCGTCGGTCAACGCTGTCTACGCGAACAAGATCGCGGCCATCGCCGACGAGGACGAGCGCGCGGCCTTCGTCGCGGCACGCACCGCCGAGCAGCAGGCCGACATCAACCTGCTGCGGATGGGCAGCGACCTCGTCGTCGACGCGATCGTCGAGCCGCCGGCGCTGCGCACGGAACTGATCGCGCGTCTCGTCGACGCCGATCGGTGGACGCGGTCACCCGGCCGCCGCCACCACCTCGTGAGCCCCGTGTAAGTCCCACCCGCAGAGGAGGACGACGTTGTCCGGTACCGACAGTCTCGTTCAGCTGATCGACAGCCCCCTGCGGCTGCTCCCACCCGAGTGGACGGTCCCGGACCGCGTCACGGCTCTGAAAGCCGCCCGCGACCTTGGCGATCCCGACTCCTACTGGGAGTGGGTCGCCCGCCAGCAGCGCTGGTCCAGCCCGTGGCACACCGTGCGCACCGGCGACATCGAGGACTTCCGCTACTTCGAGGGCGGGCGCATCAATGTCGCGGACAACTGCGTGGACCGCTGGGCCGAGGACCCGGCGACCGCCGGCCGGGCCGCCGTCGTCTGGGAGGGCGAGCCGGGTGACACCCGCACCCTGACGTACGCCGAGCTCGCCGAGGAGGTCTCGCGGCTGGCCGCGGGGCTGCTCGCGCTCGGCGTGCAGAAGGGCGACGTCGTCGGCATCTACATGCCCAACCTGGTCGAGGCGTTCACCACGATCCACGCCTGCAACCGCATCGGCGCGATCTACACCGTGCTGTTCTCCGGCTTCGGCGAGGAGGCCGTGGCGTCCCGCCTGCAGGCCGCGCGCGCCTCGGTGGTGGTCGTGGCCGACGCGAGCTACCGGCGCGGCAAGCCGGTGCCGCTGCTGGCGACGTTGCGTGCCGCGCGCGGCCGGGCCCCGTCGGTCCGCGCGACCGTCGTCGTCGATCGCACCGGCGACGGCGCGCCGCTGCAGGAGGGCGAGCACGCCTACGCGAAGGTCCTGGAGGCGGGAAACGCGGGCACACCCGTCGTGCCGCTCGACCCGAACGAGCCGTCGTTCCTGATCTTCACCAGCGGCACCGAGTCGAAGCCCAAGGGGGTCGTGCACAGCGTCGGCGGGTTCCTGTTGGGGACCTGGGCCAACGCGCACTGGCAGGCGGGGTACGAACCCGGCGACGTCTACTGGGTGGCCGCTGACGTCGGCTGGCTGACCTTCCCGATCCAGGCCGTCGTCGGCGGGCTCGCCTGCGGCATGACGATCGCCTGCTTCGAGGGCGCGCTCGACACCCCGACGACCGCGCGGTTCTACGAGATCTGCGAACGCCACCGGGTCACGAAGGTGCTCGCCGCCCCGACCCTGGCCCGGATGCTGCGCAAGTTCGGCGACGACTTGGCCGCCGAACACCCGCTGCCCGCGCTGAAGCTCGTCACGATGCAGGGCGAGCCGCTCGACGGCGACACGTTCGAATGGACGACGACGACCTTCGGCGTCCCGGTGGTCAACGCCTACGGGCAGACCGAGACCGGGTCGACGTGGACCTATCCGGTCTACGGGGCGGAGGCGCTCAAGGCCGGTTCCGTCGGCACCGCCGTGCCCGGCCACACGTTCGAGGTCGTCGACGACGACGGTCAGCCGGTGCCGCCAGGCGTGAAGGGCAACCTGGTGCTCACCGCGCCCTTCCCGACGCTCGCCCGCACGGTGTGGGATGACCACGAGCGTTACCGCGCCACCTACTTCTCGCGGTTCGCCGGCCGTTACGCCACGCACGATGAGGCCGTGCTGGACGCCGACGGTCACCTCTGGGTGCTTGGGCGGGCCGACGACGTGATCAACGTGGCCGCGCACCGCATCTCCACCATGGAGATCGAGGCCGTCGTCACCGCGCACCCGGCCGTGGTCGAGGCGGCGGTCGTCGGCGTCCCGGACGACACGAAGGGAACGGTGCCGATCGCGTTCGTGACGCTGCGCGCGGACGCCGATCCCAGCTCGGTGCCGGGCGAGATCGGCCGGCACGTCGTCGCGGAGATGGGCGGCTACGCCCGGCTCGAGGCGGTCTACGTGACGTCGGCGATGCCCAAGACGCGCACCGGGAAGACCATGCGCAGGCTGCTGCGCGACCTCGTGGTGCACGGACAGCCGACCGGTGACATCAGCGCGATGGAGGACCCCGGCGCGCTCGACGTCGTCGCGGCCGTCGTGCGGGCCTGAGGGGCCGGGGTGCACCAGTACGAGCTGGAGGACCGGACGATCGGCCGGATCCTCGCCGACAAGGCCGCGACGGTGGGGGAGCGGCCGTTCCTGACCTTCCGCGGCGAGCGGTGGACCTACGCCGATGCGCACGCGGTCACGAACTCCTACGCCGAGGGGTTCCGCCGGGCGGGGATCGAGCGAGGTGACCACGTGGCGCTGATGCTGCCCAACCGCCCCGAGATGCTGTGGGCGATCTGGGGGCTCGGAAAGCTCGGAGCGGTCGCCGTGCCACTCAACACCGCGGCCAAGGGCGACCTGCTGGTCTACCTGCTCGACCAGTCCGACTCGGTGCTGCTCGTCGCGGAGGACGCCTACCGGGCGCGCGTCGACCCGGCCGTGGCGAAGGTGCCCGCGGTGCGCGAGGTGATCGGCCCCGATCGGCTCGCGGAGTTCGCCACCCTCCCCGCGCACGACCCGCCGGAGATGGCCGAGGTCGGGCACTCGGACCCGCACCTGATCATGTACACGTCCGGGACGACCGGCCCGTCCAAGGGTGTGGTGTGCCCGCACTCGCAGGGCCACGGGGTCGGGATGCGGATGGCGTCGCTGTCGGGCTACGGGCCCGAGGACGTGCTCTACACCTGCCTGCCGGTCTTCCACGCGAATGCGCTGTGGTTCACCGTCTACGCGGCGCTGTGGGCCGACGCATGCGTCGCGCTCTCACCGGGGTTCTCGGCGCGCCGGTTCTGGGACGAGGTCCGCGACTCTGGTGCCACGGTGTTCAACGCGCTGGGCGCGATGGCCAACATCATCTGGCAGCAGCCCCGGTCGCCGCGCGACCGCGAGCACCGGGTGCGTACGGCGATGATGGTGCCCAACTCGCGCGAGCTCGCCGCGGGGTGGTTCGAGCGCTACGGCATCGGCGTGACGTCGGTGTACGCGATGACGGAGAACAGCGCCGTCACCGTGTTCGGGCCGGACGACCCGCCCGAGAAGGCGTCGTCGGCGGGGCGAGTCCGCGACTACATGAGCGTCCAGATCGTCGACGACCACCGGCGCCCGCTGCCGCCGAGTGAGGTCGGCGAGATCTGCATCCGCCCGAACGAGCGCGGCGACATCATGCTCGGCTACTACGAGATGGCGGACGCGACCGTGGCCGCCACCTGCGACCTCTGGTTCCACACCGGCGACCGCGGCCACCTCGACACCGAGGGCTACCTCTACTTCGCCGACCGCAAGAAGGAGGCCATCCGCCGCCGCGGCGAGAACATCTCGGCGTTCGAGGTCGAGACCGTGCTGTGCCGCCACCCCGACGTCGTCGAGGCGGCCGCGGTGCCGGTGCCCTCCGAGCTGGGCGAAGACGACGTCATGGCCTACGTCGTGGCGGCGCCCGGCGCCGAGCTCGACTACGCCGAGCTGATCGGGTTCTGCGCCGAGCACATGGCGTACTACATGGTGCCGCGCTACCTCGACACGATCGACGAGCTGCCGAAGACGCCCAGCGAGAAGATCGAAAAGTACAAGCTCACGGTCGCGGCCCGCGAGCGGCTCGGGCAGCTGTGGGACCGCGAGAAGGCCGGCGTCACGGTGCGGCGCTCGTGACGGAGCGACGCGTGGGCGACGTGGTCGTCGACATCGAGGGCCCGGTGGCGCGCGCCTTGATCGACCGGCCCCGCGCGAAGAACGCGCTGAGCCCGGCGGTGCTCGACGGGCTGGACGCAGCGGTCGACGCCGCGACGGACGCGGGCTGCTCGGTGCTCGTGGTCAGCGGTGCGGGCGGGACGCTCTCGGCGGGCGCGGACCTGCCGCACCTGACGACGCTGCTCGGCGACGAGGTCGCGGTGACCGCCTATATCGCCTCGATCGGGGCAGTGCTCGACCGGATCGAGGCCGCCCCCTTCGTCTCGGTCGCGGTGGTCGGCGAGTACGCGCTCGCCGGCGGTTGCGAGATCCTTCTGGCCTGTGACCTCGCGGTGGTGGCCGAGGACGCCCGGATCGGCGACCGGCACCTGGAGTACGGGCTGCTGCCGGGGGCGGGCGGCTCGGTCCGCCTGCCGCGCGCCTTGCCGGCCGCCCAGGCACGGCGCCTGCTCTTCACCGCGGAGATGATCGACGGCGTCACCGCCGCCCGGTGGGGGCTCGCGAGCCACGCCGTGCCCGCCGCGGACCTCGGCGCGGCGGTCGACGCGCTCGTCGCCCGGCTGGCCCGCCACAGCGGCGATGCGCTCGCCCGGATGAAGCGGATGTACCGCGACTCGACCACCCTCCCGGCACCGCAGGCGCTGGCGGCGGAGCGGGCCGCGCTCGTCGAGCACCTGATGACTTCGCCCGCCGCGGCGGAGGGCCTCGCCGCGTTCCGGGCCGGCCGGGCGCCCGACTTCTCCACCGTCCACCCCCTGGAGGCGCGATGACGAGCACCGACGACGGACCCCGGGCGGTGTCCGGCCGCTGGTTCGAGGAGCTCGAGGTCGGCACCGTGGTGCAGCACGTCACCCGGCGCACGGTGACCGAGACCGACAACGTGCTTTTCACGACGATGACCATGAACCCGGCGCCCCTGCACCTCGACGCCGAGTACGCGGCCGGTACCGAGTTCGGGCGCCCCCTCGTGAACAGCATGTTCACGATCGCCCTGGTCGTGGGCCTCTCCGTGCCAGAGCTGACCCTCGGCACGATCGTCGCGCAGCTCGGGCTGACCGACGTGACGTTCCCCGCGCCCGTCTACCCCGGCGACACGGTCCGCGTCGAGACCGAGGTCGTCGAGGCCAGAGCGTCACGGTCCCGCGCCGACGCCGGGATCGTCGTGTTCGAGCACCGCGCCCACAACCAGCGCGGCGAGCTCGTCTGCCGCGCCCGGCGCACGGGACTGATGCACCGCAAGCCCACCGGATCAACGGGAGCGCAGTCATGACGTCAGCCCAGGACAGCACGGCCCGGGTGTCCGCACCTCCGATGCGCCGCGTGGCGGCCTCGGTGCTCATCGGCACCACGATCGAGTGGTACGACTTCATCCTGTACGGCTCGGCGGCTGCACTCGTTCTCGGTCCGCTGTTCTTCCCCGGCGACGACCCGGTGGCCTCGACCCTGCTCGCGTTCAGCACGTTCGCCGTCGGCTTCTTCGCCCGCCCGCTCGGCGGGATCGTGCTCGGCCACTTCGGCGACCGGGTGGGCCGCAAGCAGATGCTGGTGCTCTCCCTGTCCATGATGGGAATCGCCACGTTCCTCATGGGCCTGCTCCCGACCTACGACTCGATCGGCGTCGCCGCCCCGATCCTGCTGGTGCTGCTGCGCCTGGTGCAGGGCTTCGGCGTCGGCGGGGAGTGGGGCGGTGCCGTGCTGACCGCCGTCGAGCACGCCGGCCCGGGGCGGCGCGGGTTCTTCGGCAGCTTCCCGCAGGTCGGCGTTCCCGCCGGGCTGTTCCTCGCCACCACGGCGTTCGTCCTGGTCTCGCAGCTGCCTGAGGAAAGCTTCCTGTCCTGGGGCTGGCGGGTCCCGTTCCTGATCAGCATCGTGCTCGTCGCCGTCGGGATCTACATCCGCTTCTCCATCGGCGACACCCCGGTGTTCCAGGAGGTCAAGCGCAACCGGCGGGCGGCGCGGCTCCCGCTGCTCGAGGCCGTGCGCCGCTACCCGCGCCAGATCGTGCTGGCCACCGGATCGATGATCAGCACCGGCGCGTACTTCTACGTGGTCAACACCTACGCGCTGGCCTACGCCAAGTCCACGCAGGCGCAGAGCGGCAACGCGATGCTCGTGGCGGTGCTGGTCTCGGCGGTGGTGGCGGTCGTCGCGATGCCGTTGTTCGGGGCGCTCGCGCAGCGCAGGGGACGCCGGGTCATGATCATGGCTGGGCTGGGCGCGATGACCGTCTGGATCTTCCCGACCTTCGCGGCCGTCGACAGCGGCAACCCCGTGCTGCTCGTGCTCGCCTACGTCGTCGGCGCGATCGTCTTCGCGGTGTCCTACGGACCGCAGGCCACGTTCATCACCGAGCTGTTCGACGCGACGGTCCGGTTCAGCGCCTCGACGGTGTCCTTCCAGCTCGGCGTGCTGCTGGGCGGCGCGGTCGCCCCGCTGATCGCCACCGCGCTCGTCGCGGCCACGGGCACCTCGATGGCCGTCGCCGGCTACGTGGCCGTGCTGTCGCTGCTCTCGCTGGTGTGCGTGGCGCTGGTGTCGCAGCGGGACATCACTCGGGGCAGCGAGGATATGGACCGGGAGCGGGCGACGGCGTGATCACCGACTACCTGGACCGGATCTCCGTCGGCGACCGGCACACCAGCCGCGCCCGCACGATCACCGAGACCGACATCGTCACCTTCGCGATGTTCACCGGCGACTGGCACCCGATCCACACCGACGTCCAGTTCGCCGAGGCCGACCCCCGCTTCGGGCAGCGCATCGCGCACGGCGCGCTCGTCATCTCGGTGGCGCTGGGCCTGGTGGAGCTGCGGCCGGACGCGATGAAGGCGTTCTACGGGATCGACACGCTGCGTTTCGTGGGGCCGACCCACATCGGCGACACGCTGCACGTGGAGACCGAGGTGCTCGCAATCGACCCGCGCGGCTCCGACGCCGGCGTCGTGACCTCCCGGTTCGTCGTGCAGAACCAGCACGGCGCCGACCTCGTGGTCGCCACACTGAAGTGCCTCGTGGTGCGGGAAGGGGCGGCGTGAGCGACCGCATGATCCCGCCCCGCAGCCTGCTCTTCGTGCCCGGCGGCCGGCCGGAGATGCTCGCGAAGGTGGCGCGCTCGCGTCCGGACGCCGTGGTCGTCGACCTGGAGGACGCCGTCGCCCCGGACGCGAAGGATGGTGCGCGGGAGGCCGCCCTCGCCGCGCTCGGGGCGGCGCGTCCGGGGGCGGGGACGGTGCTGCTGAGGGTGAACCCGCCGGGCACGCCGTGGCACGACGCCGACCTCGACGCTGCGGCGAAGGCGTGTGCCGCCGGTGCCCTCGACGGGGTCGTCCTGCCCAAGTACGAGCGAGCCCCACAGCTGGATGCGCTGCGGGCGGCGCTGCCCGCCGGGGCCCGCGTGGTCGTCGGGTTGGAGAGCGCGCTCGGCGTGGCCGACGCCCGGACGCTCCTGGCCGAGCGGCCCGAAGCGGCGTACTTCGGGGCCGAGGACTACATCGCCGACCTCGGTGGCCGCCGCACCGCCGCGGGCACCGAGGTGCTGTACGCACGCAGCCGAGTGGTGCTGGCCGCGCACCTGTCCGGAGTGGCTGCGCTCGATCAGGCCGTCGTCGCGGTGCGGGACGCGGAAGCGTTCCGCGTGGACGCCGAGCAGGGCCGCGACCTCGGCTACCGCGGCAAGATCTGCCTGCACCCGATCCAGGTCGAGCTCGCCCACGCGGTGTTCACACCGCGGGCGGCCGAGGTGAAGCACGCTCGCGCGGTGCTGCGGGCGGCCGAGCAGGGCGTCGGGGTGGTCGACGGGCAGATGGTCGACGCCGTGCACGTCAGCCTCGCGCGGGGTGTGCTCGCGCGCGCGGTCGAGGAGGGTCCGTGCGAGTAGGCCTGATGCTGCCGCCGCAGTTCGACGCCGGCCGGGTCGTACCGCTCGCCCGGAGGGCCGAGGAGCTCGGTTACGACATCCTCGCCTGCGGCGAGCACGTGTTCTTCCACGGCCCCACACCCAACGCCTTCGTGGCGCTCGCGGCGGCGGCCGGCGCGACGAGCCGGATCCGGGTGCTGAGCGCAACGACCGTGCTGCCCGTCTACCCGGCGCCGCTGGCCGCGAAGATGGCCGCCACGCTCGACGGGGTCAGCGGCGGCCGCTTCGAGCTCGGCGTCGGCATCGGCGGCGAGTACCCGGCCGAGCTGCGGGCCTGCGGCGTCGACCCGGCCGAGCGTGGGGCGCGCACCGACGAGTCGCTCGAGCTGCTCGTGCGGCTCTTCGCCGGGGAGCGCGTGCACCACGACGGCCGCTTCTGGCAGGTCGACGGGCAGCGGCTCGACCCGCTCCCCGTGCAGCGCCCGCGCCCGCCCATCTGGGTAGGGGGCAGGCGCCCGCCCGCGATGCGCCGCGCCGCCCGGTTCGGCGACGTCTGGATGCCCTACATGGTCGCGCCCGAGCAGCTCGCGGCAGGACTCGACCAGGTGCGGGCCGGGGCGCAGGCCCACGGCCGGCCCCCCGACGCCGTGCGCGGTGCGCTGTTCTGCTGGGCGGGCGTCGGCGTCGACGGCCGTCGCGCGCACCGAACGGCGCTGGACGTCCTCGGCCGGATCTACCAGCAGGACTTCGCCGCGCTCGCCGAGCGCTACGTGCCGACCGGCACGCCCGCGCAGGTCGCCGCCCGCATCGGCGAGTACGCCGCGGCGGGCGCCGAGACCGTGGTCTTCGCACCCGCATGCCCCGACGACGAGGTCGAACGCGCCGCGGAGATGTTCATCCACGAGGTCGCGCCCGCTCTGGCCGCGGCGTGACGACGAAAAGGAAGAAGCCGCCGGTGCTGTCCGACGAACCGAGGAACCCGCTGCGGAAGGTGCTGGTCGCGAACCGGGGCGAGATCGCCGTCCGGGTGGTGCGCGCCGCCCGCGACGCCGGCATGCGGAGCGTGGCGATCCACGCCGAGCCCGACCGCGGCGCCCTGCACACGAGGCTGGCCGACGAGGTGGTCGCCCTGGACGGCGCGGACGCCGCCTCGACGTACCTGAACACGGGTGCCGTCGTCGCGGCCGCCCTGGCCTCGCGGGCCGACGCCGTGCACCCCGGCTACGGGTTCCTGTCGGAGAACGCCGACTTCGCGCAGGCGGTGCTGGACGCCGGGCTGGTGTGGGTCGGGCCGTCGCCGCGGACGATTCGCGAGCTGGGTGACAAGGTGACTGCACGCCGGATCGCCCGCGCGGTCGGGGCGCCGCTGGCCGCCGGCACCGAGGACCCCGTCGGAGACGTCGCCGAGATCGAGGAGTTCGCCCGCACGCACGGCCTGCCGCTCGTGATCAAGGCCGCGTACGGCGGCGGTGGGCGCGGGCTGAAGGTCGTGCGCGACGCGGCCGCGATCCCCGAGCTGTTCGCGTCGGCCACCCGGGAGGCGACGGCCGCGTTCGGCCGCGGCGAGTGCTTCGTCGAGCGGTTCCTCGACCGCGCCCGGCACGTCGAGGCGCAGGTGCTCGCCGACGAGTACGGCGCGGTCGTGGTCGTCGGCACGCGTGATTGTTCGCTGCAGCGGCGCAACCAGAAGCTCGTGGAGGAGGCCCCGGCCCCGTTCCTGACCGACCGGCAGCGGCAGGTGATCCACGAGTCGGCCAAGGAGATATGCCGCGCCGCCGGCTACATCGGCGCGGGCACCGTGGAATACCTCGTCGGCGACGACGGCCAGATCTCGTTCCTGGAGGTCAACACCCGGCTCCAGGTCGAGCACCCGGTCACGGAGGAGACTACGGGGGTCGACCTCGTCGCCGAGCAGTTCCGCATCGCGGCTGGTGCGAAGCTGATGAGCGACGCCGACCCGGTGGCCATGGGGCACGCCGTGGAGTTCCGCCTCACGAGCGAGGACGCCGGGCGCGGGTTTCAGCCCGTCCCCGGCACCGTCACCGCGTTCGGGATGCCGTCGGGGCCGGGGATCAGGCTCGACTCGGGCGTCGAGGCGGGCGATCCGGTGGACGGCAGGTTCGATTCGATGTTCGCCAAGCTCGTCGTGCGCGGCACCGACCGCGACGACACGCTGCGGCGCGCGCGGCGGGCGCTCGCCGAGGCCCGCGTCGAGGGTGTGCCGACGCCGCTGCCGTTCTACCGGCAGGTGGTCGAGCACCCGGACTACGTGGGCGACGGCCGCGGCTTCCGTGTGCACAACCGCTGGATCGAGAACGACTTCGACGGCCACATCGACCCCTGGGCGGACCTGACAGCGCACCGGGACCCGAACGAGCTCGGCGTGCAGGTCGGCCGGCGGGTGCTACCGGTGCGAGTCCCGGGGCTCGCGGCACTCGGCGAGCTGGCGGCCTCCGTCCGCGAGCAGGCGGCCGCGCTGCGCAGCGACGCGGGGCCCACGATTGCGGGCGACGCCGTCACCGCGCCGATGCAGGGGACGATCGTGCAGGTCGCCGTCGAGGACGGGGCGTACGTCGAGGAGGGCGACCTGATCGCCGTGCTCGAGGCGATGAAGATGGAGAACCGGGTGATCGCCCACCACGCTGGCGTCGTGACCGGGCTCGCCGTCGCGCCGGGCGACTCCGTCGGCTATCGCACCGTTCTCTGCGAGGTGGTCGACGCGAGCTGACGGAGCCGGTCGCGGCTGACATCAGGTGGTCGGGTGGGCGATCGGGCACTGCTCGACACGATGGTCGCCGTACAGCAGCCGATCGTCGCGGCGGTGCACGGCTACGCGCTCGGACTCGGCGCCACGATCGCGCTGTTCAGCGAGGTCGTGATCGCCGAGGACGCCGCGTTCGCCGACACACACGTCAACGTCGGCTCGACAACCATATGCCAGTTCGCAGGTGTCCGACGATGTCCCTTTCATTGACGATCGGCGGGGAGACCGCGGATCGATGTTCAGGAGGCGTGGTCAGAACCACGCTTTTCGACCACCGACCGGGCGGCCGACCTGGCCGAGGATGAGGAAGACGACGCCGACGATCAGCACGATCCCGCCCACTGTGTAGAGCAAGCTCAAGCCGGTCAGATAGCCGATGATGAGGAGGATCAGACCGAGAACAATCACGTTGATGACTCCTAGGTGCGACGGTGGTTTCCCGCGGACTGGCGGGCTGCCGATGATTCAATCGATCGGAGTTCTCGCTGGCCGCAGTAAGTGCTAGCGGCGAAGGCGTCTCCGATGTGACGCGCGGACTTTTCTTCCTGAAATCTGGTGTCGGATGTCAACGGCTTCGGTCAGACCGAGAGCAGTCGGTCGAAGAAGCTGCGGTAGCGGCCCAGAGCGAGCCGAAGGTCCTCGGTAGATGTCTGATCGGCATCCAGACCCTGCTCTATGTCGTGGCGCTGGCTTCGGAACAGCTCCTGCAACTCGTCGAGCAGTTCGCTCACGAGTTGGTCGGCTGCGGCGACGGCCTGCCGTGGCTCATCGACGAAGCCGCCCTTCACATCGTTCCAGCGCGCGGTGTACGCAGCGGACCGCTGCTGGGGGACGAGGGGCTTGCGGGTGTCGGTTCCGGTGTCGCCGGCGGTCGGTTCGGGATTGGGGTGGGCCTCGGTCGCGCGGCTGCTCTGCTGGCCGGTGTCGGTGCGGTCCGGCTCGTCGTAGCCGGCGCGAGTGGAGGTGGATGCCGGGTCGAGGTCGGTGTCGGTGTGGTGGCCGGGTGTCGTCATGTCGTGTGCTCCTCGGTGGGCCGGCTGTTGCCGGCTCGCTGGTCGGTGTCGTTGCGGGATGCCCGGTCCGGGCCGTTCGTCGAGGTCCCCTCGGGCCGGTGCGTCGGCTTCGGGCCGAGCAGCGCGTCGATCAACGCGCGGTATGACGTGAGGGCGTGACGCTGTCGTTCGGTGTCCACCGAACCGTCGGCCGTGGCGTCGTGAACGGTCCGCGCCTCGCGATAGTGGCGCACGACATCGGAATGGTCGACGGAGATGTCCTCGGCGCGTCGGTCGAAGTCCTCGACCGGGTAACCACGAACGCGCATCACCTCGATGACGAGCCCGTCAGCGTCGCGCAGCGCCCGCTTCGGGTCGTCGACGAAGCCACTTTGGACCGAGTTCCAGGATTCCTGGAACCGCTCATGCTCCTGTGGGCGCAGATCGCGGATCTCCAGCTTGTTGTGCCGATGCTGACGTTCCCGCAGGTCGGTCTCGGCGGATTTGCGGTCGCCCGCCTCGGCGACGCTGCGTTCGTACTCCGGCCCGAACTGCTCCTTCAGACGCTCCGAGCGCTTGCGCCGGGTCAGAGCGACGCCGGACGCGACAACTGCGGCGAGCAGCACTACGACGACAATGATCAGGACGAGAACGGTGGTGTCCACAGTAGTACTCCTCACAGATGGATCACTCGGTTAATCCACATGGGACGTGTTCCCGGTCCCCGTGGGTGGCAAACTTCGAAAGATCGACGCTTTGCCGCAGCCGGGGCCGTTACCAGGGATTGGAGTGGGCGCGGCCTACGCAACGACACTGGGGTCGACGACGAGCGCGGCGCCGAGGCGAGGTCCGAGCGGCAGCGGTCCGAGGCCGATTGACGGCTGTCCGGCACGGGTAGTCGACGCCACATGAGGACGGCAAGCTGAGCGCGACGGCCCGGCGCACCATCGAGGTGCTGCTCGACCGCGCGGGACGCACGGACGCCGAGGACGCGGGCATTCGGCTCGCCGACCCCCCGGCGCCCCTGTACCGGCCGCTCGTGCTGTCCGGTCCTGCTCTGGACCCGGATCTCGGCTGACGTCGCCGTCGTCGCCGCGGCCGAGCTTTGCGCAGCGGGATGGGGACGCCGCGGCGGATGCGGGAGGCGTCCTGGCAGGAGCGGGTCGACGCCCTCGGCCGGGCGCGCTACAAGCGGTACGACGAGAGCACGGCCACCGCGTTGGGCGACGGTGCCGAGCTGGTCGGGCGCGAGTACGGCGACGACCTGCGCCGGCTGCGGGACCGCGCCGGCGGCGACCCGGCCCAGGTCCGCGCACTGCTGACGCGGTTCCCGCGACTGGGCCCGGTCGGCGCGGAGATCTTCTGCCGGGAGGCCCAGGCGGTGTAGCCCGAGCTGCGTCCTGCAGTCGACGGCAAGGCGCTCGACGGCGCCCGCCGGCTGGACCTACCCGCCGACGCGGACGAGCTGGCCGCCGCGGTGCGACCGGAGCAGCTCGCGCCGTTGGCGGCGGCGCTGGTCAGGGGAGCCGATCCCGCGGATCCCGCCATGGTTCGGCTACGACGAGCGGTGATCCGAGCTGTTCGAGGCGATCACCGAGCTGCCCACCTACTACCTGACCGGTGTCGAGCGTGGGCTGACCGAACGCCATGCCCCGGAGATGTCCGAGCTCGTCGACTGCGGCCGGATCGCGGAGCTCGGCAGCGGCAGTGCGAAGAAGACCCGTCTGCTGCTCGCGGCCTGCGCGGCGCGACGGGGCACGACATACCTCCCGATCGACGTCTGCCGCACGATGCTGGAGACCAGCGGGGCCGCGTTGACGGCCATGCTGCCGAGCCTGGGCGTCACGGGAATCCGGGGCCGCTACGAGGCAGGGCTGGCCTGGCTGCACGCGAGCGCCGAGCCCGTCGTGGTCGCCTACGGATCTGGCGCTCCCCGTCCCGCATTCGCGTCGGTAACCGCTGCGCGACGGTTCTCGGGCCGACACCACCTGGCCGCCAGGCGGTCGACCCACGAGGGCGGTGATCAGTGCGCGGTCTGCCGACGACATTCGCGCCCGGGGGTTGTGGCGGCGCAAAACGGCGAGTTGGCGGCGCAGCATTAGGTCGCTGGCGGCGCCGTTGCACGCCATCGGTGTTTGCGACGCTCGGCTGCGGGCACGCCGTCACTTGTTGCGGTTCGTGCCCGACCCACCAAGGAGTGAGATGCCCGAGGAGACCCCGCCCCCGCAGCAGCAGACCCCACCCGGCGAGACCGGCGCGATGGCGCCCGAACCCCGCGACGAGATGCGCGGCTGGACCGGCCGCGACCTGCTTGCGGGCAAGGTCGCGCTCGTGACCGGCGGCGACTCGGGCATCGGACGCGCCGTCTGCACGGCCTTCGCCAAGGAGGGCGCCGACGTCGCCCTGGCCTACCTGGACGAGGATGCCGACGCCGCGCACACTGCGAAGCTCGTCGAGGCCGAGGGCAGGCGGTCCCTGCTGCTGCGCGGTGACCTCGCCGACGCCGCTCACTGCGCCAAGATCGTCGAGCGCACGGTTGGCGAGCTGGGCCGCCTCGACGTGCTGGTCAACAACGTGGCCACGCAGACGCCCGTCGGATCTCCCGAGGAGATCAGCGACGAGCAGTGGATCCACACGTTCGACATCAACATCCACAGCTACTTCCGGGTGACGAAGGCCGCTCTGCCCCACCTGGGCGAGGGCAGCGCGATCATCAATACCAGCTCGGTGAACGGCCTGCGCGGCAACGCGAGCCTGATCGACTATTCGGCAACGAAGGGCGCGATCAACGCGCTGACCTACTCGCTGGCTCAGGCGCTGGTCGAGCGCGGTATCCGCGTCAACTGCGTCGCCCCCGGGCCGGTGTGGACGCCGCTGATCCCGGCGACCATGCCCGAGGGGAAGGTCGAGTCGTTCGGGAAGCAGGTGCCCATGGGCCGCGCAGCTGATCCCGACGAGATTGCACCCTCCTTCGTCTTCTTCGCGGCGGGGCAGCTCTCGAGCTACTACACGGGCGAGGTGCTCGCCCCGATCGGCGGGGAGACGATGCCCGGCTGAGGTGCGGCTCCACGTGGGTAGGTGGGGACATGGGCGAGATTCCCGAGGGTTGGTCCGGGTCGATCCGGCATTGCCCGGCTGCTCCCGGCGGCGCCGTGGCCGCGGCTGAGCTTCTACGATTGCGCGGGCGCGCCGATCACGGACCCGGACGAGATCGATCCGCGGTGGGCGATCGACGGCCCCGTCGTCCGCAGGACGCACGACGGACGCGGCCCGTGCGGTGCTGTTCTCCTATCCTTCTGTCGGTATGGCAAAGCAGGGCGATCTCCGGACAAGCGCAATCGTTCTGGTCACGGCGCTCGGACGGCAGGGCAGCTCGCGGTAGCCTCTCGCCGAGGAGTCACCGGCGCGAGGAGCGGACCGCGGTGTCACGTCTGTACCTGGAGCCGCGCACCGAAGGCCCGGCGGAGCAGGACTGGTCGACCGGGCTGATCCTGGCCGAGACGCGCTCGACGGCCCGGGTGATGACCTTTGTCGCGGTGTTGCTGCCACTCGCGGTGTGCCTCGCGGTGGTCCTGCCCGTCACGCCAGGGAACGTCAGCTCCGTCGGAGTGCTCGGACTGCTGGGGCTGCTCGGTTCTATCGGGCCGTTCATTCTGCTGGCCGGGCGTCGACCGCACCGGCGCCGGCTGCTCGGCCAGCCATGGCGCCGCTGCCCGGCGACCGTCGCGGCGGCCGAGAAGCCCACGATCCTCGACCGCGTGATCGTGTTCGAGGAGGGTCGCTCGCTGGTGCTGCGCGGGTCGCTGCCCGATGCTCCGAGCGTGCTGCTGGACCGCCAGGAGCTGTTCCTCGTCGGTCCGGACGACAAGGGGCATGCCCTGATCCGGGTCGCCGGGCTGTGCCAGATGTTCGCGGTGAAGGTTGACACGGGCGAGGCGCGACCGCGGGAACGCGAGCCGCACCTGCCTGGCCACTCGCCGGATGCGGGTGCGTTCCGGCGCCTCCGCCGGGGCGCCCACTGCTGGGTGTACCCGGCCGCGGTGGGAGTGGTAGGCGCGGTGGTGTTGATGCTCGGCCTACGGCAGCTGTCGCCGCTCGCGCTGGTCGTCGGCGGTGTGCTGCTGATCGTCGCCGCGGTGACGATCCCGCTCGCCGTGGTGATCAGCCGCTACTACGCCAAGGCCGCAGCCGCCGCGAAAGCGGCGACCGGGTGGACGTCGCTGCCGATCACGTTGTTCCCGTGGGAGCCGACCAACGTCGTCGCGGGCCTGCTCCAGCTACCCGGCGGCACGGCCCTCATCCAGTTCCCGCTGCCGCACCTCGACGTGATCGCAAACATCGCCGACACCGGCACGATCTGGATCTGGGGCAACGCGTCCGAGGTGGTCGCCGTCGGCGTGTGCCAGGGCTGCCCATGCTGACGTTCGGCGTGCTGCAGGCGGACCGCGACAAGCCTCCGGACGAGCCCCAGCCATGGCTGCTGCGTACCAACGACCCGGGACTGCGGGAGATCCCCGCCCTGCACCGGTAGAACGTCGGTTGCATCTGGTACCCGGGTAGAGAGTCACGCGACCCACGGCAGGATGGAAAGGCGCTGACCGCCGCCACCGGATCGCCGTCGTGTCTCGGATCGGACAAGACCAGCAGGTACGGCTGGATGATCTCCATCGCAAGCTCGTAGGGTCCGGGCCATGTCGAGCTACCCCCCGCCGGGTGAGCAGGATCCGCGCGAGTACGGCCAGCAGCCGCCCGGGGGCTACCCGCCACCGGGTGGCGACCCCGGTCCGGCCGGGTACGGGCCATTGGACGACCCGCTCGTGGCGGTATCGTTCGGCGACTGGTGGTCGAAGGTCGCTGGTGTGCTCGCCCGGAGCTGGCAGTCGCTGCTGATCATCCAGCTCGCTGTCGTCGCGCCGGTCCTCGTCCTCGTGGCGCTCGTCGGCCTGATCGTCGGGACGGGCGCCGTAACCCCGCAGGCCGTCGAACCCGGGGCGCTGGCCTGGCTCTTCGTGTCCGCGCTCGTGATCGTCGCGGTGTCCCTGCTGGCGCAGGGTGCATCGGTCCACGTCGTCGTGCGCGAGGCCGTCGGCAGCCCGGTGCGGGCAGGGGAGGCGCTGTCGTTCGGGGCGGGCAGGGCGCTGCCGCTGCTCGGCTGGGGCTTCCTCGCGGGCATCCTCACGGTGATCGGGTTCATCCTGCTCATCGTGCCGGGGCTCTACCTGCTCGTGGTGTTCGGCTCCGCGCTCACCGGTGTGATCATGTTCGAGCACCGCGGGATCGGGCGGTCGATCCAACTGGCGAACAAGAAGTTCTGGCCGATGGCGGGGCGGGTGGTGAGCTTCCTGCTCGTCGGCATCGTCTACAACGTTGTGGTCGAGGCGATCGTCGGAGCGTTCGTGGCTCAGAACAGCGTCGCCTTCGAGCTGGTCGTCAACATCCTGACGGTGCCGCTCACGCTGGCCACGGTCGGTGTCGCGATCGTCGCCTACGCGGAGCTGCGCCACCACGAGGACCCGCGGGTGACCTCGCACGTCCTCGCAGGTGAGCTGAGGGCCTGAGCACCGGCCGGCCAGCAACGACATCCTCGCCCGCGACCTCGAGAACGAGACCCTTCCGACCGGGCACGAACAACGAGAATTATGGTCGTCGCCTACGCCATGCACACACGGCCCATCAGTGCACGTCAGCCGGTCACCATGCACAACGCGAGACAGCATGTCACCTCATTTGGGGCCGCGAAGGAGGCCACGGCGACGTGCTCTGGCGCATTGCTGACCCGGCTTCGCATCACAAGCCGCATCACAGGGGGCGCCCTGCGATCAAGGCTCGATGTGGTTACTGCCGGCGCCGCCAGCGAACGAGCCACCACTGCCGCCTCGGGTGACCGGTGCGACGCCACCGTCGGCCGTCGGCATCGATCGCCAATACGACGTAGGGGGAACGGCCCGGATTACGTGCACCTCAGAGACGGGGGGCGGCCTGCCGTTCTCCAACACGACCTCGCGAACGAACTCGTACGCGGCCCAGAACACAACCATGTGCGCTGCGACCACAACCCCAGCCAGCATCATTTCGAGTACGCGCAGTACCTCCCCCACACGCAGCCCCCCGGGTAGAAATCCCGCCGATCGGACTCTCCCTGCGCACGAAGAACCGCCATCTGCGCCGTCAGCTCCCCCCGCTTCCGCAACCTGGCCAGACTCTTAATGCTTCCCGCTGCCGTCCTGGTTTGAGCAATTGATGGGGATGGCTCCTCGCATCCGCCGACCACCGGTCACGCGGTGTCACCGTCTGTGGCGTGCGGGCGATCGACGTCGTGCTGGCGGGGGGAGTCGTCGAGGCCGCGTCGGTGGGTGCGATCCCCGCGCAGAGCGGCCAGCACCATCGCCTGGTTATTGGCCGTTCAGCGTAGCGCGAGTCAGGCTGGCCGACGCCACTCCAAACGGGCCGACCTGCACGATCCTTCGGCGCGAGACGGCCCCGGGGGGACTGCGGCTGAGGCGCCGGGAGGCAGGAGCCGTGCCGCAGTACGAGCGGGTCGGTCCGATCGGGCCCAGGGCCTTGCCCGTACCGCCACGGCACGAGCAGAGTGGCCGGTCCGACGCAAGGCGAGGACGCCCATGACGGAGAGTGATGTGAGATGAACAGGCTGATCCGACGCAAGCGCGGCACCGTCGAGAGCCCAGCTCGGTTCAACCGGATGGACCGCCTCTTTGACGAGTGGATGCGGATGCTTCCCCCGCGCGCTCCGTTCGGTCTCGGTGTCGGCTGGCCGGGAGAGGACGTGATCCGCGTCGACGAGTTCCGCGAGGGCGGCATGGCGGTAATCCGGGCCGAACTACCAGGCATCGACCCGGAGAAGGACGTCGACATCACGGTTTCCGACGGGATCCTGCGGATCAACGCCGAACGGCGCAGCGAGGAGAAGATCGAGGACAAGGGTTACCTGCGGCACGAGCTGCGCTACGGCAGCATGAGCCGCACGCTCCCGCTACCCGAGGGCGTGTCCGAGTCCGAGATCACGGCCACTTACAAGGACGGCATCCTCGAGATCCGCGTGCCGCTGCCGGAACGCACGGAGAGCGAGCCCACGAAGGTCACCGTTAGGAAGGGCTGAGCAGAGATCCGTCCTATTCGCACTACGACGTTCTCCAGGCACTCGTTGTGCTCGACCGAGCCGGCTACCGCCGTGATCCGCGGACCCGACGCGCCCGAGACGTCGTGGCCGGAAAGAGACGCCGGGGAATCTCAGGTCCAGGTGATCGGGTTGCGGCGCTGGAGCGCGAGGTGGCCGCGATCCGTGCCCGGCTCGGGCAGGCACCGGCCCGGGTGGCGAGCGCGGAGTCGCTGCGTGGTGTTCGTTTCGTTCGGGATCGCTACGGGTGGCGCGAGGTGGTGCGGGTCAACACGCGCACCGTGACCGTACACACCGGTTACTGGGACGCCCGGGTTGCCGTGAGCAAGATTCTCGAGTGGCGGTGATGCCGAGCCGGCCCTGGGGAAGGCCGGTGCCACGCCTGGCGGTCCCAGTAGTCGGAGATCGCCGGCGGCGTGCGAAGGACCTTGGTGCGGGCGAGGTCGGCGAATGACACGGACGGTCCACGGGCGAACGGGCGCCGGGCCGACACGGCCAGCAGTTGGTCCTCCTCGACCAGCACGCTCCCGGCGGTGAGGTCGAGGTGCGGCCTCGTTCCCCGTGAACGGGCACACCCTGATCAGGGATCCGCCGCTGGCGGGGCCGGTCCGCCGCTGCCGCGGGGTAGCCGCGGCCGCCCCCGTGGCCTCCAACGTGGCCTCAAATGAAGGAGCACCGTGTTCCGGCCTGTGCACTGTGAACCGGATGACGTGCACGGATGTACTGGGTGTGCACCCGATGAAGGAAATACTCGTAATGCGTAGGTATGGCGCCGTCTCAGACGGTGGGGCGGGCACCAGCGCTGGCGTAGTAGCGCTGCCTAGCTGCCTTGATGAGGTCGAGTGTCGGTCCTGATGCGTGGTCGACGTTGAGCGGTGGGCGCAGTTTGCGGATGATCGGTTCTTCGACGTCGCGTGGCGCCGGGTGCTCGCACCACGAGACCTGCAGGTGTGTCCGGATGGCCGGCCGGGCCTGCGGTGGGTGGTTGACCAGCAGCGGATGACGAGTCGTCGGTGCCATCGCAGGATCGTCGCTGGTGTGACGAGCATGCCTACTCGGCGATGGGTGGGTAGCCATCGGCTGAGGGCAGCGATCAGTGCCCGGTCGGCCCAGGACATCTGGGGTCGGGGGGTGCGGCGGTTCAGTACGGCGAGTTGGTGGCGCAGTACGAGGATCTCGATGTCCTTGGTCGCGGCGGAGCGGGCGAGTAGCACCATCCAGCCCACGAGCCGGGAGAGGATCAGGTACGTCAGTCGGAGCGGCACCAGGCGATCATGCCGACAGTATCGGGCGGCGAACCTGCAGGTCGCGGTCGTGGCCGCGTTTAGGGCACCCACAGGTCCGATGGGTGAGTAGGGCGGGGACATTTCGAGGGGTCGGCGGAACACCCCGCGAACTCGCGGCGAGCGGCCAGGCGGTACTGGGGGGCGGTAGGCCAAATCACCGCCTTGATGAAGGGTCGCCCGCGGACGGGCGGCGAGATGGCGGAGCTGACCGGAACCCTCTGCCGGCACGCGAGGCCACGGTCATGCCGGCTCCCTGACGGGGGCCGTGCCGCCGCGGTGCAGCCGCGCATAGCGGCCCTTGAGTGCCAGCAGCTGCGCGTGGGTGCCGACTTCGGCGACCCGGCCGTCGGCGAGCACGACGATCCGGTCCGCCCGCGCCGCGGTCAACAGATCATGCGAGATGATCAGCGTGCTCCGGCCGCCGATGAGCCGCCGCACGGGCCCCAGGAGCCGCTCGGCCGACTCGGCGTCGAGGCCGGTGGTGGGCTCGTCGAGCAGGAGCAGCGGGGCGTCGCGCAGCATCGCGCGGGCGATCGCCAGCCGCTGGCGCTGCCCGCCGGACAGCAGCCGCCCACGCTGGCCGACCCGGGTGTCGTACCCGTCGGGCAGGGCCTGGATGAACTCCGCCGCGTCCGCGGCGAGCACCGCGCACCGGATGTCGCTGTCGGTCGCGTCCGGCCGCCCCCACGCGATGTTGTCTCGCACCGTGCCGTCGAGCACCAGGGTCTCCTGCAGGACGACAGCGATGTTGCGGCGCAGGTCGGGGAGGCTGTACTCGCGCAGGTCGTGTCCGTCGAGCAGTACGGCCCCGCTGGTGGGGTCGTAGAAGCGCAGGACGAGCTTGCCGAGCGTGGACTTGCCGGCCCCGCTGTCCCCGACCAGCGCAACGACCTCTCCCGAAGCCACCTCCAGGGTGACCTCGACCAGCGCCGGCTCCTCCGCGCCGGGGTAGCGGAACGTGACGCCGTCGAGCCGCAGATCGCCCCGGCTGCGCCGAAGAGGCATCGGCGCGTCGGGCTCGGGAACGGTGGGTCGCTGGTCGAGGAGCTCGAGGATCCGCTCGGCGCCGGCGGTGGCGGCGAACAGGGAGTTCGTCAGCCTGCCCAGGCCGCGGATCGGGCTGTTGAGCTGGGCCAGGTAGGCCATGAAGACCAGCAGCCCGCCGAGCGTGATGCGGCTCTGGGCGAGCTCCCACACCCCGAGGGCCACCACCACCAGGATGCCGAGGACCTCGACCAGGTCGACGAGCGGGGCGAAGATCCCTTGGAGCCGGGCGGTGGTCATCTGGGCGGCGAAGCTGCCCAGGTTCTGCCGGTGGAACCGCTCGAACTGTGCGTCCTGCTGGTTGTAGGCCTGCACGAGCGCGGTGTTGGCGAGGCTCTCCTCGGCCACGGAGCTGATCGCCCCGTCCCGCCGCCGTGTCTCGCGCGCGGCCTGCTTGAGCCGCCCGGCGAAGTACCGGGCAAGGCCGAGGAACACGGGTGCGCCCACCAGCGAGGCCACCGCGAGGCGCCAGTCCAGGACGAACAGCGCCGTGCCGAACAGCAGGATCCGGAACACGTAGGAGACGACGTCCGCGGGGCCGGCGAGGATCAGCCTCTCCACCGCCGACACGTCGCCCGTGAGCCGGGACAGGATGTCGCCGAGCTGGCGTCGCTCGAAGAAGCTCAGCGAGAGATTCTGCAGGTGCGCGAAGGTGCGGGTGCGCAGGTCGACCACAAAGCGCTCGCCGATCCAGGTGGACAGATATCGATCGGCGAAGTCGAGCGCGCCCCCGACGAGGGTGAAGCCGACGAACGCGGCCGCGACCATCGGGAACAGGCGGTAGTCGTGGGGCGTCAACACGTCGTCCACGACGATCTTGAACAGCCAGATCTCCGCGGTCGTCAGCGCCGGGGAGATAGCGACCAGGACCAGTGTGAGCGCGAGCCACCACCGGTACCGGCGGGCCATGGGCCAGAACCGGCGCACGATCTGCCGCAGCCGCACGATCGGCGCCTCGGCCACGCCCTCCGCGCCAGCATCGCCCCGGGCCGGCACCGCGCCGGATACAGCACCCGGCGACTTGCCCTGGGCGCCGCGACGCGCCCGGCCCGGAGGCCGGGCCGGGCGCTCCATCGCGGGATCAGTCACCGCTGGCTAGTACCTGTGGCCCCGGTGGTCGCGGTCACGGCGGTCATGACGGTCGCGGTCGCGGTCGCCGTGGCGGTGGTCGTGGTCGTGGGAGTTGCTGCGCCCCAGCCAGTCGAACAGATTCATATGTCGGACCTTCCCTCTTTCTCGTTGCCCCCGACGACTCCAGCGTCATCGCGGGTCCCCGAGTTTCTCCCAGGAGAGCAATGCGGTGTTAGCCCCCTAATCCGGAATCCATCCGTCTCTCCGAACGCTGGGCCATGAGGGGGTTGCCCCGGATAGCGCAGCTCCCCTGGGTCGACTCAACTTGACCCGGGCGAAACAGAGAAACAGCCCAAACAATGCTGGAGAGCGGGGCGGAGTCGTCCGGCCCGAGGGTTCACCGGCGGACCGCTGTCGGCCATCAGGGTGCGTGGCTCGTGGAGTAGTGGTAGAACTCTTCGGTCGTCCGCGAAATCCTTAGCGTCGCTATGGTCGTCGCCTGGCCGCCACTTGGTCGAAGGATGGTCCACAAGTCACCGGCCCCGGAAAAAAGGGTCGCCCGAATGCGCGCCCAGATAAGGCGTCAGCATCACACGACACGCCGCAGCCGCCGTTGGAGTACTAGATCCACTGCGGGACATAGGACGAGATAGGACATAGGACAGATAGGGCGCGGCACAGTCCGAAATTTGGACTAGGTAAGAGCGCGTTTGAGAAGATTCGGCGTGTCTGCGTGACCTGACCGGCTCGATGATCAACCGTGGCGGGGGTGGCTCGACATACGCGGCGGTACCCCTCGGACACCAGCGACGAGCAGTGGGCTCTGATCGAGCCGCTGTTGCCGGAGGTGAAGACCGTGGCCGGCCGGAGAAGCATCCGCGCGCCGCGCCGTGCTGGACGCGATCTTGTACGTGGTGCCGACCGGGTGCTCGTGGCGGCATCTCCCGGGCGGACTTCCCGCCCTGGCAGACGGTGTACTGGTACTTCGTGCGGTGGGAACAGGCCAGGATCACCGAGAAGATCCTCCCGGTCGTCCGCGAGCAGTTGCGCTGCAGGAAGGCCGCAAACCCGAGCGCGAGCAGGTCGTCGGCGGGGCGGTATCGAGCTGGTCCGACTGCCGGCGGTGTGGTCCGGGCGAGGGCTGCTTGCTTGAGTGCGAGGTTAGCGTGCAGGTAGATCTGGGTCGCCTTCGTTCCGCCGTGGCCAAGCCACAGCGCGATCGTGGAGGTGTCGACGCAGGCGTGGAGGAGGGGTCATCACGGCGGTGTGTCTGAGCGTGGGCCGCTGTGCAGGTCCGCCCGCCAGCGCGTGCCGGTGGGCTGCCAGGTGCGGCCGCCGTCCCCCGTCCAATGCACGTTGCCCAACTCGCGGCACACCATGACGTGCAGGTACATGTCGTCGCCGACGGTGAGGACGTCAGTGGGGAGGATGGTTGCCACCCGCCGCAGCCGCCTGCCCCAGCGGCGCCAGCCGTGGTGCACGTACCGCACCACCTGGCGGGCGTACGTGCCGCGTCCGGCCGAGCCGGTCCAGCACAGTCCGGTCGGGACGCTCGCCGGGGCGGCGAACAGCACGACCGGCGCGCGCCAGCCCGGCCCGCCGCCGCCGGCCCGCCGGAACGTGTCTCCGAACACCGAGACCAGGTGCCCGTGCTGGGCCGTCGTGGTCGTGCCCAAGTCTGTGCCGCCGATGCCGAAGCGGTCGGTGGTGCCGGGTCCAGTGAGATCGGCGACCTTGGTGGCGAGCCGCTCCGTCACGTCGGCCCGCGGGGGGAGTCCATCCGGAACGTCATCACGCCATCCTGCCCGGCCGTGGTGGAACGTCGCAGCTGGAACTCGATCCGATCGACCACGCCGTCGTCCGTCCTTGGCTGGCGCTGTGCGGTGTGGCGGGTCGACTGGTCACGCCCGGCGGTATTGCGACGTGTGTCTGGCCGTTCTGGGCAGCGGCGCTGCTGGTTGTGGTTGCATCGAGTGATGGCCGTGGTCGGCGTGAAGGACCGAATCCTCGAGCTGCGCCTTTCGGGCGAGGAGCCCAGTTTTCGCAGCTTCCACGTCGTCTACGGGCGCACACCGTTGTGAGTGTGTGCACCGTCGCCTGCAGGCCGCTTTTTGTGGTCATTCTGTGGCTGGAGCGTGGCTTGTTCGCGGAAGAGCCGTTCGTCAATGGTGGTTCGAAGGGGAGGGGGAGGGCCGACCCTGCTACTCAGCGGCCCGCCGACTCGCTTCTGGAACGCCGGGTGCCGATGCCGCCTGCGAAACTGCACGGCCAGCGGAAAAGCCGAGGGGCATGACGTCGAACCTCGGCAAGCCCTGACGAGAGCCTCGTGCAAATGAGGGGGAGGTCGCCGCTGAGCGACAAACTGAGTGACATCCGAGGGGGCACAAGCCGGACGGGCGTGGACTCCAGCGGACGTCCCACCAGGCGTTTTGAGTTCGGACGCCAGGCTGGGCGGCAGAGTTATATGCCTGGGGGTCAAGGAGTCTCGGTGTCATCCTGTGGCCTGCCGCCGTGCACGCCGGGGACGTGCCGATCGCCGTCCGGCTTCTGCAGACCGGTCTCTTCGCGCCACGTGTCCAAGTCTGCTTGGTTCAGAGCTGCGGCCTGGTCCGGAAGCCGAATCCGTCGCGGATCATCCGAACCTCACCAGAGAGCTCGTTGGAGACGGCGTCCGCGATCGGTTCGTCCGCGAGTGTGGCGAGAATGACGCCGACGTCGCCCGGGTCGACGTAGAGTTGCTTGGCCAGCTCATCCACAGCGATCGACACGACTGCCACCGTAAATGCACCTCGCGTGGAAGGTCCTGGGTCGGGGGAGAGCCAGACCCCTCAGGTATCGGAGGCGGACCTGTGTCGCACACACGCTGGCTCGTGCGGCCCCGCGAGCGAAGCGGCGGGACGGGTCCGCGGTGGGTCCTTGCCGTGGTGCTGCTGATCGGGCTGGTCGTGGAGGCCGTCCACCAGCTCTCCGCCGGCGACCACCCCTTGGATCTGCCGGTCGTCGACGACTGGCTCCACGCAGGGCTCATCCTGGCCTCGAGTGCGATCTGCGCGTGGGGTGCGCGTCGCCGGCGTGCGGGTCCGTCCCGGGCGGCGTGGTGGTGCTTCGCCGCGGCGCTGCTGCTGTTCGCCCTCGCCGAGATCACCTGGAGTGCGCTGTACTCCGGCGGTGGCGCCGTGCCCTCCCCGAACCCCACCGACGCGCTCTACTTGAGCACGTATCCGCTGTTCATGGCGGGCCTCGTGCTCATGGTCCGGGCCCGGGTGCTCGACGTCCCGTGGCACCGGTGGCTCGACGGCTTTGTCCTGGTCCTCGTCGTGGCGGCCCCAGGCGTGCTGCTGCTCATCGAGCCGGTGCTGGCGAACGCTCCGATCGATCTGCTGGGACAGATCGTCACCGTCGCCTACCCCCTCGGCGACGTGCTGTTGCTCGGCGCGCTCCTCGGCAGCCTCCCGCTGCTGTCCTGGCGTCTGGGGGGCAGCTGGCCGTGGGTGGGCGTGGGGCTGGTCTGCCTGACCGTCGCCGACGCCGCCTACAGCCTCACCGCGGCCGACGTCGTGGCCCACGACGGACCCTACGACTTCCTCTGGAGCGCGGGCGCGCTCGCGTTCGCGGTCGGCGCCACCCGGCTGCCGTCGCCGCCCCGTCCGTCGCGGGAGATCACCGGTTGGCCCGCGATCGTGCTGCCACTCGGCGCCCAGCTGTTCGCCGTGGCCACCCAGGTCTACGGCTACTTCCGGCCACTGCCCGCCGCCGAACGGGTGCTGACCATCGCCGTCCTCATCGTCGGGGTCGCTCAGATCATCCTGTCCCGACCCCGCCCCGACCCGGAACGGGATGCGACCGAACCCCGACCATGCGACTGAGATCGAGGCGAGATTCCCAGCAACCCCAGTCCCGCGTCTTGGCGCCCGACCGGCAGGGTCGATGTCGCTCCGCTGCCGCGCGCGGCCGGCCGGGGTGCGGCCGGTCCGCAGGCTCCCCGTGAGCGGCGTGCCAGCTCTACGCAGGATCCTGCGCATCTAGATGCGGTGCTGACCGCGGCTGTCAGCGGGCCGTTGTCCAACGAGCAGATCCGCGAGCTCACCGGGCTCGACGCCACCGGCGCGCGGGGCGTGGCCACGCACCTGGTCAAGGAGGGGCTGCTCGTGACCACCGGACAGCGCCGTGGCACCCGCTACGTGCTGCCCTGATGTGGCGGAGTAGACCCGGAGTGGATGCGCTGTTAACGCCGGTCAACGAGGGACGCTGCGGCCCCTCTGGGCAGGTAGCCAGAAGGAACTGGAGGATTGATCGTCGCTGCTTTCCAATTGTGGATCTTGTCTCGCAGGGTTCGTGGTTCGGAGCGTTCGCCGCAGCGGGTGCAGACCTGCGACCGTGACGGCAGCAGGCAACAGCAGGGAGGCATCACGACGCCCGACACGCCGTCACACAGGACGACACGAGGCAGCACGGCGACCAGCGCAGGCGGCCCGCGGCGAGACTTCGTCGGACGGATAATCCGCGTTCACACCGACCTGTTCAATGCTGGCAGGAGATCGGGTCTGCAGCCATGATCGCCGAGGCGGTGGTCGGGGTCGCTCGGTTCGCACCTGTTGCCCCATCCCGGGTTGACTGTTCTTCGGCCTGCGTCCCGGCCATGGCCGTCGAGGTGAGTGGCTGAAGAGAGGCCTGCTTCGCCCGAAGTCGGTGTGCCGTCTCCTCGAACCCCTTGTTGGTCGTCGTCGAGGAGGTTGGGTGTCGCGTCGAGCTGGTTGCGCCGGTCCGGTCGTGATCGCGATTGATCCGCACAAGCGGTCGTGGACCGCGGTCGTGGTGGACGGGTCGTTGCGGTTGCAGCGCTCGATCCGGGTCGAGGCGAACCGGGAGGGCTATCGCGAGCTGCGGCGGTTCGCCCGGGACTGGCAGGAGACGAGCTGGGCGATCGAGGGCGCGAGTGGATCGGGGGCGCCGCTGACGACGCGGCTGCTGGCCGATGGGCTGGCGGTGGCGGACGTGCCGGCGAAGCTGGCCGCGCGGGTGCGGACGCTGTCGACCGGGCATGGCCGCAAGACCGACGAGGCCGACGCGCTGTCGGTCGCGGTGGTCGCCTGGACCGCTCCCGCGCTGGTGTCGGTGCAGTTCGACGAGGTTGCGCTCGCGCTGCGGGCGCTGACCGAGCACCGCGACGACCTGGTCAAGACACGCACCCAGACGCTCAATCGGTTGCATGCGCTGCTCGCGCACCTGGTCCCGGGTGGCGCGCAGACCGGCTTGACCGCGGACCAGGCCGCCGGTCTGCTGCGCCGGGCGGGATGTTCTAGGCGCCACCCGGCGGCAGCTGGCGGCCGACCTGATCGCGGAGGTTCGCCGGCTCGATCAGCGGACCGCCGCGACGGGTGAGCAGATCACCGCCGCAGTGCGTAAGTCCGGGACGACGCTGACCCGGCTGTTCGGCATTGGCGGGATGCTCGCCGGGAAGATCCTCGCCCGGGTCGGGTCGATTCACCGGTTCGGCTCGGCGGCGGCGTTCGCGTCGTACTCGGGCACCGCGCCGATCGCCGTCTCCTCGGGCGATGTCGTCCGGCATCGGCTCTCGCGGCGGGGGATCGGCAGCTGAACTACGCGCTGCACGTCATGGCAATCACCCAAATCCGTCACGACACGGCTGGCCGCGCCTACTACCAGCGGAAACGGGCAGCAGGGAAGAACCACAAGGAGGCGTTGCGGTGTCTGAAGCGGCGGCTGTCCGTCGTGGTCTATCGAACGCTGCTGCGCGATGCGCAGGCAGCGGGCTCGGGAGGACACCCGGGGGCGACTACAGAATCCAGCGCGGCCGGCCCAACCCCGACGACCGAAGGGAAGTAGCCGGTGTTGACACAGAGAGGCGCCGAAGAGGTCACTGGTTCGATCCCAGAATCGCCCACACCGTGAGCCTCGATGCGCTGCAGGACGCCGAGTCTCTGCGGCCGTTCGTCGAGATGGCGACGCGATCTCGGAGGTGACGACCGGCCGGTGACCTGCTCGGCGATCTCGATGTCGAGGGAAGGCTGCGAGGTTTACCCGTGCTCCGATTCCACCGACGAAGGTTTCAGGCCAGTGCCTCGACTTCCTGCCAGAAGGCGTCGACCCCGGCGTTCCACTGGTCCGGGACCTCCTGGAAGGGCTGATGGGCCTCCTCTTCCATCACCTCGAACCGGGCGCCGGGGATCCGCTTCGCGACGGCGCGGCCGAGCTCCGGGCGGCTGGTCACGTCTCGGCCGCCGGCCAGGACGAGGGTTGGGACGGTCATCTCCGCGAGGCGGTCGGTCGTGTCGTGATCAACGAAGGCGTCGAGGAAGCGCTGCAGGTCCTCGGTGCTCTGCTTGTGCGGGAAGTCCAGCACCTCCTCGATGATCTGGCCGACCGTTCCGTCGTTGTGCGCCCGCGCCGTGTAGATGTCCAGGAAGAACCCCTCGAGGAACGCGCGCTCGCTCGGAGCGACCTCGACCAGCCAGCGGACGAAAAGGAGCCACGAGCGAAGGTAGGGGTCCATCACCGACCACGTACTTTGCAGGACGAGGCTGCGGACGAGCTGGGGATGCCGCAGCGCAAGCTTCTGGGCGATGATGCTGCCCCCGGAGAAGCCTGCGACGTGGGCGGCGGGAATGTCGAGAGCTCGGAGAACTGTTGCCGCGTCGTCCGCCATCGTCTCCGCCGAGACCGGTCCGCTCGGCATGGCTGTCCGGCCCGCCCCCCGGCTCCCTCAGCCCTCCTCAAGTCCGACTGCGCCAGCACGGCACGCACACATCCCGCGAGAAGTTCCCAGCATCCGCGTCCTCCCAGTGCTGGCGACTGCCCAGCAGGCGCGCCTCGGCCATCAGGGCGACGAGCTTCGCGGCTGCTGCGCGGTAGCCGAGCCCGCCGGGCGGGCACGTTGAAGCGACCCAGATCCGGTCGCTGCAGATAGGTCGTGCGGGTCAGGGGCCGCAGTGCGGACCGCGATCGTGGGAAGCCGTCGAGAAGGCGTGTGGTGGGCACGCTGTCGCTGGCCCGGCCCAGCCCGATGCGGGCCGCCGTGTGCCGGCGCAGCACCGTCCATGGATCGTCGTAGCCGCCGGGCCCAGCGGCGCGCTCCGCGCGGAGGCGCCACCCGCGCCACCCGCAAGGAGGCGCCCACAGGTCCGGGCAGGCGGTGATGCTGCGGGCGCCGGTATATCACTCCACGACCCGGTGGCGCGCCGCGCGGCGATCACGCAAACTGCGCCAGAACCAGTTTGGACTGGCCGCTGTCAGCCGCACAGTCAGCCGACGGTGTCTGCTTGGTGGGAATCTTGATCCGTTCGCAGATTCTGCCAGGTGACGAACTGGGCATTGGGGTGATGGGCAGCCGAGCGCATCATGGTGAACCCGGTCCATCGGGGCCCGGTAGCGCTATGTTGAGAGACCCTGCGACCCTCGCCCCGTAGGTCAGGCACTGAGCACCCAGCTGTCTGCGGAGGTGCGTCAGGATGACGGTGACGTCACCGGATCCGCCGGTATTGAGACCGTTGAGTGTCCCTGTGACCTCGTAGGTTTCGTCCCTGCAGTTCGACGGGCTCGCCAGCAAAGTGACCGCCCCTCCGCTGAAGCTGCCGGTGATGATGCGGCGGCTGTAGAGAGTGAAGGAGCCACCGGTGATGGGCACTGACATACCCGGCCGGGGATCGAGCGGAGCGTGCGCGACGGTCGCAGTGAAGGCGCCGGGAAGATCACCGGTCGCCGTCCCGGCAAACTTCCCGACCGTCGAGGTCGCCGAGTACTCCAACCCGTTGACCTGATCGGTGGACACGGTGGACGCGAACGCCCAGCCCGGAACGAGTAGCAAGGCCGCAACTGCCACGAGCGTGGGGACGATCCATCGCAGTATGCGCATGACAAGTCCTTAAGGTTGATGTTGTTCAGGGTTAGTGCCCCGGATGCCCGGGACTACGAGGCGTGGCTGATGGGTTGCCGCATGCGTGGCGCGAGAGGAATCGCCGCCTCGTCGTTCTGGACGCCCCCGGCGGCGAGCCCCGCCGCGGTCCCGGACGCTCCCGGCTCCCGCCGATCCCGGTGGTATCGCGCCGGCGCTCACAGCGACGTCGGACATCCCCGTCGGCGGCGGGAGGATCTTGCCGGAGTACCGGCTCGTCGTCACCTGGGCCGCGGCAGGACAGTCGAGGGCCTTCACCGCGATCTGTACCGATGACGGATGCATGCTCGCCACGGTCGCCGACGCGACAATCAACCGGGAGACGATTCGCGATCACCGACGGCGCGGTCGTCAATGGTCCCGCGATGCGGGCGTTGAGCCCACGAGAGATCGGGGTCCGGGGCGATTCGATCATTCTGGACCCGTGAGTCGAGACAACTCGGCCACGCGCCTGTCGCAGATCCTGAATCCGCTCCGGACTTTTCTCGATCGGAGGTATTCATGGCGCTAGGGTAGGGACTTTCCGGGAGGCCCGTGACATCGAGCGGCACCCGTGACGCATATCCTCGGAGTCGATCTCGGTACGACGTTCGTGGCGGCCGCGGTCGCGCGCCCGTCCGGAGTCGAGATGTCTACCCCTCGGCGACCGCACGGTGGTGGCGCGGCCCCGTCGCTCACGACGAGTACGAGGTGCTCAAGGCCGTCGACTGGCGCTGGAACCTCCCGCCGCTGACGCCCTGTGACAGCGCAGCCCGCAACATCGCCGAAGTGCTCGACTTCTCCAGTCCACCCGACCCCACCGCGCCGACGTGGCCGATGCCGCCGGTCGTCGCTCTCGACCGGGTGGACGCTGCCGTGAACCTCACCGCCCGACTGCGCCTGCTCACGCCCCGGCGAGGACGTGCGCAGTTCTAGCGAGCTGACCGCCGGTTCCCGGGCACCTGACCCGTGCCACCGACGCGGTCACCGGGCCAGCAGCCGGGACCAGTCCCTACCTGTACTCGGGGGTGCACACCGACAAGTGGGGGGACCGCTCGATGGTCCGGACCGCTGCCGAGGGCGGATCCTTCCTGACCAAGAAGGCCGCCGGACACCGGCGATCCGATAGTCGCGATCCGGCCACCTGACGCCCCATCTCCACTGCACCGCGATCACAAAGAGGACGGGATGAACCCACTGAGACAGCCCGCCCACCCGCACGTCACCGGCGAACCGCTGGGCCCACGCTCGGTGGAGCTGCTGACCCGGCGGGAGCACCGCCAGCACGCGACCCGGCTCGGTGAGCAGCCGCACACCCTGCCGCTCGTGCCGATACCCGAGCTGGTCCTTGTTGACCAGCACGAGGCGCAGGGCTGGCGAGTCCGCGGGGACGAGCGCCTGGACCACCTGTTCGAGACGCGCTGTGACTGGTACCAGAGGTACGGCCGGGCCGGCCAGCTCGCGGTGGACTCCGACGAGCTGTCGCTCACCTACGACGAGCTGGACGCCAGGGCCAACCAGCTGGCCCGGTACCTGCGTCTGCGCGGTGCCAGCGCCGGCGACCGGATCGGGCTGCTGTTCGACCGCCCGGCCGACTCCTACATCGCGATGCTGGCAGTGCTGAAGATCGGCGCCGCGTACGTCCCCCTGAACGTCAGCTTCCCGACGGATCGGCTGGCCTACATCATCGAGGACGCCCGCGTCCGCATGGTGCTGTCGGCGTCGGGCGTGGCCCAGCGGGTGGAACAGATCGAGCTGCTGACCGTCCGCGGTACCGAGCTGGTGTGCCTCGACCTGGCCGCGCGCCTGATCGACGAGCAGAACTCGCGCCGGCTCATCGACGCCGAGCGGGGCATCCTGGACGACCAGCTCGCCTACATCATCTACACGTCCGGCTCCAACGGTCGACTACGGGGAGTGGCGGTCGACCACCCCAGCATCTGCAACTTCGTCAAGGTCGCCGCCGAGGTGTACGGCCTCCGAGCTCAAGACCGGGTCTACCAGGGGCTGTCGATCGCGTTCGACTTCTCGGTCGAGGAGATCTGGGTGCCGTGGTCGTGCGGCGCCACCCTGGTGCCCAGGCCGTCCGGCGGGAGTCTGCTGGGTGCTGACCTGCACGCGTTTCTCAGCGAGCGCCGCGTGACGGCGATGTGCAGCGTTCCGACCGTGCTGGCCACGATCGAGGACGATCTGCCCGACCTGCGGTTCCTGCTGGTGGCCGGCGACTCCTGCCCGCGGGAACTGATCACGCGCTGGCACCGCCCCGGCCGGCGGTTCCTCAACGTCTACGGCCCGTCGGAGGCGACGGTGACCGCCACCTGGACCGAGCTGCACCCGGACAAACCAGCGACGATCGGGATCCCGCTGCCCACCTACAGCACGGTCATCCTGGACGTCGAGGACCCGTCCCACGCGCTGCCGCACGGGGAGATCGGCGAGATCGGGATCGCCGGGATCGGGCTTGCCTGCGGGTACCTGAACCGCGACGACCTCACCGACGAGGCGTTCATCCCGGACTTCCTGGGCATTCCCTCGAACCCGTCAGGCCGGATCTATCGCACCGGTGACCTGGGCCGGGTCAACATCGACGGGGAGATCGAGTACCACGGACGGATCGACCGGCAGGGCAATGTGCGCGGCTACCGGAACGAGCTGGCCGAGATCGAGTCGATGCTGCTGCAGGTTCCCGAGATGGTCCAGCCCATGGCCGAGATCTCCGATCTGGCTGAACCTTCGGCCACTCAGGGGAGGTATGCCGATCCGACGACCGGCACTGAGAAGAACCTCGCCGAGGTGCTGGCGGACATCGGGCGGCTGACCGACCTTGCCAGCCCCAACAGCACCTTCGTCAATGGCCACCGCATCACCGAAACGGCCGTCACCGAACGGGACCTGGTAGGGATCGGCCACAACCTGCTGCAACTGGTCAACGGGACTCTCGTCAAGTACCTCGACACCGGCGACGTCGCTATGGAGGCCGACGACCTGACCGTGATCAAGGATGGCCGCACCCTGGTGGATGGGGCCAGCTTCTCCCTGCCCGGCCGCAGCAGCCTGCTCGCCGTGATCGGACCCAGTGGCGCCGGGAAGTCCACCCTGCTGCGCGCACTCACCGGGTTTAGCCCCGCCGACGCCGGCCGCGTCCGCTACGACGGCCAAGACCTCTACGCAAACTTCGACGAGCTCCGCCAACGCATCGGATCGGTTCCCCAGGACGACATCCTGCATCCGCAACTCACCGTCCGCCGGGCCCTGTCCTACGCCGCACGGCTACGGTTCCCCACCGAAGTGTCCGACCACGACCGGGAAGAACGCATTGACGAGGTACTGGTCGAGCTCGGCCTACAAGACCGCGCCGAGCTGAGGATCTCCAAGCTCTCCGGCGGCCAGCGCAAACGCACCAGCGTCGCACTTGAGCTGCTCACCAAACCGTCGCTGCTGTTCCTCGACGAACCCACATCCGGGCTGGACCCCGGACTGGACAAGCAGGTCATGCACAATTTGCGGGACCTGGCCGATGACGGACGTACCGTCGTCGTGGTCACCCACAGCGTCGCGAACCTCGAGCTGTGCGACCGGCTGCTGATCCTCGCCCCGGGCGGTCAGGTCGCCTACTTCGGTCCACCCGCCGAAGCACTCGCCTACTTCGACCAACCCGACTTCGCCGAGGTGTTTCTCCTCCTCGAACACGAAGCCAACACCGACTGGGCCGCTCGCTTCCGACAGTCCCCCTTCTACTACCGCAACGTTGAAGCCAGCCGCGCGCCGCAGCGTGTTGAAGCCAGCCGCGCGCCGCAGCGCGTCTCCCCCAAGACCGCATCGCCCGGTCCGGCGCCACGCCAGCAGTCCCCCCTCAGCCAGTTCTCGATCCTGTGCCGCCGCTACTTCGCCGTCATCGCCGCCGACCGCCCCTACCTCGCCTCCCTCGCCGTACTCCCAGTCCTCCTGAGCCTGCTCGCCCGCGCCATGCCCGGCGGCGGCGGGCTCTCCACCGCGGCGGGGGGCCAGCAACCACCCCAACTTCTCCTCGTCCTGGTTATGGGCGGAATCCTGATGGGGTCGTCGGCGGCGGTCCGCGAACTGGTCAAGGAACGCGCCATCTACCGGCGAGAACGCGCGACCGGCCTTTCCCTGGCCGCCTACCTCAGCTCGAAAGTCGCCGTACTCGGCTTGCTGACCGGCATCCAAGCCGCGCTATTCACGACCCTCGCCCTAGTCGGTGTTGCCGGCCCCGACCAACCACTTGTCGTCGCCTCCGGAACCATCGAGATCATGCTGGCCATCATCGGTGTCACCTGGGCCGCCACGGCCCTCGGGCTGCTGATCTCCGCTGTCATCGACAACGCCGACCGCGGTATGCCCCTTCTCGTTCTGCTGATCATGTGCCAACTCATGCTCTGCGGCGGCTTGTTCCCCATGAAGGGGCGAGCGGTTCTAGAACAGTTGTCCTGGCTCGTCCCCGCCCGCTGGGGCTACGCCATCGGCTCCGCCACCCTCGACCTCGGCCGCGCCCCCACCACGTTGTCGTCGGCGGCCCCCCTGACCACCGGTGACCCGCTGTGGAACCACAACGCCACTACCTGGGCCGTAGACATGGGCATCCTCGCCGGGCTCACCCTCGCGATGATCGTCGTCAGCGGTCTCCTACTCCGACGCCTTGACCCATCCCGCGGCCGATCGACATGATGCACCGTCGGCAAATGACATTCATTGCGGGCGAAAGAGATGCGCCCTGGCCGGTCAAGGCGAGCACTGCGGCGATCGCGACGCAGGCCGGCCGGGAGCACCCGAACAGCAGCGCGATCGGTCTCCCGTTGCCTGGCTGCGCCGTCGGTTCGACGAGGGTCAGGCCGATCCAGCCGATCGACGACAGCAGCGTGATGTTCGCGAGCACGACCACGAAGGCAGCCACCAGCAGCACACTGATGAGCAGGTGGGCCTGGGTCCGCTCCTCGACGGGCGTCACGCGCCGGATGCGGCGGGGCAGCACCACCAAGCCGCCCACCGCGACCCCGAAGCCGAAGAAAAGCACGCAACTCGTGGTGTGCGCCAGCAGCGCCGTGCCGACACCCAGCAGTAGCAGCGTTCCGACACCGGCCGCGGATACGACTGTTCTCGATCCGGGTTGGAGGTGGCGATGGATACGGGAACGGCGCTGGTGATCGCGGTGCCTGCTGCCGTGCTCGGTGCCGCCGGATTCGGATTGGCCAGCGCCGCCCAGCAACGGGCGACCAAGGAGGTGGCGGTCACCCCGACCCTGAGCCCGCGGCTGATCGTCGAGCTGTTGGCGCGGCCGATGTGGTTGCTCGGGTTGGTGGCCACCGTCGTTGCCCTCGCCCTGCAGATCGTCGCGCTGGCCTTCGGTCCGCTCGCCGTGGTGCAACCCGTGCTCGTCACCGGGGTGGCGTTCGCCGCAGTGTTCTCGGCGATATTGCAGGGCCGGCACCCCGACCCCCTGATCCTGCTCGGTGCGCTGTGCTGTACCGCAGGCCTCTCGGCGTTCCTCCTGCTCGCCCGGCCCACCGTGGGCCCGGCCCACGACCAGTTCGACCTGCTGGCGGCCCTGCCGTTGACGGTTTTCCTGACCGTCCTCGTGATTGGCTGCCTGGCGTACGCCGCTGCCGTCCAGCACTCGTCGCGGGTGCTGGCCCTGGCGCTGGCGACCGGCGTGCTCTACGGGGTCACCGCCGGGCTGACGAAGATCATCACCAGCCAGCTGCGGGTGGGGCTGGACGAGCCCTTCCGACACCCGGTCCTCTACGTCGTCTGCGTGATCGGCCCGATCGGGTTCCTGCTGAGCCAGAACACCTTCCAGCAAGGACAGCTGGTGGCACCGGCCGTGGCCGTGATCACCAGCGTCGATCCGGTGGTCGGCGTCCTCATCGGCGCGGGCTGGTTGGGCGAGCAGATCGACAGCTCTCCCGCCCTGCTTGCCGGCGAGTGCCTCGCTGCCCTCGTCCTCATCGGCTCGATCGCGCTCATCACCGCACGTGGCACCTGGCTGCTGCACCACAGGCTCGACGCGCCGCAGCCCGCTCTCATCCCCCTTAGCCGTGCGGGTCGCCCCATCGCCGGATGAGACCCGTACCTCAGCCGCTTGACACCAACACCGTGATCCGTCTCGCGGAGAGTGGACGGACCTTCGGGTGGCGCCGATGGCTTGATGTCCTTGCTGCACCGGATCTACGCGGTGCAGGCTGGAGAAGGGCATGGAGCCGAGGACATGGCGGCGTGCTGCGCGCGTTCGGCCCGGCGGGCTGAGGCCAGGTCGGTGACCGTGGACGACTGTCACCGGAGCTCGGGAGCACCGAGCCGTGCGCGCACTAGGCGAATCTAGCGCCGCTTACCGAAGGGTCTCCGCCCCTGATCGAGGAGAGTCCGTCTGTGAGTCGCGAAGCCCGTGTCCAGTGGTTCGAAGACCGCTACCCGATCCGAGGAGTCCGTCCGGCTCGGGCATGGCTTCAGTCGGACGCGCCGGCGCTCGATCTGTCGGGCTCGTGGCGGTTCCGCTACTCACGGCGCGCCGACCTGGCCGAGCACTTCGTCGCCCCGGGCCATGACGACACCGCCTGGGACACGCTCCCGGTTCCGGCTCACTGGCAGCTGCACGGCTACGGAGCCCCGGCCTACACCAACGTCCGCTACCCGTTCCCGGTCGACCCGCCGTTCGTCCCGGACGATAACCCGACTGGTGACTACCGGCGGACGTTCCGGCTGCCTGTCGGCTTCCTCGCCGGTTCGCGGGCCGTGCTGCGGTTCGAGGGGGTCGACTCGGCGCTGAAGGTCTGGGTCAACGGGAGCGCGGTCGGGACGTCGGTGGGCAGCCGCCTGCCCGACGAGTTCGACGTCACCGACCTGCTGGCGGACGACAGGGAGAACGTGCTGGCGGTGCGGGTGCACCAGTGGTCGTCGGGCAGCTACCTCGAGGACCAGGACATGTGGTGGCTGTCAGGGATCTTCCGCGAGGTGCGGCTGCTGTCGCGTCCCGCCGGCGGGCTCGACGACGTCTTCGTGCACGCCGGATACTCCGACGGCGCAGGCACTCTGCGGATCGACACCTCGGTGCTGGCGCGGGTGCTCGTGCCGGAGCTCGGCATCGACGCGGCCACGGGCACCGAGATCGGGGTGTCGCACGTCGAGCCCTGGTCCGCGGAGGTACCGCGGTTGTACGACGCCGAGGTGGTGACGGACGTGGAGCGCGTGCGGCTGCGCGTCGGCTTCCGCGCGGTCGCGATCGTCGACGGCGTCTTCACCGTCAACGGCCGGCCGATTACGCTCCGCGGCGTCAACCGCCACGAGTTCTCGCCCGACCGCGGTCGCGCCGTCACCCGGGACGAGATGCTCACCGATGTGCTGCTGATGAAGCGACACAACATCAACGCCGTCCGCACGAGCCACTACCCGCCGCACCCGGCGTTCCTGGATCTGTGCGACGAGTACGGCCTGTGGGTTCTCGACGAGTGCGACCTGGAGACGCACGGGTTCAACGTCGTCGACTGGCGCAACAACCCGTCGGACGACCCACTCTGGGCCGAGGCTTTGGCCGACCGGATGCGGCGCACCGTCGAGCGCGACAAGAACCACCCAAGCGTGATCCTCTGGTCGTTGGGCAACGAGAGCGGCACGGGTAAGAACCTCGCGGCGATGGCGGCGTGGGTCCGTGAGAGGGACGGGTCACGGCCGATCCATTACGAGCATGACTGGTCGTGCCCGGACGTGGACGTCTACAGCCGCATGTACGCCTCGCACACCGAGGTCGCCGCGATCGCGACCCGGTCAGAGGAGCCGCTGGCGGACGCGGCGCTGGACGCGCGGCGGCGCGGCATGCCGTTCGTCCAGTGCGAGTACGCCCACGCGATGGGTAACGGACCGGGCGGCTTGGTGGAGTACCAGGAGCTGTTTGAGTCGTCGCCACGCTGCATGGGCGGGTTCGTGTGGGAGTGGATCGACCACGGCCTGCGCCAGCGCGACCCTGACGGGCGGGAGCGGTTCGCCTACGGCGGCGACTTCAGCGAGCCGCTGCACGACGGGAACTTCGTAGCAGACGGCCTGCTCTTCCCCGACCGCACGCCCTCGCCCAGCCTGCACGACTTCGCCGCGGTGATCGCGCAGGTCCGGATCGAGCCCGACGACGGGGGTGTCCGGATCAGCAACCGGTTCGACGTGCGCGACCTCGGCGGGATCACCGTCCGCTGGGCCCTCGAGATCGACGGCCTCGGGATTGCCCGCGGGGTACTTACCGTGCCGACGCTGGGGCCAGGGGAGTCCGCGTTGGTGCCGCTGCCGGCCGAGGCGACCCGGGTGCCCGCGAACTCCGCGGGGGAGTGTTGGGTGACGGTGACCGCCGAGCTGGCGCATGACGAGCCGTGGGCGCCGGCGGGCCACGTCCTGTCGCGCGGGCAGGTCGACCTTGGTGCTCGGCCCCGCGCGGAACCGGTGGGCGGATCGGGGCTCACGCGTGTCGGGCCGGACGTCACGTTCGGTGCCGGCACATTCGACGCCGCCAGCGGCAGACTCCTGCGCGTCGGTGCCGTCGAGCTGCTCGGGTCCCCCCAGCTGGACCTGTGGCGCGCGCCCACGGACAACGACTCCGGCGCCGCCTCGCACTGGCTGGTGCCCACCTGGCGGGGCCTCGGGTTCGATCGTCTGCAGCACCGTCTCGTCGCCGTCGAGGTGACCGACGATGCGCTCATGGTGCGCGAACGGGTCGCGCCCGCGGGCACCGACATCGGATTCGCGGTGACCTTCCGCTGGTCCGGGCACGGCGAGGCACTGCGGCTGGACGTCGACGTGGAGCCGCAGCGCGAGCTGCCCTGCCCGCTGCCGCGCCTCGGACTGCGCCTGAGGCTGCCGCGGCACCTCGATCGGGTGGAGTGGTTCGGCCGCGGGCCGGGGGAGGCGTACGCCGACACCGGCTACGGCACCTGGGTCGGCCGATTCCGCGCGGGCGTCGACGCCATGCAGACGCCGTACGTCCACCCCCAGGAGAACGGCAACCGGGCCGGGGTTCGCTGGGCCACGCTGACCGACGCGGCCGGCGCCGGTCTCCGCATCGAGGGCGTGCCGACGGTTGACTTGACCGTCCGGCGATGGAGCACCGAGCAACTCGATGCCGCCAGGCACACCGTCGAGCTGACCGACGAGGGGTGTCTGTTCGTCAACCTCGACGTTGCACAGCACGGGATCGGCAGCGCGTCGTGCGGCCCCGGGGTGCTCCCCGGCTACGAGCTGACGGCCGCCGCGGCGTCGTTCGCGGTGGTGCTCGGCGAGTTGCGCGCGCCCGCGGAGCGGTGACGCACCGGGTGCTACCCGCGGCGGCGTGGCCCGTCGTGGCGGCTCCGGCCGGTCGCCGTCGCCGTCGGCGGCCAGTGGCAGGCAGAGCCGGAGCCACTCGCAACGAACTGATGTTCGTCAGATCCGCTTGTCCACAAATATGCTTTGTGCACGCCATCGACTCAGGCGGAGAAACGGAAGGATTGTCATGCAGGAATTGACTTTCGACAAACTCGGCGTCTCGATCGCCGAATCGAATGACGCGCTCGGCGTCGCGGCGAGCGAGCGTTTCGCCGAGGCGGTGCGATCGGCACTGCAGACCGGGACGAGATCGCCGTCGTCCTGGCCACCGGCAACTCACAACTGAGCTTCGTTCGCGCGGTCCGTCAGCGTGACGACATCGACTGGTCGAAGATCTCGATCCTGCACCTGGACGAATACCTCGGCATGTCCGAGGACCACCCCGCCAGTTTCCGTCGCTGGATGAAGGAGAACCTGGTTCAGGTGGTTCACCCGAAGGCCTTCTACGGGCTCGAGGGCGACGCGGCATCCGTCGAGGAAGAGCGCCTGCCGCGGGGTCTCCGTCAGGGAGGCGAAGTGCCCCCGTCGTGTTGGTGCTGACCCCGGAGGCGCGGAAGGCGGACGCCGTCAAGGCGGCGCTCGAGGGCCCGATCACGCCGATGTGCCCGGCCTCCATCCGGCAGGGCCAGCCGCAGGCGCACCTGTACCTCGACCAGGATTCGGCGTCGCTGCTCGAACTCGAAGGCGCCGCCCGGTGAGATCGGCCACCGGCGCCCTGGATCGCAGCATCTGCGGTGTCGGCGAGACCGGCGGCTCGAGGTCTCCGCGGCGGGTCCGTCGGGCCTGCGCGGCTTCGAGGGAACCGCTTCGCCGGACGGCGATCGTACGGTGCTGCACGGCCCGTTCTCCGAGCAGAATGCCCGCGGTCCGCACGCACTGACGTCAGACACATGAAAATCGCTGCGCGGCGTATCGGATGACCGCGCGCCTCGGCGGCGCACACCGCCGCCGAGATACAGAACTCTTGGGCCGTCTCATGCTCAAGATGCTCGCCGAGGAGGCGACGATCTTGATGACGGCGACCAACGACACGAGGAGGGCTGATGTTTATGGGAAGCATGATGGCGTTGCGGGGGCACACCCGGGGTGGCCCCGAAGTTCTGGTGTATGAATCCGCGCCCCGGCCGACCCCGGGGGACGGCGAGGTACTGGTCGCCGTCCACGCGGCGGCGATCACGTTCGACGAATTGACCTGGCCGGAGACGTGGGCCTCCGGCGGTGTTGACCGCACTCCGGTCATCCCGTCCCACGAGTTCTCCGGCGTCGTGGCCGAGGTCGGCGACGGCGTCACCGGATTGTCCGTCGGTGACGAGGTGTACGGACTGGTCCCGTTCGACCGGGACGGCGCCGCGGCAGAGTACGTCAGCGTGCCCGCGATGAGCCTAGCCGCCCGGCCCCGCACGGTGTCGCACGTCGTCGCGGCGGCCGCCGTGCTCCCGGCGCTGACCGCATGGGAGGCCCTCGTCGAGCATGCGGCAGTCCAACCGGGCCAGCGCGTGCTGGTACACGGAGGCGCCGGCGGTGTCGGCTCCTTCCTCACCCAGCTGGCGACAGCTGTGGGAGCCAGCGTCACGAGCACGGTGCACGCCCCCGACGTGGGATACGTCCTCGCCCTGGGCGCCGAGCGCGTGATCAACACCGACCAGGAGTCGCTCGACGCGGAGACGGGGGTCTTCGACGTCGTGATCGACGCCGTCGGTCGGGACGTACCGGAAGCCCTGTTCGCGGCGCTGCGTCGTGGCGGGCGCCTGATCACCCTCCAGGAGCCTCCCTCGCGGGAGTTGGCCGACAAGTACGGCGTCACGGCCCTCTTCTTCGTCGTGGCGGCGGAGCGGGACGGCTTGGAACCGATGGCCGACATGATCGACACCGGCAAGCTGAAGGTCGGCGTCGCCGCGACGTTCCCGCTGGCCGAAGGCCGGGCCGCCTACGAGAGCGGCGCCGTCCGGAGACGCCGCCCAGGGAAGACCGTGCTGGTCGTCCGGGAGTGACCGGTGGGTCGTTGATCCTCTGCCGAGCCGCCCGCCCGTATTGCATGCTCCACCGCTGAGACCTGTGATCAGTAACGGAGTTTGAGAACTCAACCGCGGAGACGATCGCCGAGATCGGCCCCGGCCTGGCCGCCCGCGCCGCGCGGCGGCGGCGTGCGCGTAGAGCCGTGGTGCGAGATGCTCCCAGTGATCTACGACGAGATGGTCGTGCGCCGCGGCCGGCCGCTCACCGAGCTGGCCGCGGTCCTCGCGACCAATCCCGCGAAGATCTACGGCCTGTACCCGCGCAAGGGCGTGCTGCAGGTGGGCTCGGACGCCGACATCGTCGTCGTCGACCCGGCGAGGCCCACCGTGATCCGCGCGGCCGGCCAGCACACGCGGGCGACATACTCGCTGTACGAGGGCCGGACGGTGGCGGCGACCCCGACGCGCACGTTCGTGCGTGGGCGCGCCGTCCTCGCTGACGGTGAGCTCGTGCAGGAGCCCGGGTACGGCACGTTCCTCCCGCGGCGACCCGAGGACCTGGGCGGCCTCCCCCCGGTATCACACCCGGCATGAGCCTCTGGCGCCTCCCGGCCGCCGAGCAGGCCCGCGGGATCCGGGCGGGCGAGTGGTCGGCGGAGGAGGTGATGCGGTCGGTCCTCGACCGCATCGCCCAGGCAGACCCGGATCTGCGGGCCTACTGCACCCTCGACGACAGCGCACTCGACGCCGCCCGCCGGGCGGACACGGCCCGCCGGGTCGGCGAGCCGCTCGGCCCTCTCCACGGGGTGCCGTTCTCGGTCAAGGACCTCATCCCGACGGCCGGGGTCCGCACGACGCTCGGCAGCGTGGCGCACCGCGACTGGGTGCCCGCCGAGGACGAGATCGCCGTCGCCCGGCTCCGGGCCGCGGGCGCCGTGCTCGTCGGCAAGACCAACGCCCGCGAGCTGGGCTACGGGGTGGTCACCGACAACGCGCTCTTCGGGAGCACCCGCAACCCGTGGGACCCGCGCCTGACTGCGGCCGGGTCATCGGGCGGCGCCGCGGCGGCCGTTGCCGCAGGCATGGGGTCGCTGGCGCTCGGCAGCGACGGCGGGGGTTCGCTGCGCGTGCCGGCGGCGGTGTGCGGGGTGTTCTCGATCAAGCCGACATTCGGGGTGGTGCCGCTGTACCCCTCCTGCCGGGCTCCGCTCCGAGTGGGCCTCGACAGCTGGGAGTCGCTGGAGTGCATCGGTCCGATGTCGCGCACGGTCGCCGACAGCGCGCTGGTGCTGGAGGTGATCGCGGGCTTCGACGCGCAGGACCGGCACTCCGCCGCGCCCGGCTCCGTTACCTGGGGCGTGCCGGACGCCGAGCGGGCCCGCGGGCTGCGGGTGGCCTACAGCCCGGACCTCGGCATCGCCGAGGTCGCCCCCGAGGTCGCCGGGGTCGTCCGCGCCGCGGTCACGGCCGCGGCCGCCGCGCTCGACTGGGACCTCACGGTCGTCTCGCCCCGGCTGCCCGCACTGCCCGAGCTCCGCGAGACGTTCCTCGCGACCGTCGCGATGGACACCGACCGCTCGGCGCTGCGTCGGCTCGCCGACGAGGTACCCGTGTCGGCCGACATCCGCGAACTGGTGGACCGCGACTGGACCGCACACGAGTTCGACCGCGCGCGCGTGGCCCGCCGCGCGGTCCACGACGCCGTCCACGGGTTCTCGGCGCCGTTCGACCTCCTGTTGACCCCGGCGACCGCGGCGACGGCGTTCCCGGCGGGCCTCCGTTTCCCCCGCGACGGCGAGTGCGGCATCGCGGACGGACGGCAGTGGTCGCCGTTCGCCTTCCTCGCCAACCTCACCGGCCAGCCGGCGGCGAGCATCCCGGCCGGCCGCACGGCCGCGGGCCTGCCGGTCGGCCTGCAGGCTCTCGCCCCGCGGTTCGGCGACCCGCTCTTGCTCGACGTGGCGCAGGCCGTCGAGGAGCTCCGGACCCCGGCCTCCTGCTTCGCGTGATCAGGTATGCGCCCTGCTCATCCCGGTGGGTCCAGCCAGCGTGCCGCAGCGTCGAAGGTATCCCCGGGCGTGCTGTTGAAGGCGATCGCGGCATCGGGTGCATGCCGGTGCACAAGGTTGACGATGCGTTCGAACAGGTCGAGCTGGTCCTCGGACTTGCGGACGCCACCGCCGACCACGATCACCTCCCACGACCGGCTGTCGAGTGCCTCGGTCACGACTGCCTCGACGTCGTCACTCCCGTCGAGCCCGAACAAGCAGCTTTCGACCCCGACCCCGGCATCGGTGAAACGAGCCATGCCGACGGCAATCGCGTCGGCCACGGGTGCGGGGTCCCAGGGCCCGGGCACCCGGTATGGGTCGAGCCCGATCAGCAAGACTCGTGGCTCGATAGCGGTGGTGTCCACCCGTCGAAGATAGCCGCGCAGCCGGCATACAAGCGCCAGGCTCGCCTCACGAACTGCCGTACCTACCAGTTTCGTAGGGCCCCGATACAGCAGCGAAGTACAGCAACGCAGGCAGTCGGCCGCCGCCCCCGGCACTCATCGCCCGACCGATGACCTCGCTCGATGCCTCAGACGACCGGACCGCCACGAGTTCACACCGAAGCGGTCACTGGTTTGATCCCAGTATCGCCCGCAGCCGACGAGACACTCAGCCTCGAGCCGGTCGTTGAACGCGTTGATGCAGCCATCTCGGTCGGGGTGGCGGAGCCGGTCTTGTCGTCGATCACGGAAACCAGGTATTGCATCTCGGATCATCTCCTGCGGTTCGGCGCACCCTCGTGGGAGGCCTCTCACTCTGCTACGAACACCTCTGCCCCGATCCGACACCGCCTCCCGGACCGGGCGTGGTCCCCGAACAGCACCCGCCCCGCGTGCCGGGACACGTAGTGCTGGCGGCTGCCGATACCTGGGCGAGGAACACTGTCGTCGCGCTTGGTGCTGAACGTCTTGGACGCCTGGCGCCCGCTCGACTCTTGCCAGTAGGCGCGCCAGGTACCCGCCGGCGTCTTGCGGATCCCGCCGGCCATTATGCGGCCGCCTGTCCGTCGAGCCAGGCGTGGAAACGCTTGCCCGGTATCAGCCAGCGCCGGCCCACCGCTCCGCGGGTATCACCCCGCCGCGGACGTACTGATATAGGCGACGCCGCGCGAGATGCTGAGCAGGTAGGAGCGCGTTCGCGCAGGTCAGAGCGTGTGCGAACGCGAACGCCGCAGGTGGCGGCTGTGCCCGGATTCGTACGTCTTAGAGAGTGTGGCTGCGCACGATCTGCCGCAGCTCGGCCCCGGCCACCGCGACGGTGGCGTCGTCGGGCTACGGCCCGACCAGCGCGGCCCGCAGAGCGGGCCCCGGGGCGACTCGGAAGTCGAAGCCGTCGGTGTGTCGGATGTCGGTCGCCGCGTTCCCCCCGCTCACTCAGCGCCCTCCCGCAATGTCGATGAAGGCGCCGGTCACGTACGACGCCTTGTCCGAGAGCAGCCACAGGACCGCCTCGGCCACCTCCTCGGGCTCGCCCGGGCGTCCGAGCGGGATCGCGGAGGCCAACCGGGTCAGCCGCTCGGGATCGCCACCGCGGGCGTGGATGCCGGTCCTGATGAAGCCGGGCCGCACCGCGTTGACCCGGATGCCCTCGCCCGCGACCTCGAGGGACAGCCCGATGGTCAGCGTGTCGAGCGCGCCCTTGGTCGCCGCGTAGTCGACGTACTCGCCAGCCGAACCCAGCCGCGACGCCGCCGACGACACGTTGACGATCGCGCCGCCGTGGCCTCCGTGCGCGGTGGACATCCGCCGCACGGCCTCCCGGGCGCAGAGGAACGGGCCGACCACGTTGGCGTCGAGCACGCGACGCAGCCGTCGCTCGTCGATCTGGTCGACCCGGCTGCCGCCCTCCAGCACCCCGGCGTTGTTGACCAGCGCTTCGAGCCGTCCGAAGCGTCGGTCGACCTCGGTGAACATCTGCTCGACCGCGGCCTCGGAACCGACGTCGGCCCTGATCGTGGTGCCGGGGCCGTCCAGCTCGGCGAGCACCTTCTCCGCGGCGGCGTCGTCGCTGTGGTACCCGATGACCACGGCATAACCGGCGCGCGACGCGAGCCGTGCGACGGCGGCGCCGATGCCCCGGCTCCCACCGGTCACCAGCACGACTGGGCGATCCACTAGATGTCTCCGTCTGCATCGGCGATCATCTGCGCCGACCAGCGACGTTTGAGCCTCAGGCAGAGTCGGTTGAGGCGGTCGAGCACCTGGTTCAGCGGCCGCCGGACGTCAATGATCAACATCGTGCGGGTGCCGGTGCTGGTGTTGTAGACCTCGTGCTCGAAACGTGTCGTCGATGAGGATGGGCCTGCGCTCGGCCAGCTCATGCCGTATCTGATCGACACATACACGGGAATCACCGGAGCGACGCGTCCAACTGACGCATCAGTTCTCCGACCCGCCCACCGCCGCACGGGGCGACAGGGTAGCGCCTCAGAACTTCCATCACGACGGGATTCGCAAGGTCCCGCGACTGATGGACGGGCGGGTTGGATTCGGCCCTGGCAGGCGCCCGCCCGACCATCGCGGTCGGGGTAGTGCGGTTGACCGTGTGACTCGCGACACTCGAGGGGTAGCACGTGAGAATGAGGTTGCGAGATGCACGAGACCAAGCGCTGGAACATCGTCATCGATATCGACGAGCAGGATGGCCGCACCCGAGCGGTCGCCCGGCTGCATATGGGCGAGACTGATCCGCTTGTGGGTGTCGGGCTGGCCCGGCTCAACCCGGCCGATCCGGACGTGCCGGAAATCGGTGACGAGCTCGCCACAGCCCGAGCTTTGTCCGAGCTGAGCCATCATGTGCTCGACGCGGCCGCCGAGGGCCTCGAGCAAGTTACTCACCACCAGGCCCGCCTCCGCATCTGATCACGGGCGCCGCGCAGGCTCGTCCTGTACGTCCGGGAGCCGATCAGCCTCGACCAGCTCATCGGCGAGGAGGCGACAGCCAGCTCGGCGAGTTCATCGAGGACGCCGACGCCGTGGTGGCCGTGGACGCGGTGTCGTTCACGCTGCCGCAGGACCAGTTGCAGACCGTGCTGGCGACGTTGTCGGCGCGGGAGGCCGGCGTGGTCCGGCTGCGCTTCGGGCTCACCAGTCAGCCGCGCACGCTGGCCGAGGTCGGCCGGGTATACGGGTCACCCAGGAGCGGATCCGCCAGTGCCCGCTGAGACTGTGGGTGCCTGAAATTCGGCTCACGTCATGCGACCTGCTGATATTCGTGTCAGCGCCGGGGCCGCGAGCGCCGGTCCGTGCGCCCAACCCAAGCAAGGTGAGCGCGAGCGGGAGTGCGGTGAGCACGCCGATGCACGCACGTGCATCCGGCGGTGACCGAAGCCGGCCACCGTGCCGTTGGAGGTCCTCATCGTCGTTCGCGTGAGCGTGGGTAGGCGACCGGAAGTAGGTCTGGCGCAGTGTGCGTCCTCCGATCAGGGGCGGCGGTCCGCAAGGACGCAGAACTCGTTCCCCTCTGGGTCGGCAAGTACGACCCAGCTCTGATCGCCTTGGCCGACATCGGCGTGCCGAGCACCTAGGTCGAGCAGGCGACGGACCTCTTCGTCTTGCTCCCTGTCGGTTGGGTTGACGTCGAGGTGGAGCCTGTTCTTGACGGTCTTGCCCTCGGGCACGTGCGCGAATGTCAACGTCGGTGGCACTGGGCCAAGGTGGTTCTTGCCTTCAGGCGCCATAGGGGAGCCAATTGTGACAATTCCGTCGTCTTCGTCTTGCACCTCGTAGCCAAGGACCGAGCACCAGAACCGGGCGAGACCGTTGGGATCGGCACAGTCGATCGCAAGCTCGGTGAACTTACTGGTCATGTCAGGACCTCCCAGTCAAAGTAGCGGGTCCGCCACAGGCCACACGCTAATCGCAGTGTTCGACGGCGATGTAAGCCTCCCGAGGTGTGCGTTCGTCGGGGGCTTGGGGTCGCAGAGTGTTGTAGGTGTGGCGGAACAGTTTGACTTCGGCGGCGAGGGCGTTGCCGCCGCCGATGGTGGCGCGGTAGAGATGTTCGTACTTCAGCGTGTCGAAGAACCGCTCGACTACGCCGTTGGTCTGTGGGCTCCTCACCCGTGTGCGGACGTGACGGAACAGCGGGTCGTCGCAGACGAACGCGTCAGCGAAGGGCACGCCACGAAAGCATGGCCCGTCGTCTGTCACGACGACGTCCATCACTCCGCGGTCGGCACGGAGGTCGTCGAGGTCGAGGACCCGTTCGGCCTCGACTCGCGCGGTGTCGATGAGCGCTTGCCGGTTGCGGTCGAGCATGTACTCCAACATGAGACGTTCGGGTCCAGTGGTCATTCGGGGCAGCATGGGCATTGGTCGTTCAGCTCTCTTCCAGGCGCGCGGATGGCGTCTTTTGCGGGCTGGCGGCGCGCATCAGCCGCCAGACCCGCTTCGGCACCGCGGAGCTCGGGACCCCCGCCGACATCGACCTGGCCGTCCCGGGCCGCGCGCCGGGCCATCGACGGCGGCACGTGGCCGGCCTGGGAAGCGATGTAGTGCCGCGCCGCCGCGCGGTCGAAGTGCGGCTCCTCGGCCAGCGTGACGACGCACCGCAGCGACTGGATGGCCGTGGCGCCGCCGAGCGGGCGTCGGCGGGAGACGTGTGAGACTCGCGGTGTGGAGCAGGGTCAGGCGATCGTCATTCCGCCGTCGACGGCGAGGGTCTGCCCGGTGACGTAGCCGGCCGCGTCGCTGGCAAGGAACACGACGGCGGCGGCGAGCTCGGTGGGATCACCGAGGCGTCCGAGCGGGACCCGCTGGAGTCGTTGATCGAGGTAGCCGGGCTTGTACTGGTCGGTCATCTCGGAGGCGAAGAAGCCGGGAGCCAGCGCGTTGACGCGGATGCCCCTGCGCCCGCTCCATTGTTGGGCGAGGTCGCGGGTCAGGCCGATCAACCCCGCTTTGCTCGCGGCGTACGCGGCCTGCGGCAGGCCGGCCGTCGTGAGCCCGAGCACGCTCGAGATGTTGATGATGCTGCTGCCCGGCAGCATGACCCGGCCGCAGGCCTGGGCCATCCAGAAGCAGCCGTTCAGGTTGACGTCGATGACGCGTTCGAACTGCTCGGGCGTTTCGCGGATGGCCGGCACCGCCGTTCCGATGCCGGCGTTGTTCACAAGGATGTCGACCCGCCCGAACTCGGCCGTCGCGGCGTCGACGAGTGCTTCGCAGTCGCGGGGGCTGGACACGTCCGTGAGCACGGCGATCGCGCGCCTCCCGGCGTCCTCGACGAGCTTGCGTGTGTCGTTGAGGCGGTCCGCGCGGCGCGCACCGAGCACGAGGTCGGCTCCGGCTTCGGCGAGGCCATGTGCGAACGCGACTCCGAGGCCGGAGGACGCTCCGGTCACGACAGCGACGCGGCCCGCCAGCGAGAACCGGTCCAAGAGCCCTGCCATAGCTTCCTCCGAAGCGAATGATGGTTAGCCGACAGTAGGAATCGGAGCACCTTGGCGTCAACAGTCCAGTTAGAGAGCACGCACACGGCTAACCATTGATGGCTGGGTTCGTCGATCGGGTCTTCGAGGACGAGGTCGAGCGCGCTCAGGCGACGCCGACGAGTCGCAGTGCGAACTCCGTGTACTGCCAGGCCAGCTCGTTCTCGCTGAGCTCGCCGTCCTCGCGGTACCAGGCGGAGATGCCCATGCCGAGGTCGAGCAGCGCGTACGAGGTCAGGCGGGCCGAGGCGACGGAGAAGCGGCCGGCCGCGACGCCTTCGGTGACCAGGTCGCGGAAGCCGTTCTCGTACTCGGTGCGCTGCGCGAGCACCGCGCTGCGGTGCGGCTCGACGAGGCTGCGGATCTCGCGGTTGCCCACGAAGGCCTCGAGGCGATGTCGTGCGTGGTAGCGGACGTGCGCATCGACGGCCCGGCGCAGCCGCTCGACGGGGTCGCGGGTGGTGGCGACGGCGGTGCGGTGGGCGTCGAGCAGCGCGTCCATCGTGTCGGTCATGATCTGCACGAGCAGGTCCTGTTTGGACGCGACGTGCTTGTACAGGCTGGGGCCCCGGATGCCCACCGCGCCGCCGATGTCGCCCATCGTGGTGCCCTCGTAGCCCAGCTTCGTGAACAGCTCCAATGCCGCTGCGCGGATCTCGGCCGTCCGCGCCGTCGCCGTAGTCATGCGGGCCCCCCCAACTCGAGCTACCCGAGCATAGCCGCCTGCGTGACGCCCCATCGCCGGCTCTTGACGAACGCTCGTCGATCAGGTCCCATCACGGCTAATGCCAGTTAGCCATGGAGGTGCTGTGTCCGTCGACCTTGCCCCTGACCCTGCCGTCGACACGCTCGCGCGTCGCACGGCGACGTTCGTGCGCGAGGTCGTGGTGCCTGTCGAGGAGAGGCACGGTGGGGTCGCGCGTTCCGAGTCCGTGCGGACGAACCTGCAGCGCGCTGCCGTCGATGCCGGGGTGTTCGCCCCGCACGTGGCCCCCGAGTACGGCGGGCACGGGCTGGACATGCGTGGACGCGCCGTGGTGTTCGAGGAGGCCGGCTACTCGCTGCTCGGTCCGCTGGCGCTCAACATCGCCGCGCCGGACGAGGGCAACATGCACCTGCTGGAGATCATCGCGGCGCCGGAACAGAAGGAGAGGTACCTTCGGCCACTCGCTGCGGGGGCTGTCCGTTCCTCCTTCGCGATGACCGAGCCAGCTCCGGGTGCCGGGTCGGATCCGGCGGCCCTCGCGACGCGGGCGGAGCGGGTGCCCGGTGGCTGGCGAATCGACGGCCGGAAGTGGTTCATCACCGGAGCCGACGGTGCGGCGTTCACCATCTGCATGGCGCGGACGTCCGGCCGTCCCGGCGATCGCGGCGGCGCCACCATGTTCCTCGTCGACGCCGACAACCCGCGCATGAAGTTGGTGCGGCACATCGAGACGCTCGACGAGAGCCTGTACGGGGGGCATCTCGAGGTGCTGTTCGACGGTTGCGTCGTGCCCGACAGCGCGGTGCTCGGCGAGGTTGACGAGGGGTTCCGTTACGCGCAGGTGCGGCTGGGACCGGCGCGGATGACGCACTGCATGCGATGGCTGGGGATCGCCCGCCGATCGCAGGACATCGCCGTTGCACGGGCGAACCAGCGGGAGATCTTCGGTTCGAGGCTCGCCGACCTCGGCATGGTGCAGGCCATGATCGCCGACAACGAGATCGACATTGCGGCGAGCAGGGCGCTCATCCTGCAGGCGTGCTGGGAGCTCGACCTGGGCCGGTCCGGCGCGCAGTCGACCGCGATCGCGAAGACGTTCACGGCCGAGGCGGTGTGGCGGGTCGTGGACCGGGCGCTGCAGATCTGCGGTGCGCTCGGGGTGTCCGGCGATGTACTGCTCGGCCGGTATTTGCGCGAGGTACGCCCGTTCCGGATCTACGACGGACCGTCCGAGACCCACCGCTGGGCCATCGCCCAGCGCGTCGCCCGCGCGGCCGCGCGATGACGGTTCGGACCACGCTTGCGGCATCTAGCGGCGCTGCAGGCGTTCTTCGAAGCCGAGGTGCCCGGCTGCGGGCAGCTGCAGGCCGAGCTTCTGCACGGCGGCAGATCGAACCTGACCTACCGCGTCACCGACGGCCGCTCCGTCTGGGTCCTGCGGCGGCCGCCGCTCGGCGGGCTGACTCCGTCCGCGCACGACATGGCGCGGGAGTATCGAGTGGTCGCGGCGCTGCGTGACAGCGGTGTACCGGTGGCGCGGGCGGTCGCCCAGACCGACGACGTCTCGGTCATCGGTGCCCCGTTCGCGGTGGTCGAGTACGTCGACGGCCGGGCGATACGGAACCGGGAGCAGCTCGATGCGCTCACTGACGCCGAAGTCGCCCGGTGCGCGCTCGGGCTTGTCGAGGTGCTGGCGCGGCTGCACGCCGTCGACCCGGCCGCGGTCGGGCTTGCCGGGTTCGGACGAGCAGAGGGCTACCTCGCCCGGCAGATCCGCCGCTGGAACGACCAGTGGCAGAGGGTCGCGACCCGCCCGCTGGTTGGCGTCCACTCGCTGTACGAGCGGCTGGCGGCAACCTGCCCGGTCGAGAGCGGGACCGCGATCGTGCACGGCGACTTCCGCATCGACAACGTAATCCTGGACGCGGCCGACGCCGGCGTGGTGCGCGCCCTCGTCGACTGGGAGATGGCCGCGCTAGGTGACCCGCTCGCTGACCTGGGACTGCACCTGGCCTACTCCGATCCCGCGTTCGACCCGGTGCTCGGCGGGTCCGCTGCCTCGACCAGCCCTCGCCTGCCCTCCGCCGACGGCCTCGCGGCGCACTACGCCGAAGTGTCCGGTCGCGACGTCGAGGCACTGCATTTCTACGTCGCACTGGGCTACTTCAAGGCCGCCGTGATCGCGGAGGGCATCCACGCGCGGCACGTGGGTGGCATGACAGTGGGCACCGGGTTCGAGACCGCCGGGGAGGCGGTGGCCCCGCTGGTCGCGGCCGGACTGGCGGTCCTGCCGCTCGGCGGACGATCCGACGGCCGATGACATGCGTGCTCGTCCTGGCACCTGACGGAACGGCGCTTGCCGGGGGCGTCGTGGGCGGGGCACCCAAAGATGGGAATGGGGCTGACCAGCAGTGTCCCCCTAAGTGCACTGGGTCACACCCCGCCCACGCTCCTACCGTCCGACCAGCGCACATGCGTTCGAGTCGAGGTGATCGCCCCAGTGCCGGGGTGGGACGGAGCAGCGATGATGAGCGAGGACCTGAACGAGGTCGGGGCCGGCCTGAACCTGTTCACGGCGGGGGAGGTACGTGGAACGGCCCGGTGGTTCAACGACACGTCCGACGTGCTGTCGATCGGCGACGACGACCTTGAAGACACCATCGCGTTCGTGAATAAGGGCGGTATGACGTTCCTGTCGCCGATCCTGCCCGACCTCAAGGCGATCGTCTGCACGGCCGGGAGCCGGGAGTCGCACCTGGCGATCCTCTCCCGCGAGTCCGATGTCCCGTGCGTGCTCGTGGCGCAGATGACCGGCGACGTCGCCGACGGCGACTCGGTGGTGCTGGACCTCTCCGACGCGGAGACGGCGCGAATCGCGGTTGCGGCGGGGGCGGTGTCGGCGTGACCGTCCAGATCGGCACCCCGTCCGACCTCAAGGCGCTCTACACCGACGCCTCCTACGAACCGACGCTCGACGAGTGGAACTGGCTCGTCCACGAGGCGGGCGCGGCGTACAAGACGGAGCTGTCGGCCCGCGGCGTGTTCGAGTCGGAGCTGTTCGGGATGAACACCTACATCCTGATGTCGATGATGGAGGACTACCTCCGCGTCCCCGAGCGCATCGCGACGATTCAGCAGCACGCCACCCCGACCGAGCTGGTGCGCCGCGCGCTGCCGATCGGGAACAAGCGCAGCTTCATCAACCTCGCTGCGATGCCGCTGCACTACCTGACCGGCCGCGAGCTGTTCGTCGACCTCGGTGAGAACACCCTCGCCGACGGCCTGGACGAGCAGCTCGCCGTCATGCGGTTCTGGCGCGAGGCAACCATCGCCATGCGCACCGACAGCGTGCTGTTCAACATGCACGCCGATCCGAAAAACAGCTCGCACGTGGTCGGCGACGCGTTGATGGAGGAGATCCGCGCGAACCTGGTGCCGGCCGACGACGCGGTCCGGACGGGTATCCGGAAGTTCGGCGCACGCCTCACCGCGTACGCGTTCCTGGAGAACTGCGACGCCCGTACCGCGGTCTGCGACACCGGCCCCTACCAACTCGACGACGGCTCGTTCCTCGCGCTGCGCGAGACCTGTGCCGACGGCGACGGCGACTTTCCGTGGCTGGACGGGATCCGCGAGTCGCTGCCGTTCCACCACTTCGTGATCGCGTACCGGCTGCCTGCGTCCATCAAGATGGACAACAACGTGTGGGGCACCGCTTGGTTCACCCCCAGCGACTACCAGGCCGACATCATCGAGACCCGTGTCTTCTGCACCGACGACGGCACGCTGCGCCCGCTCGATGCCGCGGACGTCGATGCGGCGACCGGCGCGATTCGCAAGGCGCACCGTGCCCTCTACCAGCGACTCGCCGAGACCGACCCGGAAGAGCGCAATCTCTACGCCACGCAGATGTACGCCTGGAAGCTCAAGGCGTGGGGCAGGCTTGCCGGCTGCTACGACGAGATCGACTGGACGGTGACCCCGCGGATCGCACAGTCCTACGAGAAGTTCCAGGACCCCAACCTCGCACTGCAGCTCATCGGTGGGGTGTTCGTACCCCAGGACCGCGACAGCTGCTTCCGTCCGCTCGGCTGAAGGGAACCGCCATGCCTGTCATCGGAAAAGGCGTGCCGTCCTACACGTTCGGCCGGGTCACCGGCACGGTGCGGACGTTCCAGTCGCCATCCGACGTCATCGCGTCCCTCGACAGCGACCTGGAGTCGACGATCGCGCTGGTCGAGTCCGGCGGAACGACGTTCCTGTCGCCAATCCTCGGCAGGCTCGGGGGCATCGTCTGCCGGGACGGCACCCTGCGCTCGCACCTGGCGATCGTCTCGCGCGAGTTCGAGGTGCCGTGCCTGGTCGGGACGGACCTGACCGAGGCCGTCGACGACGGCACCGAGGTGGTCCTCGACATCGTCGACGGGGCCGGCGTCGTCCGCGTGCGGGGCGAGGACCAGACGGCGCCCACTGCTCCGACCGCTGCGCCCACCGACGTCTCGGGTGCCTGGTGGGCTTACATCCGCAGGGTCGGCGACGAGATCGCGGTGAAGGACTTCGACGTCACCGTCTCACCGGAGGCGCTCGACCGGTTGATCGGGGAGGAGCTCACCGACGACCTACTCGACGACCTCGTGCAGCACATGGGACGCGCATTCAAGCCGGAGATCACCCGCCGCTCCGGATTCACGTCCGAGCTGTTCCCGATGCTGCCCTACATGTCGCTGTCGGTGATCGACGACTTCCACACCTACGCCGAGCGGGTCGCCGTGATCGACGCCGCTCTGCCCGCACAGGAGATCGGTCGCCGGCTGCGGGACCGGCCGGGCCAGGTGAGCCCGCTGTGGATCTGGATGGTCGGCTACCACTACCTGACCGGACGCGAATGCCTGATCCAGATGGGGAAGCTGCGGCGGGACGAGCGGATCGAGGAGGTCCGGACGGTCGTCGACTTCTGGCGCAGGCTCACCCTCGCCCACCGCGGCGACGGCACCCTCGACTACAAGGACGCGGGGTTCACCAACCGCTACCTGCCGTCCGAGGTCGTCGACGGGCTCGTGGCGTCGAGCGAGGCGCTCGACCCTGCGGCGGCGAAGGCGCTCAAGCGGCTCAACGCGACGGTGTCGGGCTACTCGTTCCTGTACTTCTGCGACTCACGCGTGGGGATCTGCGACTCCGGGCCGTATCCGCGGCCTGATGGGCGGCACACGATCGTCCGCGACTACCTCTCGCTCGGCCGCAGTTCCTGGGCCTACCCGTGGGCGGAGCGGCTCGACCCGCCCTACGTCGGCCTGACGATGGCGCTCAACTTCGATCCCGCGGCCTTCACCAGCTTCGAGATCAACGACTGGGGCACGACGTTCACCGAGCCCGACCAGCTTCTCGGTGCGGTCACGGACGCCACCGTCGTCGGTCACCGAGCCGACGGCAGCACCGAGCAACTGGGCCCGGAGCAGTGGGCGGAGGTCATGACCGACCTGAGCCGTACCCACATGGAGCTTTACCAGGAGTTCGCCGGCATGGACCGCGAGCAGCGGATCTTCGCGGCGACCAGGATGTACACCTCGGGTCTGCGGCCGTTCGCCCAGCTTGCGGGCGTGACCGAGCAGATCGACTGGTCGATCTCGCCGGACACGTCGGCGCTGTACCCGGACCCGCTCGGCGACGACGACAAGGCCGCGACGATCTTCGGGACCGCCGTGGTGGCCAACGACATGCCGGGCTCGTTCTCGCCGATCCGGTGAACGCCCGCTCGCACACGTAGAGGAGCACCACACCGTGCGCCAGTCCCAACAGAAGATCGTCCCGGCCGACGAGCTCCTGTGCCACCAGACGCCCGAGACCTTCGCGACGATCCACCAGTCGGACATCTCCTGGACGGAGAAGATCTGGGGGTCCCTGTTCGCCCGGGACGGCTCGATCCAGGTGGACGTCGGGGTCGGCAAGTACCACAACCGGAACGTCATCGACATGTTCGCGGGGATCTCCCGGGGCAAGGAGCAGCTGACCGTCCGGGCCAGCCGCCAGCTCGACCTCGACCCGGAACGAGTCGGGGTCGGGCCGGTCGACTACGAGGTGATCGAGCCGCTGAAGAAGGTGAGGTTCGTCCTGCGGGAGAACCACATGCTCCCGATCCGGTTCGACCTCACCGTCACCGGCGTGCTCCCACCGTTCCTGGAGCAGAAGGACGCTCAGCGGGAGCCGCACGGCTTCCGGATCCAGTCCGACCTGCTGCGCTACCACCAAGCCTCGACGGTCAGCGGCCGGGTCTGGGTCGACGGCGAGACCATCGAGGTGCGCGACGACGAGTGGTTCGGCTTCCGCGACCACTCGTGGGGCGTGCGGATGGATGTGGGCGATCCCGCCCCGGACGTCTTCAAGCCCCAACGCCTCGACAGCAACTTCATCCTGACCTGGAGCCCGATGTGGCTGCTTCGTCCGGACGGCAGCACCTACGAGATCCACCACTACCTACAGTGGGTCGACGGTGAGGTCGTCTACTTCTCCGGTTTCGAGAACCGCCCGGACGGCACACAGGTACCGCTGCACGGCATGCAGGACGACCTGAAGTACGACCCGGTGAACCGGCGGCTGCTCGGCGGGAAGCTGACCTTCGACGCCGGCTGGGGGCAGACCCGCACGCTGGAGATCGAACCGATCAGCGACACCGGTTTCCACCTCGGCACCGGCCTCTACTTCGGATTCAAGGGCCACCGCCATGGGCAGTGGCACGGGCCGCAGCACCTCGACGGTGAGCGCTACGCGGATGCGTCCTCGCCGGCCACGGTTAAAGAGATCCACCAGCTCAGGGACTGCGTGATCCGCTGTCGCGAGGGCGACGCCGTCGGGTACGGGATCTTCGAGTCGATGGTGATCGGCGAGCACCGTCGCTACGGGCTGACCCGCGAGACGTCCATTCTGTAGGCGCCGACACGACGAGGGCCGCGGACGGCATCCGCGGCCCTCGTCGTGCTGTCAGGCCCGCGACCGCGCGAGCAGCGCCAGCTCCACCCGCGACTGGCAGCCGGTGGCGCTGAGGATCCGGCTGACGTACTTCTTCACGCTGTCCTCGGCCAGCGACAGCGTCTCGGCGATCTGGGCGTTGGACAGCCCGTCGGCGACGAGGTGCACGACCTGCCGCTGCCGCTCCGAGAGCCCCGCCAGCGCCGCCTTGGGACGGGAGACCGGCAGCCCGCGCGCGATGGCCGACAGCTGCCGCGACAGCACTCGCAGCGTCGCCAGGTCCTGCGGCCCCATGCAGTCCGGCGCGGTGTCGAACATGCCGATGAGGGCTGTGTGGCCGCCGGGCAGCTCCAGGCGCAGCGCCGTTGCCGACTCCATGCCCCACGTCGCGGACAGGAAGTGCCGCACGTAGGCGTTGGCCGACGCCGGCAGCGCTCCCAGCGCCCGCAGCTCGGTGAGGGAGGAGACCCCGCTGGAGACGAGCTGCCGCATCGCGACCGGCGTGCTGAACACGTCGTAGCGCGACCACCGATCCTGGTACTCGGGCAGCATCCGTGCCGTGTGGCCCTCGGTCAGGGGCGCGAGGTCACCGAAGGTGTTGTGGAAAGTGGCGCCGGCGAAGAACGAGACGTGCCGCAGCCCGAAGTGGTGGTTCAGCGCGTCGACGAGTAGTTCCCGGAAGTCGGGGAGCGACGGGGCGCCGTCACAGCACTCGAGGATGTCGAAGGCGCGCTCGTAGTCGGCCTTGCGCAGTGTGGATCGCGGCGAGGAACGAGCCCGGCGGCGCGGGGATGTGGCGGTCGTCGTCGACGCCGGACTGTCCACCAACGTGGACTGGGTCACACCTCCGAGGCTACCTACCTTTTGATCAGGTGAATAGCCATGGGCGGTCGGTCCTCGACGCGGTCCCCGGCCGACACGATCACAGAGAGGTGACGATGTCCGATTCCGCGGTGACGCCCCCGAAGTGGGGCACGACCGAGATGCTGCCCCTGCCCCGCCGCTACAACGGCGCCGTCCGCGCCCTCGCTGCGAAGCGGTTGGCCGCGACCGGCGCGGCGTGGAAGGACGTGGTGTTCGACCGGCAGTTCGACCTGTTCTCCCTGGCCGACGCCCGCGCCATTGAGCAGGAGGCGCTCGACAGTGGGTACCGCTTCGACTTCTCCGCGACGGTGTCGCTGGAGTCCGAGCCCGCCAAGTACAAGCGCCCCGAGCGGGCGGCCTCGGGGTTCGCCAACGGGCCGGTGACGGACGGGCGCCGGCAAGTCGGCGTCGGTGACAACGTCATCCGGAAGCAGGCGACGGTCTGCGGTCCGGTCGCGCTGATCTCCAAGATCGAGCAGGTGATGGGCTTCCTCGCCGACGGGGTCCCGGCTGGCACTGTCGCGGTGATCGACGACTCCGGCGGCACGCTGACCGCCCCGATCATCGAGGGCTTCGCCGGCGTGATCTGCCTCGGCGGCTCGGTTCGCTCGCACCTGGGCATCCTCGCCCGCGAGTACGACGTGCCGACGCTGATGAACTGCAAGATCGACACCCTCGTCGCCGGGGACGTCGTCGAGATCGAGGTGACCGCGGCGCCACCGGCGGCCGACTCGTACGAGACCGGGGACACCGGGCACGCCCGGATCTGGAAGATCGAGGGCTGAGCGATGGCAAAACTGGACTACCGGGCCCTGCTGGAGACCAATAACTACCTCCGGCAGCTGAGCGACACGACCTACTGGCTGTGCATCACGCGCACCGTGCAGGAGTCGAAGTTGTTCCCGATGAACCCCTACATGCTGCTGAGTTACCTCAACACCTTCTACCGCCTGCCCACGCAGCTCCGCGAGATCGACGCCGCGACCTCCGCCGAGGAACTGGGGGACCGGGCCCGCGAGGTCAGCCTCAAGACCGACACCGTCAACGCCGCGTGGGGGATGCCCGCTTTCTACCTCATCGGTCGCGAAATGTTGATGAACTGGGGGCTGCTCGGCCCGTCCGACGCCGTTGAGGACCTCGTCGACGTGCTGGACTTCTCGCGGCGGTTCAACCTCGCCTACCACCGCAACGACGGCCACATGACCAACAAGGAGTTCGGTGACCGCAGCCAGTTGCTGCCGGAGCGCACGCTACAGGTCTTCGAGTCCGACCTTCACGGCGTCGTCGCGGGGGACCGGCTGCACACGGCGGCCACCAAGCTTGTGGCGCAGCTGTCGCAGTACGCGTTCCTCGCCCACTGCGAGTGCCGGATCGGGCTGCACAACAGCGGCCCGTACAACTTCGGCGACAACCGGCAGCTGATCGTCCGGGACTTCTTCGAGCTCACCGAGGGTGACTACCCGTGGCTCGACGGGATCGCCACGCAGCTCCCGTTCACCAACCTGACGATCCCGATCGTCTTCAAGGACACGAACTTCCGCCTCATGGACGACTGGGCGTCGTTCGAGGCGGAGCCCAGCTATGACGCGTCGAACATCGCGGCGGTCGGGATGTACACCTCCGACGCGCTGACCGACGGCTACGTGCCGGTCGGGATGGAAAACGCCGAGAAGCTCGCCGAGACGATGGAGCAGTACCGGGAAGTCCTGAACGCGGCGACGGCGGATCTCTGGAAGCGGATCGCGAGCTGGTCGCGCGAGCAGATGATCGACGCCGGCGCGCTCGTCTACTCCTCCGTGGCGAAGGACTTCGCCCACCTGGCCGGCACCTACAGGCAGGACGACTGGTTTCAGATCGACGACCGCGTGCAGCGCTTCAAGCCGCTGATGAACGACGAGTACGGCCGCGACAACCTCGGCGAGATGGTCGGGCTGCTGAGCTTCCCGCACCAGAAGACCAGCGAGTACTCGATGGCGCGCTACTCCGGGCTCAACCAGAACATGCTCACCGGCGTGCCGTACTCGGTGCTCACCGACGACGACTTCGCGCCCACGGCGGGGGACCGGCTGTCGGGCTCCAGCACCCTGGACGCGAAGACGGGCCTGTGGACCACCAGCGCCGGTCGCCTCGAGCTCGACGAGTACAACCGCCGGGCCCGCGAGTTCACCCCCGCGGTGCAGGCGGAGGACTTCCGGTACCTCGACGAGGAGTGGGTCAAGCGCCACCACACCTCGCCACGGGCCGACGAGCTCTACCGCCTGACCCAGCGCGGTTCGCGCACCCTCGAGGGCCGAGGGGCGGGCCTGCTGCGCGCCGACCTGCCCACCACCCGCTGATGCAGATCGGGGACCTGATCCGGCGCGCGGGGCGGCAGTTCGGTGCGGCCCCGGCCCTGGTCTACGGCGACCGGATGGTGACCTTCGCGGGGTTCGACGACCTGACCGACCGGCTCGCGCACGCCCTGCTGGCCCGGGGCCTGGAGCCGGGCGACCGCGTCGCGGTGGTGTTGCCTAACGGAATCGACGGCGTCGTCGTCTACTACGCCTTGGCCAAGGCGGGGCTCGTGCGAGTCCCGCTGAACACCCGCGAGACCGCGCACGAGCACGCCTACAAGATCGACGACTCGCAGGCCCGGGCGCTCGTGCACGCCGGGGACCCACCTGCGGAGACCGAGTTCATGATCACGGCGGCGGAGCTGCCCGGCCTGATCGCGGGGGCGCCCCCCGGGCCATGCGACGAACGCCGCGACCCCGACGCGCCGCTGCGCCTGGCCTACACCGGCGGCACCACGGGCAAGCCCAAGGCGGTGGTACTCACCACTCGCAGCGAGCTGGCCGAGGTGGCGAACTTCCTCGTCGACCTGCTGCCGAACCTGCACCCGGGCTCCGTGATGCTGCACGCGGCGCCGATCACGCATGGCAGCGGCGCGTTCTTTCTGCCGCACCTGGTGAAGGGGGCACCGAACGTCATCGTGCCGAAGTTCTCGCCGTCGGCATTTCTGGAGGCCGCGCAGAAGCACCGGGCCACGTCGACGTTCATGGTGCCGACGATGATCGCGATGCTGCTGGAGGACCCGGCTACCGCCCGCGCCGACCTCGCGCTGGAACGCCTCTGCTACGGCGGCGCGCCGATCGCCACCTCCGTCCTCCAGCGCGGGATCGACGTCCTCGGCCCGGTATTCGCGCAGCTCTACGGCCAGGCCGAGGCGCCGCTGGCGATTACCTGTCTGCAGCCCTGGGAGCACACGCCCGAGCGGCTCACCTCGGCGGGCAAGCCGTACACGTTCGTCGAGGTCCAGGTGCGCGGCACCGACGGGCAGGTCCTCGGGGCGGGGGCGGTGGGCGAGGTGCTCACCCGCGGCCCGCACACGATGCACCACTACTGGCGGCGGCCCGAGGCCACGGCGGAGACGATCGAGCCCGACGGCTGGCTGCACACCGGCGACATCGGCCGCTGGGACGACGAGGGCTACCTGCACCTGCTTGACCGCCGCCACGACGTGATCATCAGCGGCGGGTTCAACGTGTACCCCCGCGAGGTCGAGGACGCCCTGCTCAGCCACCCGGCGGTGGTGGAGGCGGCCGTCGTCGGGCTGCCCGACGACACGTGGGGCGAGCGCGTCGCGGCCGCAGTCGTCACGCGCTCGCCGGCCGACCCGGCCGAGATCCTCGACTTCTGCGCCGGTCGGCTGGCCGGGTTCAAGCGCCCACGGACCGTCGAGATCTGGCCCGACCTGCCCACGAGCCCGGTCGGCAAGTCGCTGCGCCGCGAGGTCCGCGACCGCATGGTCGCCGCCCCCGTCGCGCACGCTGCCTCGTAAAGCGAGAGGACTCCGATGCTCGACCCTTATCAGCTCACCCTGCACACCCTGACGCTGCGCCAGCTGGCCTCGGCCGAGCAGCTTGCCGAGATCACCGGGCAGCCGGTCGCCGACGTCAAGGCCGGCCTGGAGAAGGCGGTGGCCGATGGCGCGGTGGTCGCCGCCCGAGGCTCCTACATGATCGGCCCTGCCGGGCGCGAGCTGCTCGACGCCGCTTACCCCGACGCCTTCGCTGGGCTGCGGGCGACGCCCGCCGTGGCCGAGGCAATCGAGGCTTTCGAGACCGGCGTGAACAAGCGGGTGCTGTCGCTGACCACGGACTGGCAGACCGTCGAGGTCGACGGAGCCCGCGTGCCCAACGACCATGCAGACGCCGACTACGACGCCGGCATCCTGGACCGGCTGGGACGCACGCACGAGAAGACCCAGAAGGTGCTCCGCCCGATCGCGGACGCCGACCCGCTGGTCGACCGCTTCCTCGACCGCCTCGGAACCGCGCTGATCCGGGCCGAGGGCGGCGAGACGGACTACGTCAGCGGAGTCCGGGTGGACTCGTTCCACACCGTCTGGTTCCAGATGCACGAGCACCTGCTGCGCGTGACTGGGCGGGAGCGGCCCGAGTGAGCAGCGATGACGCGGCTTCTCCCGCGGAGGCGCCATGAACACCGCGACGGGGTACCGCTGGCTCGTCGTCCCGGACGATCCGGCCGCCGAGCCGAGCCGGGAGCTGGTGGGCGGCAAGGCCTGGAGCCTGTGGCGGATGCGGTCGCTTGGCCTGCGGGTGCCGCCGGCGTTCGTGGTCACAACCGAAGCTTGCGCCGCCTACTTCGCCGTGGGTGCGCTCCCGGACGGCCTGGCCGCCGAGCTGGAGGCCGGGATCCGGCTGCTCGAAGCGGAGCTGGGACGGACGTTCGGCGGCGCCGAACGCCCGCTGCTCGTCTCCGTGCGCTCGGGCGCCGCGATCAGCATGCCCGGGATGATGGACACAATCCTCAACCTCGGATGCAACGACATCGTGGAGGCCGCGCTCGCCGCGGAGAGCGGTGATCCGGCGTTCGCCGCCGAGGTGCACCGGCGCTTCACCGGCTCTTATGGGCGGCTCGTGATGGGCTGCACCGAGGAGCTCGACGACCTGCCCGACACCGCTGCGGTGCTGGCCGCCGTCGCCGCCGACGACGCGGGCACCGTGCCCTCCGATCCTTGGGCGCAGCTGCGCGCCGCTGTGGCCGCGGTGTTCGCGTCCAGCCGCTCCCGGCGCGCGATCGCCTACCGGAAGCACTACGGCATCCCCGACGACCTGGGCACCGCGGTCACCGTGCAGGCAATGGTCTTCGGCAACCTCGACGACGACTCAGGCACCGGGGTGCTGTTCACCCGCAATCCCGTCGACGGCACCCGGGAGCCCTACGGCGAGTATCTGCCGCGCGGGCAGGGCGAGGACGTCGTCTCCGGCCGGGTCACCCCGCAGCCGCTGACGCACCTGGCCGGGTGGAACGCCGCGGTGCACGCCGAGCTGCTGGCGGCGGCGGAACGACTCGACACCGAGGGCCGCGACGCGCAGGACATCGAGTTCACCGTGCAGCACGGCGAGCTGTTCCTGTTGCAGTCCCGCCCGGCGAAGCGCACGGCCCGCGCCGCCGTCCGGATCGCGGTGGCGCTGGTGGACGAGGGCGCGATCACGCCGGCCGACGCCGTCCGGCGCGTGACAGCGGAGCAGGTCCGGGCACTGCTGCGCCCGGAGATCGCACCCGGCGCGGCAGACCGGGCGGAGCTGTTGGCCCACGGCGTGGCGGCCAGCCCCGGCGTCGCGACCGGCCTCGCCGTCGGGACCCCGGAGGACGCTCAGCACACCCCGGGCGCGATCCTCGTCCGCCGCTCCACCAGCCCCGACGACGTGCAGGGCATGATCGCCGCCGCAGCGGTGGTCACTGAGCAGGGCGGCGCCACATCGCACGCCGCCGTCGTCAGCCGGGCGCTCGACACGCCGTGTGTCGTCGGCTGCGGCGCGGGCACCGTTGACGCACTGCTCGGCCGGACGGTCACGGTCGATGCCACCGCGGGCCGCGTCTACACCGGAGAGATCGCGACCACGGCCGTCGACGAGTCCGAGGACGACGACCTTCGCCGGCTGTGCGCGTGGGCGGAGCAGCAGGGCGCGGTCACCGTGGCCGAGCCCGGCGCGGCCGCTCCCGAGCCGGTGTTCGACGCCGACAAGATCCCGCCCGAGGAGCTGCGGGAGGGCCCGCCCGACATCCCGGCCGGCACCCGGACCGTGCGCGGCGCGCTGTTCACCACCCCGGACGGCGTGCGGGCCGCGCTCGACGCGGGCGTTGAGGTGATCGTCGCGGCGCACCGGCTGCCGGTCCTGCTCACTGCCGTCGCACACCGGGAGGGGACGTCATGACCACGAACTCGGAGATCCCCGCCGGCGTGACGTTCCGCGAGGTGCAGGAGGTCCTGCGGACCTTCACCGCCTCCGGATGGACGGGCATGCGACTCGAGGTGCGCGGGATGACGATCACGGTCGGCAAGGAAGGGCCGCCCGCGCTGGCCGGGTCATCGTCCGCCGGCCGTGCGCGTGCGGGCAACGCGCCTGCCGCGACCCCGGCGGCCGGGCCCGGCGGCGCACCCGCGACCGGAGTGACACCGGCCGCCGGGACCCCGACGCCGGCCGGTCCGCCGCGCACTCCGTCCGCGCCGCTCGACACCACCGGCCTGGTCGAGGTGCGGTCGCCCGCCGTCGGGGCGTTCTGGGTGGCGCCGAGCCCCGGCGAGCCGCCGTTCGTCGAGGTCGGGCAGGCGGTCGGGCAGTTCGAGCAGCTCGCGATCGTCGAGGTCATGAAGCTGATGAACCCGGTCGTCTCGTCCGAGGCCGGGGAGATCGTGCAGGTCTGCGCGGCCAACGCGGAGATGGTCGAGTACGACCAGGTGCTGTTCCTGATCAGGCCCGGCGATGGGTGACGCGGTCGCTCCCATCGCGATCCGGCGCGTCTTGGTCGCCAACCGCGGTGAGATCGCCGTCCGCGTGGTGCGGGCGTGCCGCTCGCTGGGGATCGAGACTGTCGTGGCGGTCTCCACTGCCGACCGCGACGGTCTCGCAGCGCGGATGGCCGACAGGGCCGTCTGCATCGGTCCGGCCCCGGCCACCCAGAGCTACCTCGCCATCTCGTCGGTGCTGAGCGCCGCGCTCGGCACCGGCTGCGACGCCGTACATCCGGGGTACGGGTTCCTGTCGGAGAACCCCGACTTCGCCAGGGCCTGCGTCGCGGAGGGCCTGATCTTCGTCGGCCCCCGCCCGGAGGCGGTCGCGCAGGCCGGGGACAAGGCGCGGGCACGGGAGCTGGCCCGCGCGGCCGGGATCCCGGTGCTGGCGGGCTCGCCGGTTCTCGAGTCGGCGGACGCGGCAGTCGCCGCGGCCCGCGAGCTGGGCTACCCGGTGCTGGTGAAGGCGGCGGCGGGCGGTGGCGGCCGCGGCATGTCCGTCGTCGAGGACGATGCCGGGATGCTGGCCCGGTGGGCCGGTGCGGCCACCGAGGCGCAGTCCGCGTTCGGCGACGGGCGGCTATTCGTGGAGCGCTTCGTCCGCAACGCGCGCCACATCGAGGTGCAGGTGCTCGGCGACCGGCACGGGCACGTGATCCACCTCGGCGAGCGGGACTGCACCCTGCAGCGGCGTCACCAGAAGGTGGTCGAGGAGTCGCCCGCGCCGAAGCTGTCCGAGTCGGTGCGCGGCGCCATCCGCCGCAGTGGCGTCGCATTCGCCGAGGCGCTGGAACTCGACAGCGCGGGGACGGTCGAGTTCATCTACGACGCGGATCGGCAGACCTACGCGTTCCTGGAGTTCAACGCCCGCATCCAGGTGGAGCACCCGGTCACCGAGATGGTCACCGGCGTCGACCTGGTGGCCGAGCAGCTGCGCTCCGCCGCCGGGGAGCCGCTGCGGCTCGCGCAGGACGACGTCGTGCTGGACGGCCACGCGATCGAGGTCCGGATCACCACCGAGGACCCGGCGCGCGGCTTCGTGCCGCACCCGGGGACGGTCACGGTGTGGGAGCCGCCGGTGGCGGAGGGCATCCGCGTCGACAGTCACTGCGAGCCCGGCTACGTCGTGAGCCCGTACTACGACTCGCTGTTGGCCAAGATCATCGCCCACGGCCCCGACCGCGACACCGCGGCGGACCGACTGGTCTCCGCGCTCGGCCGGCTGCGCGTCGAGGGCGTTCCCACGACCGCTGGCTTCGTCCGCGCCGCGCTCGATCATCCCGACTTCCGCGCCGCCGTCGTCACGACGGACTGGATCGCCACCCGCGGCCTGCCCAACCACCTGGAGAAGCTCGGATGAACTACCTGGACTGCGCCCCACGAACCGCCGGCGGGGGTCGCAAGAAGATCGAGATCATCGACCAGACCCTGCGAGACGGCCCGCAGAGCTGGTGGGGCATGCGGCTGCGCAAGGACATGGGCCTGCCCATAGCCGCCGAGCTCGACCGGACCGGTTTCCACACCATCGACCTGGTCGGCAGCTCGATCTTCGAGGTGCTGGTCCGGCACTGCAAGGAGGATCCCTGGGACCAGCTGATCTCGCTCGCCAGGGCCATGCCGCGCACCATCGTCCGCGCCGGCACCCGCAGCAACGGCATCGTGACGTTCGGGCTCACCGCCGACAGCGTGATGGACCTGTGGGTGCAGCGCTTGTGCGCCCACGGCATCGGCAGCTTCTGGATCTACGACGGGCTGTTCAACATCGACAAGATCGGGCGGCTGGTCAAGACCGTCCAGGCCCAGGGCGCGCAGGCGCTCCCGTGCATCCTCTACGCCGACAGCCCGTTCCACACCGACGAGTACTACGCGGCTCGTGCGCGTGAGCTGGTCGCTCTCGGCGCCGACGGCATCGAGCTGGAGGATGCCGCCGGCCTGCTGACCCCCGAGCGCACCCGTACCCTGGTCGCGGCGATCAAGGGCGCAGCAGGCGAGCTGCCCGTCGAGATCCACTTCCACAGCAATAACGCGCTTGCCCCGCTGAACTACCTGGCCGGGCTGCTCGCCGGCGCGGACCGCGTGCACACGGCAAGCCGTCCCCTCGCTGCCGGGGTCTCGCTGCCCTCCACCGAGAACACGATCGCGAACCTCCGCTACGCCGGCTTCGAGGTCGACATCGACGAGTCCCGGCTCTCCCCGGTCGAGCAGCACCTGCTGCGCGTGGCCGAGTACGAGGCGCTGCCCGTCGGGACCCCGGCGGAGTACGCGCTGTTCCAATACCGTCACCAGCTGCCCGGCGGGATGGCCGGCACGTTCAAGGACCAGCTGCGCGCCCGCGGGATGGAGGAGCGCTTCGAGGAGGTCCTCGACGAGATGTCACGGGTGCGCGAGGAGCTCGGCTACCCCGTGATGGCCACGCCGTTCTCGCAGCTCGTCGGCACGCAGGCGGTGCTCAACGTCGTCAGCGGATCGCGCTACTCGGTGGTGCCCGACGAGGTGCTGATCTACGCGCATGGCTTCTATGGCGACCCCGTCGGCCCGCTCGACCAGAACGTGCTCGACACGATCATGAGCTCGCCCAAGGCGGCGAGCTACACCGACTGGCAGCCGCCGCAGCCCAGCCTGGCCGAGCTGCGCGATCGGTTCGGCGGCTCGATCTCCGACGACGAGCTGATCCTCCGACTGCTCGTGCCCGCCAACGAGATCGACATCATGCGCGCCACCCCGCAGCGCAACCGGGACTTCGCCCCGACGACGAAGGAGATGCGGTTCGTCCGCGAGCTGGTCGAGACCTCGGTCGGGGCCTACCTGCACATCGAGGCGGGCGATTTCTCCCTGACGCTGGAAGGCGATCACTGATGACGGAACTGGGCGTGGGCCGCCCCACGAAGCGTCGGCCTGGATCGGCGGTCGGCGGGTTGCCGGTGGCCGACTCGCGCCCTGTCCTGGACGGCGACGCCGTTCTCGGGATGCGTTGCACAGCGTGCCGGTACCCGGCGGCGCAGCAAGGCCTTCCCTGGTGCCCGGTCTGCTACGGCGACGTCGAGGCCGCGCGCTTTGCCCGCACCGGCGCCGCATGGTCCTCGACCGTCGTCGGCATCCGGGTCGGGGATCGCCGGGCGCCGTTCGGGCTGGCCTACCTCGATCTCGACGACGGACCGCGGGTGCTCGTGCATCTCGCGGAGCCGGCCGTGCTGCCGATCGGCGCGCGGCTGCGGATCACCGGAACCGACGGCGGGGACCTGGTCGCCGAGGGGGAGTCATGAATCAGCCGATGCTGTGGGGTGTCGGCACGTCGGACTACGGCCTGTTCCCCGAGCGCCGCGTCGAGTCACTGGCGTGGGAGGCCGTCGCCGAGGCGGTCCGCGACGCGGGCATCTCGCCTGCGGAGATCGACGCGATCGTGGTCGGGTCGGTGTTCGGGCCACCCGGTGTGGCCACCCGGGTCCAGCGCGGACTCGGACTTCCCGGGGTTCCCATGTGGACGGTCGAGAACGCCTGTGCCAGTGGCACCAGCGCGTATCACGAAGCCGTCGAGGCGGTGCGGCTGGGCCGTTTCGGGTGCGTGCTTGTGCTGGGCGTCGACCAGATGTCCACGCTGTTCTCCGGCGCGATCGTTCCGGAGGCCACGGACCCCGAGGGGGCGTCGTCGCTCCCGCTGCCGGGCCTCTACGCGTTGCAGGCCCAGCGCTACATCAGCGAGTTCGGCGTGACGCCCGAGCAGCTCGCCACCGTGGCAGTGAAGAACAAGCGCAACGGCCTGGACAACCCCCGGGCGCAGCTGCGGACGGCGGCGCCCACGGTCGCGGAGGTGCTGGCCTCCCGCATGATCGCCGAGCCCCTGACGCTGCTGCAGTGCTGTCCGACCAGTGACGGCGCGGGGGCGGTGATCGTTGGACCGGACCGTGGCAACGGCGACGACCTGCGCGTCGAGGCGTCGGCGATGGTGTCCGGGGCGCTGTGGGACCACCGCAGCGACGACGTCTGGGGCTACGCGAGCGTCGCCCGTGCGGCGGAGAGGGCATTCGCGCAGGCCGGACGCACGCCGTCGGAGATCGACGTGCTGGAGGTGCACGACGCCTTCACCATCGGCGAGATCATCACGCTGGAGGCCCTCGGTCTAGCGCCGCGGGGCAACGGCGCGGAGCTTGCGCCGTCCGGCCACACCGCCCGCGACGGTACGCAGCCGGTCAACCCCAGCGGCGGCCTGCTCTCGCGCGGCCACCCGCTCGGCGCGACCGGTACGGCGCAGCTCGCCGAGCTCGCCTGGCAGCTGCGGGGCCGCGCCGGAGTCCGGCAGGTCGCCCGCCACCGCGTCGGGCTCGTGGAGACCATGGGCGGGGGAGCTGCCGGGATGGACGGCAACGCCTGCGTGGTCACGATCCTCTCGGCCCAGCAGTGACCACCCGTCTCACCGAGGAGAACCCGTGAATGTCACCGGGTCCGTCGTCATCGCCGCCAGCCCCGACGCCGTGTGGGCGATGGGTGGCGACGTTGGGAACATCGCCGACTGGGTCCCCGCCATCGAGAGGTCGCACCTCGTCGGCGACGTGCGGCACGCGACCTTCGCCGGCGGCGGGGACGCGACGGAGCGGATCGTCGAGCGCGACGATGCCGCGCGGTGGTACGTCTAGTGCCGCGTCAAGAAAGGTTGCGGTCGTAACCGTGTCTGCTTGATCCCTCGCCTCGGCGGCCGGGAGGCTGTCGGTGGAGGCGGTGATGGCACGGCAGCCTGAGGTGTTCGTCCGCGCGCTGGAGCCGGAAGAAGCGCAGCGTCTGGTCAAGATCACGCGGACCGCGAAGGATCGGGTGCGGTTGCGGCGGGCCGGGATCGTGCTCACCTCGGTGCAGGGGCGCAGCGCAGCGGACGCGGCCGCGATGTTCGCCGCGACAGCCCAGTACGCGCGGGAGGTGATCCACGCGTTCAACGAGCAGGGGTTCGCGGCGCTGGACCCAAAATGGAGCGGGGGCCGACCACGTAGGTTCGGCCCCGCCGTCCGCGAGCTCGTCTGCCGGGTGGCCAAGACCCCGCCTCAGCAGCTGGGCCGCCCGTTCACCACCTGGAGCCTGTCCAAGCTGGTGGAACACCTGGGCGAGCACCACAGGATCGTCATCAGCACCGAGACGGTGCGCGCGATCCTGCGCGACGCCGACATCCGCTGGCAGGCCACCAAGACCTGGAAGGGCAGCCGCGACCCGGACTTCACCGCGAAGATGGCTCGCTCAAGTCGCCGGGCTGCCGCTCGGGCTTCACTCCCAACCCCCGCACACGAGCTGCACCTGTGGGTCCGCCCAGGTCCGCCCAGGAGCTGTGCGTTCAGACTTTCCATCCTTCGGCTGGGCGACGATGGGGAAGACGCGCGAGGACTCCGAGCAGGCGAGGGCCGATCTCATCCGTGAGAGGGAGGCCGCGCGATGACGGAACTCTGCGAGGTCGTGATCCCTGCGCCAGACTCGGACTGGCTTCGCCGCTTCACCCGCGAACTCGTCGACAGACGCCTCTGCTCAAGCGTCCACAACTTCTCTCCGGTCCACTCCATCTACCGGTGGCAGGGCGAGGTCCACGAGCGAACCGAAGGGCGCGCCTCGCTCCATACCCGACGCGAGCTCGTCGCTGCCATCGTTGAGCACGCCAAGGACCGCCACCCGTACCAAATTCCGGGCATCAGTGCCCGCCCGATCTACGACGGGAACCCCGACTACTACTTGGCCTGGATCGCGGAGCAGACCGAGCCACCCCACGCGTAGCAGCCGCGGGAAGCAGATCCGGGGGCGGGAGCGTCACCCATCAAGCGGAGCCAGCGTTACCGATCGAGGGGCGTCCGACAGCCGCCGAGAGCCGCTGAGAGCCTGGTGCGTTCAGACTTCCCTGCTTGTTCAAGGCGTCGCCCTCCGGGCGGCGCGCGGCGCTGTGGTCCGATGCAGCCGCAAGCTCTCGCGCGGGGCGTGCGGCCTCCGGCCGGTCCCCGCGCGGCTGCCAGTGGCGCCGGAGCCACGCAGTCACGAGGTGATTTCAAGATCGTCCTCGCCGACCTGAGGCGGCTGCAGCCATGCTGAGCCGAATGACGACGCGCCCGCGTCGCCGCTTTCCCTGTCATTTCCCAATGAGGCCAAAGGAGTCAATGGAATTGTCCTCTCCATCTGTGTCTGCAGGTAGCGTGGAGGGCGTTCCTGGCGGTGGGGGTACACTTTGCGTCGACCCGGTTCTCCGCATGATTGTCGTCGAGAGATGACTGTGGTAAGGCGATCAACTCAGTGCCTCAAACCACCCCAGGAGGGTTGAGGATCAGGCCGGCGGTGCGGGCTGGGTCGGTGAGGTCGGTGAGTGCAACGGGGGCGCCGGCTGCGATGAGGTCGTCTGCGGTGCTTTTTCCGGTGGCTACACCGATGACGTGTACGCCGGCTGCGGTGGCGGCTTTGATGTCGTTGGGGGTGTCGCCGATGAGCACGGTGTGCGCGTTATCGAAGGTGATGCCCGTGCGCCCGGTTGCTCGGAGTTGGGCGATGGCGACGAGCTGTGTTCTGTCGGCGTGGTCGTCGCCGTAGGCGCTGGCGTCAAGGTCAAGGTAGGTGTCGAGTCCGTACGTCTCTAGCTTGATGCGGGCGACGTCGCGCAGGTTCCCGGTGAGCACGGCTTGGTGCACGCGTGGATCGGTGGCGAGCTGTCGTAGCGTTGCCGCTGCTCCTGGTAGAGCGCGTCCGATGGTGGCGAGTTCGTTGCGGGCATCGTTGTAGCCCTGGATGAGAGCAGCTGCGAGCGAGTCGATTGCGTCGTCGGTGGGCTCGATCTCGTTGACACGCAGGGTCTCGCGCATGATGTCCAGCTCAGTGCGGCCAGCAATCTGTGCGAGCTGGTCCAGTGGCCGACCCGTCGCGGTGGGAAAAGCGCGCTGGTAGATAGCGAAGCCGACACCCCGTGTCTCGATCAGGGTGTGGTCGATGTCCCACAGCACCAGCACGCGGGGAGGTTCGGCCGATTGCATCCGGCTAGTTTGCCATTGCCCATGATCGTCTACTTGTCGCGGCGTAGCATCACTCCTGGTGACCGATGGGGGACGGGGAGGCATGGCCGACAACGACTTGGCGCGGACTATCGGAGAGCGGGTCCAGTTCTATCGGACAGCTTCCCGGCGCGCTAAGACGGTCGTGGCGGGGTTGACGGGGATCACGCCGGACTACCTGTATCAGATCGAGCGGGGTCAGAAGATCCCCACGGTCGCTGTGCTGACTCAGCTCGCCGACGTGCTCGGGGTGCCGGCTGGTGAGCTGCTATGCGGTCAGCCAGCTCGTAACCCAGCGCGGGGAAAGACCGCCGCTGGTGGTGCGATCTACCAGGCGCTCACCAGCCGCTCACAGTCCCGTGACGCGCCTGTCGCGTTGCCCGCTCTGCAGCGTCGTGTGCGTGAAGCGTGGACGACCTGGCAGACATCGCCGCACCGCTACAGCCAGCTCACCGAGCGGTTACCTGCGTTGATCGCCGACATCGAGCACGCTGTGCGTACCGTGAGCGCGTCCGGCCAGACCGATATGCAGCGAGAGCACTTGGGTTGTGCTGCTGACCTGTACGGGTTGCTGCGCACGGTGACCAAGCGCATCGGCCGGGTTGATCTGTCGCTGTTGGCCGCCGACCGGGCGGTCCGTTGCGCCGAGGCAGCCGGCGACCCGCTACGGCTCGCCGCCGCTCACTGGAACATGTCTCAGGTTCTACTCGCCGACGGTGAGCCGCAGGCGGCCGAGGCCGTGGCGATGAGAGCCGCCGAGCGGATGGAACCGCTGATGGCAGGTGGCACGGCAGACATGGCTGCCATGTACGGCTCGGTCATTCTGCTGGGGGCGGTCGCTGCCGCCCGTAACGGCGATGCCTGGACCGCCCGCGACCGGATACGCCGCGCCGCGCCGCTGGCGAAGCTAACCGGCGAACGCAACACCATGTGGACGGCGTTCGGCCCCACCAACGTCGCCATGTACGCCGTCAGCATCGAGTTCGAGTCCGGTGAGGCCGTGGAAGGCCTGCGCCTGGCTGAGCGTGTCGACCATGACCGCTCGCCATCGATCGAACGCCGTGTGGCGTTCCTTGTCGATCAGGCCAAGGGCTACGAGCAGCGGCGCGACTTCGCCAGCGCCCTCACGCTCCTCACCACCGCCGAGCGGGAAGCGCCCGAGGACATGCAGTACCGGCCAGCCGCGCACGCCGTCCTACGAACTGTTGCGCACCGAGGGCGCCGGCACGTCGCTGCTGAAGCCTCGCAACTGGCGCTACGCATCGGGCTACCCGTCTAGGGAACCAGAACCGGCACACCACCCGAACTGGCAGTTCGGGTTACCGGCCAGTAATCGCCTTACCGTCTTGATCAGCACGTGTGCTGTCACCAGGAGGTAGGCGCCATGGTCGTTCCCCCAACATCCATCCCATCGGTTTCGCAGTCGCTTGCGGCCCGGTTGGAGGGGGTTGCGGGCGCTGGCCGTGACCGCGCTCAACACCCACCCCAACGACGGTGGTGCGCAGTGTGCCGCCGTGTGGCCGTGCGAGCCAGCCGCCGAAGCCGAGCACAACTTGGCGGCGCTGTGACCAACCTCCTCGATAGCTGGGTCGGGCCGGCGGTGCTGCGCCCCGGAGCCGCCGCCGGCTTGACCCGTCCACATAGCGCCGACACCAACACATAGAGCACATGACGGAAGACGACGAGGGAGATGCGGAGCCCATGAGCAGGTCAGAACCGGAACGCGAACACCGCGAGTTCGTCGCGGTGACACGTTCCCTGACCACGACGGTGGAGAACGGGTCGTTCGGTGATCGAGTGCTCGCCGAGCACATGCTGCGCGTTCTGGGCGCAGCGTCGCAGATCCTTGACCAACACCCGGTCGATGATCGGGGGCGATGCGTGGCCTGTCGCCACCAGCGTAACTCCGTATGGCCGCGCCGCCGTGTTCCCTGCGTCGTGCATGACACGTTCGCCTACTACCTCAAAGGCCGCTGTCGGTTTCTGAACCTGCGCCCGTCCGGGCGCTAGGAATATCGAGGAAGGGAAGGAACGCGAACATGACCGCTACACGCCAGGGCTCGAACCGCTGTTTCGTGCCGCTGATCTAATGCCGCTCGGCCGCAGCCTCGGCATGGTCGAACCCGACAATGAGGCACCGAGCGGACCGGCCGTCCGCCCGTTCGGGCTCGGCTTCGCTACCGCAAGAGTTGCGCCGGTGATCGTGGACCTGTCCGGCTTGCGCTACGACCCTGACAGGCAGTTGAACGTCGACGATGCCCAACTGCTCCTGATCCACAGAGTGGATACTTCTCGACCTTTACGTTGTGGTCTGCACGTCGACAGGCGGGGCCAGCCGGCCGCCGCCAAAGGAACTGTTGGAACGGTCGATCTCGCCAAAGAAGACCATGACGTCCTCTGGGTCCGTTCCTGCCGCCTGTAGCCGAGACACCATCGCGGAGAGAAGCAGGCGCTTCCTGTCTTCCGCAGTCCCTGACGACAGTAGGGCCTCGATCATCACGACTTTCCTGCTGCGCGGCTTTCGCAGATCGGGATAGCGAGGACTGATGCGAAGATCAGCTTCTCCCAATGAGATGAACCTCTGGAAGAGGTCATCCTCCGAATAACCTGCACTGACGCTTGCCTCATGGAGGGCAGCAGATATCACATCCTTTTCTTCCGCCGTCATCCCGGCACGCATTGTGACAGTAAAGAGTGGCATTTTCGTCCTTCCGGGTCAGGACAACTGCTCTCGTCGCGGACGTCGGCCACCGTGGCAAAGGCAAGACCGTCAGAGTCGGCAAGGGCGCCGGCCAACGCCCGCTCAACCGTCTGCTCAGTCCTACTGATGTTCCGATCTTCGCGCCCTCGCGCAGGAACGCCGCCGCAACAGCCAAGCCGACTTCAGAACCTCCTCCGCTCACGATGACGCGGCTACCCTGAGTCTTAGGTCAGTCATGCCGACACGTTAGCTCCGGTTCTTCATGGCCGTGGCGGGTGGAAGTGATCCTGATAGCAGAAGGTGCCTTTGGCCAGGTAGGGCGGAGCTTGCCGAGAGTTCTGTCCGTGATCACTCTCGGGCGGCATTCCGCGCGGCGACGTAGCCGAAGGTCATCGTGTTCGCGATGCTGGCTCCGGCACCGGGATACGTACGGCCCATCACGGTTGCGGCCATGTTGCCCGTCGCGTAGAGGCCGGGTATGGGCGCATCCGACTCGTCGAGCACTCGGGCGTGCTCGTCGCTGACGACGCCGCCGATGGTGCCCACATCACCGGGATAGATCTCGGTGGCGTACTACGGACCCGTGTCGATCGGCCCGAGGGCCTGGTTCGGCGTGTTCCCCGGGTCGCCGAGCAGCCGGGTGTACTGCGACTCTCCGCGCCCGAAGTCGGGGTCCCGGCCCATCGTGGCATGCTCGTTGAAGCGGCGGACCGTGGCCGACAGTTTCTCCGGCTCGATACCGATTCGGCGGGCCAACTCCTCGACGGTCGCGGCCTTCTTGATCCAGCCGTTGGTCACCAACTGCGGTGGCATCCGCCCCGGGAGCACCGAGAGGATGTTGCGGAGCTTCGGCAGATTGCGGACCCACGGGTAGCGGCGCCGGAACTGGTCGTCGAAGATCAGCCACGCAGGGACCGCGTCGTTTGCGTACATCGCCTTGCCGAGCTCGAGGTACGCCCCGCACCCTCGACGGCACGGCCGGCTGGTTCGGCTCGATCGGTTTCCGGCAGCCGCGGCTGCAGGCGACCGCGAGCGCTGCCGTCGAGATCGGTGCGGGCGGTGCGCTGGTGCTGGGCGCGGCGACACCGCTGGCGGCGGCGGCCGTCGTCGGGACGATGGGCGTCGCGGCGTACGTGTGGTCCGACCAGTTCGGACTCAAGATCCAGGTGCTCGGTCGGCCGCCTGATCTCGCCGACGAGACTGTGCCCTTGCACGGCGCGGGGCTCGACGGCGGGCCGGTCCGGGGCACGGTCGTGGGCTACCTCGCCGGCGACACGCTCGTGGCCGTCGCCGGGCTCGGCGCCGCCGCGCTACCGCGCGCTCGTCGGGGCGGCCGACCGCGCCACGACGCTCGCCCACGCCGACGGGATCGAGGCGGCGACGCGGGTCTGAGCCACCGGACCGAGACATGCCGGGCGGGACGCCGGGTGCGGCTATCGTCCCGACGGTGACGGACGGGTCGCTGCCGTGGGTCGACGTGCGGCACCTCGCGGATCACGGTCCCGTCGGTGCGCTGGACGTCGACGGTTCGGTCCGTGCCCCGGTGCTGCTGGTGCGGTTGGACGCGCCGGCGGAGTCAGCAGCGGTGGCTGCGGCGGCGGCTGCGGTGGCGGATGCGGTGGCCGACGTAGCCGGGATCATCGTCGGGGTCGCGACCGGAGGTCCCGTGGATCCGGCGATGGACTGCCTGGTCGGTGCGCTCGACCTGACGCTCGTGCCGCCGGGTGCCGGGGAGCCTCGGGAACGGGTCGAGGTGGAGGATCCGGTGGCGGCGGCCGCCCAGCTGCACGCAGCGGTGGCGGCGAACCCGCAGGCGGCCACGGTGCTGGCGGGTCTGCTGCGCTGGTCGGGATCGTTGCGGGTGCCGGATGCCCTGGATGCGGAGTCCCTGGCGTACTCGACCCTGCTGGGTGGGCGGGAGTTCAGGCGCTGGCTGGAGCGGCGTGGCCCGCGGGCGTCGCCTCCACCTGCCGCCGACCCGGTACTGGTGGCGCGGGACGGGGACGAGCTGCGGATCACCCTGAACCGGCCGGAACGGCGCAACGCCTACGGCCGGGAGGTGCGAGACGGCCTGGTCGCCGCGCTCGAGATCGCCGTGTTCGATCCCGGGGTGGCCCGGGTGGTGCTCGACGGTGCCGGTCCGTTGTTCTCGGCGGGTGGTGATCTCGCCGAGTTCGGCACCGCCCCGGACCTGGCGACGGCGCACCTGGTGCGCACGCGCGGGGGAGCGGGGCGGTTGCTGCACCGGCTGGCGCAGCGCGTCGAGGCGAGGGTGCACGGCCGATGCGTCGGTGCGGGGATCGAGCTGCCGGCGTTCGCAGGTCGTGTCGTCGCACGCGGCGATGCGACGTTCCAGCTACCGGAGGTGGGTATGGGCCTTATCCCGGGTGCGGGCGGGACGGTGAGCATCCCGCGCCGGATCGGGCGCTGGCGCGCCCTGTACCTGGCCTTGAGCGGACGCCCGCTCGACGCGGTTATGGCGCTGGAGTGGGGGCTGGTCGATGTGGTGGAGGCGGTCGGCGGGGAATCCACCGTCCGCCGATGACCACGCCGCGCACCACGCCCGCGTGCGTTGACACTCTGAGATGGCAGGCGCTGCAGAAGCAGCATCGTGATGCGTGTGAACCGTGATCACGCCCGGCAGGATCGGTGGTTGTGTGCTCGCCGGGTGCGCGAGCTCTCCAGGAGGCGACGTAGCCATCCCATCCGAGGTGAGGACCCACCTCGGGCCAGAGCGCCGATCCCAAGGGCGTGATCCACTTCCACGCGGGAATGATCGGCAAGGTTCCACTACCTCGCCTCGATGTACCACAACCCGGACGGCGTGCGGCAGGCCGCGACGATGCCCCTTCTTCTGGGTCGGCGGTTTCGCGCTGGATCTGATGTGCACGCTGGAGGCGGGCGGGACCGTCGTGTGCGGCAACCGGGCCACGTCGATGGGGGGCAGCATCATCGGGGCCGTCGCCCGTCCGCATCCGGCGAACCCGTGACCGGTCTGCGGGCCGGGCTGGGGATGAGCGAGACGTTCGCGGTCTACTCGTGGGGATACGAGCTGCCTCGGGCCGACCGCCCCCTCTGCGTGCCGCTGGAGGTATTCGAACCGGGCTACGCGGTGAAGGTCGTTGGCCCCGACGGCGAGGAGTGCGCGGAGGGTGAGCCTGGTGAGATCGTCATCCGCGGGCCGTCGGTCACCAAGGGCCTGCAGAAAGTCGAGCGGTCCTACGTGTTCGATCTCGACGGTTTCTACCGCACCGGTGACGAGGGCGTCGTCGAGGGCGGGAAGCTCTCATGCTCGGCCGGCTGAGCGATATGATCAAGACGTCGGGCGCGAACGTGGCACCGGCTGAGGTCGAGCGCGAGATCGTCGCCCTCGACGACGTCGCCTCCGCGCACGTGGTGGCTGTGCCCGATCCCGAGCGCGGGCAACTCGTGGGCGCGGCGATAGTGCCGCGGGACGGTGCCCGTCTCGACCTATCCGTTGTGCGGGCCGCGCTCCGCGAGCGGCTGTCGAGCTACAAGGTGCCCCGGCTCGTGGCCGTCGTCGGGTTCGACGAGCTCCCGCGCACGCCGTCGATGAAGATCCGCAAGCGCGACCTGGCTGCGCTGCTGCGCGAGCGGGGGACCACGCTCGACGAGCGCTCCGCTGAGGCCGGTCCGCCACCGGGCTGCGGCCTGCCGGATTGACCGTGCGCCCCCACGGAGTGCGCATGGCCCGTGCAGTCTTGAGCCGCGCCAACCCGCCTCCGATCGCGCCTGGTGCTGGCACTCGCTGGGAACAGGTTGATGGCGGGAGGTGTGCCCCTGCTGGTGGAAAGGTCGGTGTGCACGATGAGCGACGGTTCAGCCATGGCGTTGCCCAGTAGCGGTGGCCGTCAGTGGCGGGTGCCGATGGTGGCCCGGGACGCCGGCGAGCGCCACCGGACGGCGACGCCGCTGGAGCTGTTGTTCGACCTGACCTTCGTCGTCGCGGTCGCCGCGGCCGCGGCGCAGCTCGCACACGCGATCGCGGAGGATCACGCGGCACAGGGGTTGCTCGGCTACCTGATGGTGTTCTTCGCGATCTGGTGGGCGTGGATGAACTTCACCTGGTTCGCCTCCGCCTACGACCCTGACGATGCGCCCTACCGCCTGCTGACGCTGCTGCAGATGGGCGGAGTGCTCGTGCTCGCCGCGGGTGTCCCAGCCGCGCTGAACGAGCAGAACTTCACCGCTGTGACCATCGGCTACGTGATCATGCGCGTGGCGATGCTGGTGCAGTGGCTCCGCGCAGCGCACAACGACCCCGTCCGCCGAGCGACGGCGCATCGCTACGCCGCTGGCACCGCGGCGGTGCAGGCCGGATGGCTCGTCCGGCTGGCGCTACCGGAGCTGGCCGGCTTCGTCGGGTTCTTCGTCCTGGTCGCCGCGGAGCTGGCCGTTCCGGTATGGGCGGAACGGCGCACGGGCACGACCTGGCATCCGCACCACATTGCCGAACGCTATGGCCTGTTCACGATCATCGTGTTGGGCGAGTGTGTGCTCGCCGCCTCCCGCGCGCTCACCCCGGCCGTAGCGGAGGGCGTAGACCTCGACATCGTGCTCGTCGGGGGCGGTGGTCTGCTTCTGCTGTTCGGGTGCTGGTGGTTGTACTTCCTGGCTCCTGCCGCCGCCGGGCTCGCCCAGCATCGGGAGCGCTCGTTCTGGTGGGGCTACGGCCACTACGGCATCTTCGCTGCGCTCGCGGCGCTCGGCGCCGCCTTGGAGGTAGTGGCCGAGACGCTCATCCATCCCGTCGCCGCACCCACCGGGTTGGTGGGGTTCGCGGTCGCGACACCCGTCTGTGTGTTCCTGCTGCTCGTGTGGGCGCTGCACGCGCCACTCGAAGCCGCGCCCTGCCGGAAGCTCGGCTACGTCCTCGCCGCCTGCGCCGTCCTCGTCGGCGTCGCGGCCGCAACCACGGCCGGCTTCACGCTGCCCTGGGCGGTCGTTGCGATGAGCGCCCCCGTCTTGGCCCTCATCGCGCTGCGGGTCACAGCCGACCACCGCCACGCACGCCGCCGCACCTCGGTCACCGAATGACCAGGACGATCGCGGTCGACACAGTAGATCTGCAGGCCCAACCACCCCCGCGAACGCATCAAGCGCAAGCGCCGGTCTCCGGCCATCGAGCTGGGTGTCCACGTCAGCTCGGACGGCCGATCCTGGCCGTCAACCCGTCCAGCACCATCGCCAGGCGACGTTCGAACACCACGTCCGGATCGGGGGCGTCCTCCGCCTCAATGATCAGCCGCTTCAGGTACGGGAGCTCGCCCTCCTGCAGCAACTGCGAGATGAACGGCCCGGTCTGGCGCTGGTAGCCCGCGAAGTCCAGGCCGGTGCGCCGCTGCGCTTCGACCTCTCCCAGTTCCTGTTCGACGAAGCCCCGGGTGAACTGCAGGGCGGTGGACAGCAGGTCCATCATCGCGTCGATGTCGAGACCGAGCCCGTCCACGCAGGCCAGACCGGTTTCGAGGAACCGCCGGGCGTTGGGTCCGAGGGTCGGCCGGTGCCCGAACCGGGCGATCCAGGGGTGGGCGTGGTGGAGCCGGCGGATCTCCCGGGCCAGCCGGGCGACGTCGGCCCGCCAGTTCCCGGACGGGATCCCGGTCAGGTCCAGCTCGCCCAGCACCGCGTCGTACATCAGCTCGGTCAGGTCGTCCTTGCTGCCGACGTGCCGGTAGAGCGACATCGGGCTGTGGTCCATCCGCCCGGCGATCTTGCGCATCGAGACCGCGTCGACCCCGTCCTCGTCAGCCAGGGCGATCGCGGCCGCGGTGATGGCCGCGTAGTCGAGAGTGCGCACCGGCCCACGCCCCTGGCTGGAAAGACGCGCCCAGATGACGGGCGGCGGTTCGTCGGCCACGGCAGCGCTCCTCGCGTCGGTTGCGTTCGTCGTACGGGCAGCATACGGTGTATATGTCTGGACGCATACGCCGTACACGTCTAACCCATCGATCATATTCGAGGTGTCGACATGCCCTCTTCGTCCTCCCCGTCCATCGCCGTCGTCGGCGGCGGTCTCAGCGGGCTGGTGCTGGCCCGCATCCTGCAGCAGCACCACATCGCCTGCACCGTCTACGAACTCGACGCCACCGCCGACGCTCGCAGGCAGGGCGGACTACTCGACCTGCACGTCGAGTCCGGCCAGCTGGCCCTGCGCGAAGCGGGACTGCATGAGCAGTTCCGCCGGCTCACCCGGCCGCAGGCAGAGGCCATGCGGGTGATGGACAAGGCGGGCACCGTCTTCATCGACCAGGCCTCCCCCGACAGTTCGGGCGACAGCGGGCGACCCGAGATCGACCGGACGGAACTGCGCGCTCTGCTGCTGGATTCGCTCCACCCGGGACGCGTCGTCTGGGGCCACAAGCTCATCCGGGCCCATCGCCTGGGCGACGGACGGTACGAGCTCACCTTCGCCAACGGCTCGCGCCGGACCACCGATCTGCTGGTCGGGGCCGACGGCGCCTGGTCGCGAGTCCGTCCCCTGCTCTCGAACGCCTCCCCGGAGTATGCCGGGATCAGCTACTTCGAACTCCACCTCACCGATGCGCCGACCACGGTGCCCGCCTCCGCTGCTCTGGTCGGCACCGGAAGCCTGTTCGCCCTGTCGGACAACAAGAACCTCGGCGGGCACGGAGGCCGCGACCTGCATCTCGGAGCCATGCTGCGGGCCGCCGAGGACTGGCTCGACACACGCGGCGTCGACTGGGCGGACCCGGCCGCCACCCGCACCGCCCTGCTCGCAGAGTTCGCCGAGTGGACCCCGGCGCTGACCGACCTGATCCGCCACTGCGACGACGAGATCGTGGCCCGCCGGATCTACGCCCTGCCCACGGGCCACTCGTGGCCGCGCACCCCGGGCGTGACCCTGGTCGGCGACGCCGCCCACCTGATGTCGCCGTTCGCCGGCGAGGGCGCGAATGCCGCGATGCTCGACGGCTGTGAGCTGGCGCTGGCGCTGATCGAGCACGGAGACGACGTCGAGGCCGCGCTGCGCCAGTACGAGACGGCGATGTTCCCGCGCTCCGCCGACGCGGCCCGGCGGTCCGCCCGCGGGCTCGACCTGTGTTTCGCCGACGACGCCCCCCGAGGCATGGTCGAGTTCTTCGGCAGGATGGGCGTCCCTGTCGCCTCGACCGGGCGCCGATAGCAGTGCCGTGCGCGGCGGCGCGGATCTCGAGAACGCCCGCCGCGCGGTCCGGCTGCTCTGGCGCTACCGGCATGGCCTGACCGACCCGCTGCCGCCAATGCCGCGCATACGATCACTGCTCTGCCCGGTGCAAGCTGGGGAGACGCGGGCGTTCCGACTACGGATCTGAAGGTTGCTCGGCGCGCGGCTGGGCGTGATCGGCTCCTGCGGCGGCGGGCCGGCTCATCGTTGCTTCCCGGATTCTGGGGAGATACGCGAGTACGTGCCCGGACATCTCGGTTGCCGCCCTCACCACATCGTGGCTGAGGGTGTCGTTGTCGTGCATCTCACGAGCGATGGAATCGAGTAGCCGGGCGATTCCCGACATGACGTACTCGCCGGGGAAACTAGCCCCGAAGATCTGCTCAGCTCGGGCGCTGCGCAGCGCTGCGGCCGCTTCCGTGAGCCGGGCCGGATCACCGTGAATGGCCCAGCGGTTCCTGAGATCATCCGTTTCCATGTGATTCGCTCCATCCATGTCGAGTAAATGTTAGGACGGTTTCGGCCAGAGCAAGGGGATCGGCGCGGTCGGTCCCGCGTCACGCACGCAGCGTCACTTGCCGTCCTGGCTGGGTTTGCCGGTTGCAGCAAGGTGAGCAGCCTGTATGGCACATCATCTGTGTCGTAGGACGAGGCGAACCAGGTGAAGTTCATCCAGGCCCACCAGATGGCGAAGAATACCCGCAGGAACGGCCCCATGACGTCCGCCGCATGGCCCTCGGCCACTCCGGGACCGGGCTGCGTCACGACCGCGCACGCTACGGCCGTGGACCGCGTACCGCGCGTGTCCCATGCGGGCCTGCGCCGTGTTGGCCAGCGACGTCGTGTCCATGTGTCCTCCTCGCGAAGCGTCGGTGTGTCGCGAGAAGGACAGGACGGGCGCCCGCCCCGTGACATGGCGGTCGTCACTGCCTTCTCTGTCCGCCGTCACAAATCCGCGGGCCGCCTTGTTCTCGCTTCCGACGCCGCCCCACCACCGCGGGCGGCGGGACCGCGTTCTGCATTCGACCCGGTGCGGCCGAGCGGTACTTCACCCGTTGCGGGTGATGAGCCGGGGCACCGGTAAGGAAACCGTGGTCGGCCGATCGACCTGTCGGTCGCGACGCAGTGGGGACGGCCCGGGCCGTTCGGATGAAGGGATACCTCGTGAAGGTCGTTGTGATCGGTGGGACAGGGCTGATCGGGTCGAAGCTGGTGGCCAAGCTGGGCGAGCACGGCCACGACGCGGTGCCCGCTGCCCCGAACACCGGGGTGAACACGCTGACCGGTGAGGGGCTCGCGGAAGTGCTCGACGGGGCGGCGGTCGTGGTGGACGTGTCGAACTCCCCGTCGTTCGCCGACGACGCGGTGATGGAGTTCTTCCGGACCTCCACCACCAACCTGCTGGAGTACTCCGCGAAGGCGGGGGTCGGGCACTACGTGGCGCTGTCGGTGGTCGGCACCGACCGGCTGGCGGAGTCGGGCTACTTCCGGGCGAAGATCGCGCAGGAGAAGCTGATCCGCGAGTCGGGCCGGCCGTACTCGATCGTGCACGCCACTCAGTTCTTCGAGTTCGTCAAGGGCATCGCGGATCTCAGCATGGTCGATGGCAAGGTCCACCTCCCCCCGGCGCTGATCCAGCCGATGGCGTCCGACGACGTCGCGGCCGGGGTCGGCCGGGTTGCGGTGGGGGAGCCGCTGAACGGGATCCGCGAGATCGGCGGCCCGGAGCAGTTCCGGCTCGACGAGTTGGTGCGCAAGGGCCTCGCGGCGAAGGGCGACCCGCGCGAGGTCGTCGCCGACGAACAGGCCCGCTATTCCGGCGCGCGGCTCAGCGACCGAACGCTGGTCCCGGGTCCGGACGCCCAGCTCGGGGAGATCACCTTCGACACGTGGCTCGCCCAGCAGTGAGCACAAGCCGGTAGGTCGCCGGGCGGCCGACCCGGCGCCGGCGGCACCCCAAACTTTGCACCGACCAGCTTGGAGTACTCATGACTGCCGACCACCACTCGCATCACATCGAGGACCCGAACGCGACGACACCTCCGCCGCAGATCGCGGTCGTCCTGTCGGTGCCGACTCCGCCGGTACCCGACCCGTCCGAGGCCATGACCCTCCTCGTCACCCTGCCCCCGGGCAGTGCCGGCAGCCCGCCGCACCGGCACTCTGGTCCGGCCTTCGGCTACGTGATCGAAGGGGAGATGATCTTCGAACTGGAGGGTGATCCCGAGCGCGTCGTGCGCGCCGGGGACACGTTCTGGGAACCCGGCGGCGACGTGATCCACTACCAGGACGGCAACAACCTCGCCGACGCCCAGACCCGATTCGTCGTGACCATGTTCGCCGTCCCCGGCCAGCCGATGCTCATCCCGGTGAGTCCCGAGGAGCTCGAGGAACGCCGCTCCCGCCGCGCCCCCCGTCCGTGATCCTGGGCCTCTGAACCGGGAGTGGCGGCTGCTCGGAGACCGACATCGGTCCTGTGCTCGCGTTCACGCGCATGCCGAGGGGGCGGAGTCACATCTCGAATTGCCAGGCCTGTCCTAGCTTGCTGAGGCGTGGTGCAGGCGGCGTAGGTCGCGGTTGACGAACCCGTTCGGGAGCAGCCGGGACATCAGCAGTGCTTGCAGTAGTGCGTGCGCGGCGTCGCCGCCAAGTCGACCAGCTCCTGCCTCTCGCCGCGGTACCTCTCGCCATGGCCGGGTGATGGCGGTGGCCCGGTATGTCGGATTCTCGCGTCGGCCGGTTACAGACGCGGTTCACCGGCTTAACGTCGACGACATCCGCCGCCTATCTGATGAGCCGCGTGCAATGTGTACAGGACACAATTGAGCGGCGGCCGCAGTTCACGGCACTCGAGTGGGAGGGCCTCGCCCCCGACACCGCCGTTGCGGCGCTCCCATCGCTCGTCGCGTGCCGCCTGACCATCGAGGTGGGCGATCGGGCGCATCGCTGCTGTGACCCGGCTGCGGTCGCGCTCGTCAGCGTCGCGCGCACCGACCCGTCCTTGCCCGGCCGCGCGCGTGCCGCCCTGCGGGAGCTGGTTCCCGGTGGGGCGATCGCTGGGAGTGCACTCGGCGAGCTGGTAGGCGGCTGGATCGCCATGCCGGGCGTCGACATCCGCGTCACCGGCAGCGCGGATCTCGGCGACGGTGGGGCCGTCGCGATCACCCTCGCCGACGCCGCCGTGTTGCTCCAGGCCGCGGGCGGCGACCGGCTGCTCGTCCGGACCATCGCGGTGCTGGCGGAGCCCAGCTCCCGGGCCGAGGATGCCGTCCGGGCGTCCGACGGCTGGCGGGTCGTCGCCGACGGGGTGGCGTCGGTTCCGCTACGGCCAGGCGTGGTCCATGACCATCCGGCCGGGTGGGCCGCATGAGCGAGCCGCTCGTCCTGACGCACGGCTGTTCGCTGTCCAACCTGCCGCTCTTCGTCGCGGTGGGCGAGGGGCTGTTCGCCGACGAGGGCCTCCAGGTCGAGGCCCCCTACTTCAACGACATCACCTCGACCGCGGAGCTGCTCGCCACCGGTGCCGCCGATCTCGGGACGGCGGCGTTCACCCAGCCGCTCATCGACGCGTTCCGCCCCGATCCGCCGGTGCTCGTCGGCGGGAGCGGCCTGATGGGCATCGCGGTGCTCGCGGCGCCGGAGATCCCCGACGTCGCAGCACTCGCCGGACGGCCCGTCGGCACCTTTCGGACCGACCCGATGGAGGTCCTGCTGCACGACGCCCTGGCCGCGGCCGGCATGCGTATGCAGGACGTGGATCTGCGCTACTTCGACATACTCGACGAAGCTGTCAGTGCCTGGCGTTCCGGGCATCTGGCCGCACTGACGCTCGCGGAGCCGTTCGCCAACCGGCTGCGCGGCGAGGGTGCCCGGACGCTCTCCGACGGGACCGAGCTGTGGGGCGACCCGTTCCCCGACACCGTCCTCGTCGCCTCGGCGAGGTTCCTGCGGGACCGCCCCGACGAGGTGCGCGCGGCGCTGCGGGCCATGCTGCGCGCCGAGAAGCTGATCGCACGGGACGCGATCGGCGCTCTCAGGCACGCTCTCCCGTTCTTCCCGGGTTTCGACATCGGCGAGCTCGCCGCAGCGGCCCGGTTCCAACCCCCCGACGTGGATATCCGCAGGCTCGAACCGGTCGTGTTCGCCCGCTGGGACAGCCTGCGCTCCCTCGATCTCGTCCCTCGCGACGCGCCGCTGCCGACCGGTGCCGTCGTGTTCGACCTGCTCAGCGCCGAGCTGGCCACGGCCGGCCCCAACAGCATCGGCAGCGTCGCGGTGCTCGGCTCCCCAACCCCAGAGGAGAACTGACCATGAGTACCACCTCGAACGACCAGCCAGCCCGGTCGGCCGGACCGCGGATGGACCGCAGGCGGTTCCTCGCCCGCACCGCGGTGGCCGGTGTCGCGGTCGCCGTCCCGTCGTGGTTGCTCGCTGCGTGCGGCGGCGCCAGCGGGGCCACCGGTGGCGCGGGCGGCGTGTTGAAGGCCACCCACGGCACCGGGTTGTGCAACCTCGGCATCTTCCTGGTCAAGGAGCGCAACCTGGCCGCCGCCGACGGCGTGAGCCTCGATTTCGTGGTCACACCGACCAATGCCGATATCGTCACGCTGTTCGGTGCCGGGCAGGTCGACATCTCCATGATCCCCTACACCCAGTTCATGACGCTCCACGACCAGGGCGCCCCCGTGACGATCGTCGCTGGCGGCGGTGTGCAGGGCTGCGTGATCGTCGCCCAGCCGGGCATCAGCAGCGCCGCGGACCTGCGCGGCAAGACACTCGGCACGTTCCAGGCCGACACGCTGGAGATGCTGCCCTACGACTACCTGAAGGCGGCCGGTCTGTCGTTCTCGGATGTGAAGGTCCGCTACTTCGGCACCTCCCCCGAGCTCGCCCAGGCGTTCATCTCCGGATCGATCGACTCGATGAGCCACATCGAGCCTTACCCCACGCAGGCGCTAAACGCGCGGCCCGGCGCCGTCAAGCTTTCCGACGGGACAGACGTCTACGGGTCGGGCTACACCGACTGCGTGCTCGCGGTGCGCAACAACCTGCTCACGGAGAACCCTGCGGCGGTCAAGGCGGTCATCAAGGGGCTTCTTGTCGCCCAGCAGCAGGCCGAGCAGGACCGGCAGAGCGCAGTGGACGCCACCACCGGGACCTACTTCAAGGCCAGCAAGCAGGACGTGCTGGACGCCTCCACGAAGCAGCCCAACGTCGTGGACCAGCGCAGCAAGTCGCAGTTCATGCTCGATCGGGCGCAGGGCATGCTGGAGCTCGGCTACCTCAAGACGCTGCCCGACCAGAGCATCTTCAACTGGGGCCTGCTCGAACAGGTGATCAACGAGAACGCGGCGCTCTACGACTCGTTGCAGATGAAGGCCGCATGAGCGCCCCCCACGCCGAGATCTCCGTCGCGAGCGCCCCGGTCCGCGCCGCTCCGGCACGGCCGGCCGGGCCGCGGGTGCGCCGGATCGCCGCGGCCGCCGGGTGGTGGCTCGCCTCGGTGGCGCTGTTCGGCGGGCTGTGGGAGCTCGCGTGGGCGATGGGGTGGGCACCTGAACTGCTGCTCCCGCCACCGCACGTCTTCCTGCAGAGCTTCGCGACCCAGGCATCGTTCTTCGACACCTCCACCATCGGCGAGGCTCAGGCCCCGCCCCCCGTCGCCGTGGCGACTACGGTCCTCGCGACCGTCGGCCGGGTGCTCACGGGCCTTGCGATCGGGTTCGTCGCGAGCCTCGTCACCGGCGTCGTGGTGTCCCAGTTAGCGCTGGTCGGGAAGCTGATCCTGCCGACGGTGACGCTGCTCGCCCCGATCTCGCCGATCGCATGGCTGCCGGTGTCGATCTTCCTGTTCGGCATCGGCAACGGCCCTGCAGTGTTCATGGTGTTCATCGGGGTGTTCTTCGTGATGACGCTGGCCACGATCAGCGAGATCAACGGGGTGAGCGCCACCTACCTGAACGTAGCGCGCACGATGGGCGCCACTCGGCGGCAGACGCTGTTTCAGGTGATCCTCCCGGCCATCCTCCCCGGGCTGCTCCAGACGCTGCGGATGAACCTCTTCGCGGCCTGGATGGTGGTGCTGCTCGCCGAGGCCGTCGGAGTGGGCAGCGGGCTCGGGCAGGTCGTCATGTTGGCCCGCAACACGTTCAATTCGAGCCTCGTCTTCTTCACGATGACGGTCATCGGGATCTCCGGCTACCTCCTGGACATCGTGTTCCGGCAGGTCCAAGGGCGGCTGCTGTGGTGGCGGCCCGCAGGAGCGGGGGCGGCGCGATGAGCTCCGACGCGACGACCGGCGCCGCGACCGCCCGGACCGGCGCGGTGCGCTGTCGCGGGGTCGGCAAGGTGTGGGGCGAGGGCACCGCTCGGGAGCTCGTCGCCCTGGACGCCGTCGACCTCGATGTGGCGCCCGGCGAGTTCGTGGTGATGCTCGGCCCGAGCGGGTGCGGGAAGAGCACCCTGCTGTCGATGGTCGCCGGGCTCGACCGGCCGACCTCCGGTCTCATCGAGGCCGACGGGGAACCGGTCCGCGAACCGGGCCCCGACCGCTGCATGATCTTCCAGCAGTCCTCGCTGTACCCGTGGCTCTCGGTGGCCGACAACGTGAGCTTCGGGCTGCGGCTGCGAGGCCGCCCCAAGTCGGAGCGCCGCCAGGTCGCGCAGCGGCTGCTGCGCACGGTCGGCCTCGGCGACGTACTCGACAAGCACCCCGACGAACTCTCCGGCGGCATGCGCCAGCGGGCCGCGATCGCCCGGGCGCTGGCCATGGAGCCGCGAGTGCTGCTCATGGACGAGCCGTTCGCCGCGCTCGACGTGCAGACCAGGGCGAAGCTGCAGGACTTCATCCGGCAGGTGTGGACCGAGAGCGGCGCATCAGTGCTGTTCGTGACGCACAGCATCGACGAGGCTGTGTCGCTCGCCGACCGGATCGTCGTGTTCACCGCCCGTCCCGGCCGGATCAAGGCCGTGGTTCCCGTGGAACTGGAGCGACCGCGTGACCCGCGCTCGGCCGAGTACCACCGGCTGCACGACCAGCTCATCGATCTGCTGCGGGACGAGGTCGACCGGGCCTTCGCCCAGCAGGAGAAGGTGTCGGGGTGAGGGCCACGAGGGTCGCCGCGGCGCAGCTGCCCGCCTGCGGGGACGACCAGGCCGCGAACCTCGCCGTCGTCGAGTCCGCGCTCAGCGAGGCCGCGTCCGCCGGTGCCGATCTCGTCGTGCTGCCCGAGCTGGCCACCACCCCGTACTTCGCGGGCGAGCCGGCCGGGGCGCACCGGGACTGGGCGGAACCGGTGCCGGGGCCGCTCACCGAACGCGTCGGCGGGCTCGCCGCCGCGCTCGGCGTCGCCGTAGTCCTGCCGCTGTTCGAACGCGACCTCGCGTCGGGCACGTTCCACAACTCCGCCGTTGTTCTGAACGGCGACCAGGGCGACCGGATCGTGCCGTGCGTCGACCGGGCGGGACGGCCGCACCGGCTCGCCCGCAAGCTGCACCTCCCGGTCGGCGACGACCCCGCTCCGGGCTTCGACGAGCCCGCTCATTTCACCCCCGGAGACTGGCTCGGCCTGCACGACGTGGCCGGCCTGCTGCTCGGCACGCTCATCTGCTATGACCGCCGATTCCCCGAGTGCTGGCGGGAGCTGCGCGCACTCGGTGCCGACCTCGCCGTCGTCCCGATCGCGGGCAGCGGCGGGGACAGCACCGAGTTCTTCCTCGGCGAGCTGCGCACCCATGCCAGGGAGAACGGCGTGTTCGCCGTGGCGGCCAACAAGATCGGTACCGAGTGGGTGGGCGGTCACCCCGTCGACAACTTCGGTGAGTCCTGCGTGGTCGGACCGGACGGCGAGCTGCTCGCCCACCGCCCCGGTGCCGACGGGCCCGGCCTCGTGCTCGCCGACATCGACCTCGATGTGCTGGCCGCCACCCGGGCCCAACTGCGCTACTTCGAGCACCGCCGCACGGATCTGTTTCCCGGGCCCCTGCCCACACCGCCCCTGCTCGCATCGCAGTGCTCCGTAAAGCACGAGGAGGCTTCTTGACCACGCTGTTCCGCAACGCACTCGTCCTCGCGATGGACGACGAGCACCGCGCCGAGCCGTTCCGCGCCGACGTCCTTGTCGAGGGCGACCGGATCGGTGCGGTCGGCCCCGACCTGCCTGTGCCCGACGGGGCCGACGTGGTCGACGCGACCGACCGGCTGCTCATGCCCGGCCTGGTCAACGCGCACGTGCACTCGTGGGAGGCGCTGTTCAAGGGCCGCTACGACAACATGCCGCTCGAGCTGTGGATGCTGCTGTCGTACCCGATCCTCGGCCTGGAGCCGATGTCGGACCGGCTGGTTTACCTGCGGACGCTGCTGGTCGCGATGGAGTCGTTGCGCAACGGGGCGACGTGTCTGCTCGACGACGTGATCGAGAGTCCGCGGCAGAGCATGGATGCGCTCGACGCGGTGTTCCGCGGCTACGAGGACGCCGGGATCCGGGCGAACTGCTCGGGCAACATCGTCAACCGCCCCTATGTCGACACCATCCCGTTCAGTGCCGAGGTGCTCCCGGCCGATCTGCTCGCCAAGGCGCACGAGGTGCCGCCGCGCAGCACCGAGGAGTACCTGGAGTTCAGCCGGGAGGCGCTCGCCCGCTACGACGGCCGGGCCGGGCGGCTGCGGTACGTGATCGCGCCGAGCGGCCCCCAGCGCTGCACGGATGACCTCTTCGTGGCCGCGGACGAGCTGTCCCGCGAGCACGACACGACGTTCCACGTGCACGTGCTGGAGACCAAGATGCAGGCGGTCACCGGCCGGGAGTTCTACGGCTCCACGCTCGTCGAGTACCTGGACCGACTGGGCGTGCTCAGCGACCGGGCGACCCTCGCCCACGGCATCTGGCTCACCGATAGCGACATTGCCCGGCTCGGCGAGGTAGGCGCTTCTGTTGCCCACAACCCGATCTCCAACCTCAAGCTGGGCTCGGGGATCGCGCAGTGGCGGGCACTGCTTGACGCGGGCGTGAACCTTGGGCTGGGCAGCGACGGCCTGTCCAGCAACGACAGCGCCCGCATGTTCGACGTGGTCAAGTCGGCCGCGCTGCTGCACAAGGTCACCCACCCCGATTACCGGACGTGGCCGACGGCGGACGAGGTGCTCTGGGCGGCCACCCGCGGCGGGGCCCGATCGGCCCGCCTGGCAGACGACGTCGGCGCGATCGAGGCCGGTCGCAAGGCCGACTTCGTCGTGCTCGACCTGCGCTCGATCAACTTCACGCCGGTCAACGACGTGCCAACGCATCTGGTCTACGTGGAGAATGGGGACTCCATCACGGAGGTATGGGTCAACGGGCAGGTCGTGGTGCGCGACGGCCGCTGCCTGCTGATCGACGAGGAGGCCGTGCTTGACGAGCTGCGCGGGCTCGCGGGCGAGTACCTGGAGCGTTACGCCAAGATCGAGGAGCTGAACCGCGCCTTCGAGCCGCACTTCGCGGAGATCTACCGGCGCTGCTGCAGCGAGCCGATGGGGATCAACCGGTGGAGCGGGGACGAGCGGGCCTGGGTGCAGGGAGCTGCCGCGGGGGAGGGCGGGGCATGAGCCTGCTCGTCAAGGGTGGTCGGGTGGTCACCGCCGCCGACGACTACGTGGCCGACGTCTATATCGCCGACACCACGGTGACCACCATCGGAGCGTCACTCGACATCCCCGCCGACAAGGTCGTCGACGCCACCGGCTGCTATGTGCTGCCCGGCGGCGTCGACCCGCACACCCACCTCGCGTTCGACCTGGCCGGGACGAGCACCGCCGACGACTACGAGTCCGGAACGATCGCCGCGGCCTTCGGCGGGACCACGACCGTGGTCAACTTCGCCCAGCAGCAGCGCGGCGAGCACCTGCGGGCCGCGATCGATCGCGGGCTGGCCTCCGCAGCGGGCAAGGCCGTGATCGACTACGGCCAGCACATCGTGCTCACCCAGCTCGACGAGGACTCGCTCAGCCAGCTCGACGAGCTGGTCGCCGAGGGCGTCACCAGCATCAAGATGTTCCTGGCCTACCCGGGTGAACTGATGGTGGACGACGCCACGCTGTTCCAGGTCATGGAGCGGGCGGGCGAGCTCGGGGCGATGTGCTGCGTGCACGCCGAGAACGGACCGGTCATCGATGTGCTGGTCCGCCGCGCGCTGAAGGCGGGCCGGACCAACCCGTCCTGGCACGGCCGGACGAGGCCGGAGCTCGCCGAGGCCGAGGCCACCCACCGCGCCATCGCCGTTGCCGAGATGGCGAACGCGCCGGTGTACTTCGTGCACCTGTCCTGTACGGAAGCGCTCGCGGAGGTCACCGCGGCCCGCGACCGGGGCCGGCCGGTGTTCGCCGAGACCTGTCCGCACTACCTGTTCCTCGACGCGAGCGTCTACGACGACGAGAGCTTCGACACCGCGAAATACGTGCTCACGCCGCCGCTGCGGGACGCCCGCCATCACGCCGCGCTGTGGCGGGGCCTGCGCACCGACGACCTGCAGGTGGTCTCGACCGACCACTGCCCGTTCTGCCTCAACGGGCAGAAGACGCTGGGCGAAGGCGACTTCTCCCGGATCCCCAATGGCGGACCGGGCGTGGAGCACCGGCTGCAACTGCTGTACGCCGGGGTGGTCGCGGGCCGGCTGCCGCTGCAGCGGATGGTCGAGGTGTTCGCCACGGCACCGGCCCGGCTGTTCGGCCTGTACCCGCGTAAGGGCACGTTGGCCGTCGGGTCCGACGCCGATCTCGTGATCTTCGATCCGAACGCGACCACCACGATCAGCGCCGCGACCCACCACATGGCGGTCGACTACAGCCTGTACGAGGGCTGGCAGCTCGACGGAGCGGTGCGCACCGTCGTCTCCGCGGGTGTGCCCGTCGTGGAGAACGGCCTGTTCGTCGGCAAGCCCGGCAGCGGACGGTTTCTCCGCCGTGAGGCTGGCAGCCCGCAGTGAACACTGGTGGTGACCTGTCCGGATCTGCAGAGAGTTGGTAGGGAAGATGGACCGAAGGCCGAGTGCCGCCTCCGGGCTTGGCGAGCTGGGCGCGGTACCGGCGGAGGTGCGCCGGCACACCTACGACCACGTCTACCGGACGCTGCGCCGGGCACTCGCCACCGGGCAGATCCCCGAGAGCACCCACCTGGTGGAGACCGACCTTGCAGCCCGCCTAGGCGTCAGCCGCACCCCGGTGCGCGACGCGCTGCGCAGGTTGGAGAGCGATGGCTTCGCCGAGCGCGGGCCGAGCGGCGGGTTGTGGTCACGCACGATCAGTTCCGACGAGATCGAGAACCTGTTCCTCGTGCGGGCGCAGCTCGACCAGCTGGCCGCCTGCCTCGCGTGCGAGCGGGCCGAGCCGAAGCAGTGGGAGGAACCACGATCGCTGATTGAGGCGATGAACGCCGCGGTCGCCGCACATGGCCCGGCATCGGAGCAGTTCAGCGAGGCACACCAGGCCTTCCACACCTCGATCTACCGCATCGCGTTCGGCGGCCGGTTCGCCGGGTTCCTCGGCAAGCACCTGTTGCAGTACCTGGAGATCGCCGCGGACATGAGCTATCGCGAGCCGGCCCGCGCGCTCCCTGCGGTCGACCAGCACCAGACGTTGCTGACGGAGCTGGCCAGCCGGGACATCACCCGGGCGGCCGCTGCCGCCGAGGCGCATGCGCAGCGCAGCGCAACCGACGCGAAGGACGCCAGGACCCGTTCGATCCTCCCGACCTGACTCCTCACCGCAGCGCGAGCGGACAGCCGGCTGCGACCTGACATCCCATGAGAAGGGTTCCCCCCCTTGCCACGCATGTTCCTGAACGGCACGGCCATGTCCGGCCAGAAGGACCACTCCGCCGTCGCCGGTGCCACATTCCTCGGCCCGGCCCGCACCGCCCCCGGATTCCGGTTCTTCGCGGTGCGCCGCGAGTTCCCCGGCCTGCTGCAGGTCGCCGCGCACGGCGTCTCGATCGCCGGCGAGCTGTACGAGATGACCGACGAGATGCTGTTCGACGTGCTGCTCCCCCAGGAACCCAAGGAGCTCGAACTCGGCTCGATCGAGCTGGCCGACGGGTCGACCGTGCACGCGATGATCCTTCAACCGGACCGGCTCGTCCCGGGGGACGAGGTCGTCGACATCGCCGACTTCGGCGGGTGGCGGGCTTACCGAGCACACCTCAGCGCGAACGAGCGGGCCCGTGACCTCCTCAGCCTGTGATCCGGACTCCCTGCCGTTCCCGAACGTCCGTGTCGACGCCGGCCGCTTGCTCGCCCGGATCGGCGAGCTGGCTCGGATCGGCGCGGATCACGCCGGCGGGGTGACGCGCCTGGCATTCTCCCCGGAGGACGTCCAGGCCCGCGATCTGGTCGCCGGCTGGATGGCGTCGTCCGGCCTCGCTGTGCACGTCGACCCGGTGGGCAACCTGCTGGGGCGGCTGTCGGGTACCGGCCGCCACCGGGCGGCGCTCGTGATCGGCAGCCACCTCGACACCGTGCTCGAGGGCGGCGCCCTCGATGGTGCCTATGGCGTGCTCGCTGCCCTCGAGGTCGCCGACGCGCTGCAGCGGGCCGGCACACGGCTCGGGCACGACCTCGTGGTGACGGCCTTCAGCGGGGAGGAGGGCGGCCGGGGCACGCCCGGAATGGTGGGCTCGAGCGCGGTCGCCGGCCTGCTCACCCCGGCCGACCTGGCGAGTACCGACGACGAGGGCGTGCCTCTGGCCACCCGGATCGCCGACGCGGGCGGTGACCCCGGGCGCATCGCCGACGCCGCGTGGGACCCGGCCGACGTCGCGGGCTACGTCGAACTGCACATCGAGCAGGGCCCCGTGCTGGAGTCCACCGGCTGCCCGGTCGGGGTGGTCACCGCGATCACCGGCCAGGCCAAGGTCGACGTCACGATCACCGGGACCGCGAACCATGCCGGTACCACCCCGATGGACCGCCGCCGGGACGCCGCCGTCGCCGCGGCGCACCTGGTGCTCGCCGTCGAGTCGCTGGCCGCGGCGGGCCACGTGCACGCGGCTACGACCGGCGTCCTGGCGGCGAAGCCGGGAGTGCGCAACGTGGTACCTGGCGAGGCGGTACTTGGGATCGACATCCGGGATCTCGACCGCGACCGGATCTCCGCCGCGATCGCCCGGCTCGGCGAGGCTGCGGCGTCCGTAGCACAGCGCACAGGGACGACGATCCCACTGCGGCCCGGTCCCGCAGTGCCCTCCGTGCCCACCGCCCCGTGGCTCGCGGGATGCGTGGCCGAGGCCGCTGACGCGCTCGGAGCACCGCACCAGGAGCTGCCCAGCGGTGCGGGTCACGACGCCCAGATCATGGCGCGGCTCGGTCCGGTGGCCATGATCTTCGTCCCCAGTCTCGGCGGGGTGAGCCACTCACCTGCCGAGGCCAGCACACCCGACGACCTGGTCCTCGGCGCCGATGTCCTGCTGCGGACCGTCGTCATGGCGGACGACGTCCTCTACCGCCGGCGTGGGCCTTCAGTCTCGTCACACTCGGGCGCGACCACGCCCAGGCAGGTCGACGCCGTCCACGCTCCGAGGAGAAGCAGCACATGACCCAGATCGTCATCCCTCGTTCCATCGTGACCGCCGACCCGGTCACCTCCGAGGTCACCTGCACCGCGGGGCAGGCCGTCGTCGTCGAGGGCGGCATCATCACCGAGGTCGCCCCTGCCGCCGAGATCGAGACTCGACACCCTGACGTCGAGCTGCAGCGGTTCCCGCACGCGATCCTTACCCCGGGCTTCGTCAACAGCCACCACCACGTCGGGTTGACACCCTTCCAGCTCGGCGTCCCCGACTCCAGCCTCGAGACGTGGATCGCCGCGCGCGCGGCGCATCCCACCCTCGACCTCCGGCTCGACACGACCTATTCCGCCGTCCAGATGCTCCGCAGCGGCGTGACGACCGTCCAGCACGTGCAGGGGTGGCACTCGACAGACGCCAGCGACCTGACAGCCTCGGCACGGGCCGTTCTCGACACCTACGGCGAGATCGGCATGCGGGGCTCGTACTCGAAGATGGTGCGGGACCAGAACCTGCTCATCCACGACCAGGACGAGACCCTCCTCGACCGGCTGCCCGTGGAGCAGCACGACCGGTTCAGCGCCTACCTCAAGGGCCTGCGCGTGCCCCTCGCAGAGCAGCTCAGCCTCTTCGAAGAGCTCCACGCCACCTACGCGGACGACCCGCTGCTCGTCGTCCAGCTCGCCCCCGCCAACTTTCACTGGACCAGCGACGAGGCGCTCGAGCAGCTCGGAGAGACCTCCGCCCGCACCGGCGTGCCCATGCACATGCACGTGCTCGAGACGATCTACCAGTCCATGTACATGGACCGCCGGGCCGGGGCCGAGCGCGTCTCGTACCTCGCCCGGTCCGGTGTGCTGAGCGACCGCCTCACCCTGGGGCACGGCACCTGGCTCCGGGACACCGACATCGAGGCGCTCGCGGACGTCGGTGCGCACGTGTGCCACAACTGCAGCTCGAACTTCCGCCTGTCGAGTGGTCGGCTGCCCGTGCACGACCTCCTTGACGCCGGAGTCAACGTCGCCATCGGCATCGACGAGGCCGGCATCAACGACGACCGCGACATGCTTCAGGAGATGCGGATGGTCTGGACGGTCAACCGCGAGCCGGGTATCTCTCGCCGGCGGCTCACTGCGGAGCAGGTCTTCACCATGGCCACTGTCGGCGGCGCCCGGACTACCAGCTACAGGCCGGGCCACGGCACGATCACGGCTGGCGCTCCCGCGGACCTCGTGCTGTTCGAGGAGGACACGCTGCGCCACCCGTTCCAGTTGCCCGGCGTCTCCGAGGCCGAGCTGATCGTCCAGCGCTCGCGCTCAGAGGCGATCACGGACGTGATGATCGGCGGGGCCTGGGTGATGTCGGGATCGCGCCTCACCACGATCGACGAGGAGGCCTTCACCGCGGAGATTGTGGACGCGTGCGCGTCAGTCGACCTCGATGCCTTCGCCGAGGACACCCGGTTCGCCGCCGCCCTGAAGGTTGCAGTCGGCGGGTGGTTTGTCGAGGAGTACGGCCTCTGAGCCAGGGCACCACCGTCACGGTGACGGGGCGTGCCACCGAAACCCCGTCGCACGCCCCCTCACGGTCGCCGGAAAGACTCACCAGGAGGCACCACAGCCCGCACCCGGGCCGTGAACGCGCCGGTAGAAAGGGCTCCGTCGCGGCCACTATGAACTCGCCGTCGACCTCGATCCGCGCCATCGGGTCGCGGTCGCCTTCGCCGATCACGCGCTCGCCGCAGCCTGTTGATCCCCGCGCTCCGAGTCCTCCTCGTCCGAAGACGAGGTCTCCGTGGGTCGGTGGGCACGCCCCCGCACCAAGCGGTCACTCGCGGTGATGATGTACCACCACCGCGAGTGACCGAGCGGCCACTCGCGGTAGTGGGGGCGACCACCGCGAGTGACCCGGCGTGCCCGGGGTCGTTATGGCCCGAGGCGGGGAGCGGAACGTCTATCAGGTAGACGACGACCACAGGGCGGGTCCGACGCCCGTTTAAGGCATCAGCTCGGGCCGCGTGGCGGAGGCACGCGAGAATCTCTGGCTCCCCATCCTGAAGCGATACGCGGACGCGCGAGTCCTGCGTCCTGGTCTGGACCATCGAGCGCTCAGCCGCTGGATCAGCTGCCAGGAATTCTGGCTGCTGGCCCGCCCGGCCGTGCTCAGCGAGAACGTCGAAACGCAGGCCGCATACTTCCGCGACTTCATGATCGCCGCGCTGGTCACGAAACCCGAGGAGCCCCACGAGATCCTGCCGACTCGCCGTTGAAAGGCTCGGCCGGCGCGTCACTGGATCACAAAGCACGATGCGGGTCAGTCGCGTCGGCGCCGCGGCGACGGCGGGGGAAGGTCGGTGCCGATCCCGGTGTCGGCCACCTGCACGCTGTAGACCAGCAGCTCCGGTGGTTCGTGTGCGTCGATGAGGCGCTGCGCTTCCTCCACGGCGTACGCGACCTCGACGGCGCGGACCGCGATGCTGCGGAAGGGCTGCGGCCCTCGGTGACGTACGAGGGGAACTCGGCCGTCCTGGGTCGTGACGGCTCTCCCGCGCTCGGCGCGAAGCTCGCCCGTTCCAGTGGGATCGAAGGATGGCTGCGCGTTCGAGCATGCAGCACAACTCGATGCGGTTGGGAGGAGGAGCTCCTCGAGTTGCTGCAGCCGGCGTCGCGACGACGTGTGGTGTTCGGCCAGATCCGGAGCCGTATGGTCGGACGGCCTGGACGACCTGGGCCGGGCACATGGGACTGGGAGACGGGCATGGCAGACCGGTCGTTCCAAGGGTTGTGGGCGGCGGTCGTCGGCTGCCTGGTCGCGAGTCTGGTCGGGTGCGCCACGATGGCGACCGGGTCGAACGCGGTCGGACCCCCGCCTGGTCCGCCGACCCCGGCCGGGGGCGTACCGGCCGCGCCGGTGCAGGTGCAGGTGCTGCAGCTGAACCTGTGCAACAGCGGTATCGCCGCCTGCTATACCGGCCGGTCGACGGCCGAGGCCGCCGCGGTGATCCGCGCAGAGACTCCCGACCTGGTCACCCTGAACGAGGTCTGTCGGGACGACGTGTCGACCCTCCAGCGTGCGCTCGCCGATGTCGTGCCCGGCGGCGCGGTCGTGTCCGCGTTCCAGGCGGCGCGCGACGGGCGTACCGGGGACGCGTACCGCTGCCGTAACGGCCAGCAATACGGCATCGGCCTTGTCTCGCGGTGGCCGTCGATGCCCGGGTCCTCCGCTGGCGGTGGGATCTACCCGGCCCAGGACAGGGAAGACCCTGAGAAGCGGGCGTGGCTGTGTCTGGACGTCGCGGCCACGCCGGCCGTGGCCGTCTGCACCACGCACCTGGCCTACACCAAGCGGGAGGTCGCGGGTGCCCAGTGCAGGTACCTGTTCGGCACGGTCATCGCGGAGATGCGCGCACGGGACGGGGCGGCGCCGCTCGTGATGGGTGGTGACCTGAACCTCGGATCCGGCGACAGCCCGGACCTCAAGTCTTGCCTACCGGCCGGTTCCGCGCTCGTCGACGACGGCGGCGAGCAGCACGTCGTCGCGACGCCCGAGTTCGTCGTCGACAGCTCCAAAACGATCGACCTGCGCGGCACTACCGACCACCCGGGACTGCTCGTCACGCTTGCTCCGCAAGCAGGCAATCGAACGCCGTAGCTCGGTGGGCCCCAGGGGCTCGAACCCTGAACCCGCGGATTGAAGGGCCTGGGCTTCGCACCCATTGGGCTCCGAACGTTCACTCCTTCGCCAGAGACGCCATCCGCCGTCCCAGCAGCACCCCACCGACCGACGAGGCCGCGATCGTCGCCAGCACCGCGGTCACGATCGCGGCCGCCTGGCCCGCGTCGAGGATGCCCTGCCGCAGCCCGATCGCAACCACCGCGGACGGCACGCCGAGGGCCGCAGTGGCGAGCAGTCCCAGCGCCAATGGGCGGCGCAGGATCAGCGCAACCAGCGTGTGGACGACGACCGCCGCCAGCACCAGCCCCCCGAACAGGGCCAGCGCACGCGGCGATTCCAGCAGCGCCGCGAACTGCAGCTGTGCGCCCAGCGTCACGAAGAACAGCGGCACGAAGAAGCCCTCGGCGACCCCGACGAGCTGCTGAGCAAGCCGGTGTGGCTCTCCGGTCGCGGCCAGCACCGCGCCCGCGGTGAAGCCCGCGATCAGGATGCTGGTGCCGAACGCCGTCGCCAAGGCGGCGAGACCGAACAGCAGGGCGAGGCCGACCCGCAGATCCAGCGCCCACCCCCGCCTCTTGGACAGGCTGCGCAGCGTGCGCATCGCGTCCGTGTGCCGCAGCCGCCGCAGCAGGACGAACACGGCCGCCCCCGCCAGCAGCACCAGGCCGGCGCCGGCGAGCACCCGGATCAGTGCGCCGGTGGCCAGCACGAGCGGGACCGCGAGCACGGTGACGATGTCGGTGAGCGTGATCCACGCCGTGCCGAACGTGGCCACCGGAGTGGCCAGCACGTCCTCGCCGAGCCCCTGCAGGATCGGCATCGCCACCGCCGCCGACGACGTCGCCACGATCACGGCGAGCACGAACGGGCGGTGCGGGCCCACCGCAGTCAGCAGGAACCCGGCCGGGACCGCCAGCGCGAGTACCAGCGCGGTGGCGAGCATGGCCGGCCGCAAAGAGCGGCGCAGACCGGTGTCACGCAGCGGCAGGCGGGTGCCGACCACGAACATCAGCATCGCGAAGCCGACCTCGGACAGGAACGCGACCGTCGGCTCGCCGGGATCGATCCAGCCCAGCCCGGTGCGACCGAGCAGGACACCGGCGCCGATCTCGCCGACGACCAGCGGTAGCCCGAACCGGGGCAGCGCGGCCAGCAACGGCCCGGCCAGCCCGGCCACCACGATCAGCGCGAGCGCCCCGAAGGTCATCGCCGGCGGGAACGGGTCGCAGCGAACACGTCGCGAAGCTCCATGTGGGAGATGGTCCCGCGCGGGCAGCCGGAATTCAGCGGTTCACGTCGGAGAGCGAGCACCCTGGGCTCGCTGCAGCGAATGAACTCGTGGAGCGAGCAGGCCCACCGGGTCTCTAATAAGGTTGCTCCACTCGCGTGGGTGACTTGTCGGCGGATATCCGGTTGATCGCCTGGTCGGCCATGCATCACGAGACTGCCCACGGGTGGCTGAGTCGACCCGGTGAGGACGATGCCATGACGCAGGTTCGGGAACAGGAACCCCATCACTCCCTGGACGCCGAGCAGGTCGGCTACAAACAGACCCTTGGGCGCCGGCAGGTCCAGATGATCGCCATCGGGGGCGCGATCGGGACCGGGCTGTTTCTGGGTTCGGCCTCCCGGCTGCACAGCACCGGGCCGGCGCTGCTGTTCAGCTACGCCTTCGTCGGGGTCATCGCGTTCTTCCTGATGCGCGCGCTCGGGGAGCTGGTGCTGCACCGGCCGACGTCGGGCGCCTTCGTGTCCTACATGCGGGAGTTCTATGGCGAGCGGTGGGCCTATGTCACCGGATGGATGTATTGGCTGAACTGGGCGCTGACTGGGATTGCTGAGCTGTCTGCGGTGGGCCTGTACGTCCAGTACTGGTTCCCGCTGATGCCCACCTGGGCGACCGTGCTCATCGCGCTGGCCGTGGTGCTGGTGGTCAACCTGCTGTCCGCCCGGGCGTTCGGCGAGTTCGAGTTCTGGGCGGCGCTCGCGAAGGTCGCCGCGATCGTGGTGTTCCTCGCGGTCGGGCTGGTCGTGGTGGTCGGTGGGCTCAGCGTCGGCGACCACCAGGCCGGGTTCCAGAACCTGTGGAGCAACCCGGGTGGCTTCTGGCCGGCGAGCGGCGACTACAGCTGGTACGGGCCGATCCTGGTGATGGCCGGCGTGGTGTTCGCCTACGCGGCCATCGAGATGGTCGGTGTGGCGGCCGGCGAAATGGCCGACTCGACCCGGGAGGTGCCCAAGGCCATCAACGCCGTCATCTACCGGATCGCCATCTTCTACTGCGGATCGATCCTGCTGCTGGTCTCCATGCTGCCCACCACCGAGTTCAAGTCGGGGACCAGCCCCTTCGTCACGGTCTTCGACCGTATGGGCCTGCCCTGGATAAGCGCGCTGATCCAGGCCGTGCTCATCGTGGCCGCGCTGTCCAGCCTGAACTCCGGCCTGTACTGCACCGGGCGGGTGCTGCGCAGCCTCGGCATGTCCAAACAGGCCCCGGCGTTCACCCTGAAGATGAGCGCGTCGGGCGTGCCGTGGGCGGGCATCGTCATGACGTCGGTGGTGTACGTCTTCGGCGCCGTGCTCAACGCGCTGGCCCCGGACGCGTTCGAGATCGCCTTGGAGGCCGCGGCGATCGGTGTCGTCTTCACTTGGGCCACCATTTTCCTCTGCCAGCTGCGGCTGCGGTCGCTGGTGCAGCGGGGAGTGATCCCGGCCAGCCCATTTCAGATGCCCGGTCACCCGTACACCAGCATCATCGGGTTGGTCTTCCTCGGCCTGGTCATCGTGGGCTTGGCCGTGTCGGGCTGGCAGAGCAGCCCGTACTTCGGCCACAAGGTCACCTTCTTGGTGGTCGTGTTCGGGATCCCGATCCTCGCAGTGCTGCTCGCGCTCGGCTGGAAGCTGGTGGAGCCCGCGGTCATCGCGAACACCAACGGTCGGATCAAGGCGGTCTGGTCGAACCACGGGCCGACCTACGGGCCGGGCGTCGACCCGGACGACCTCGACCCGGCCAAGCCGGCCGACGAGGAGACCTGAGATGGCGAACACGGTGCGACGGCTTGCCGTTGCGGCGCTGGCGGGGCTCGTGGTCGCCGCCCTGGCCGCATGTGGCTCGGGCGGCGAGGGGCCGAACCCCTCGCCCGCGCTGGTGCCCGGGGCAGCTCCTAACGGGCGGCTCACCATCGGGATCCCGTTCGACCAGCCCGGCATCGGGCTGAAGGACGGCACCAGCTACCGCGGCTTTGACGTGGAGACCGCGACGTACGTGGCCAAGGCGCTCGGCGTGCCGGAGTCGAACATCACCTGGAAGGAGACGACCGGCGCCGCGCGGGAGCAGCTGCTGGCCAGCGGCCAGGTGGACCTGGTCTTCTCCACCTACTCGATCACCGACCCCCGTAAGCAAGTGGTCGACTTCGCCGGGCCGTACTTCCTGGCCCACCAGGACCTGCTGGTGCGCCGCAACGAAACCGAGATCACCGGGCCGGACACGCTGAACGGCAAGGACCTGTGCTCCGTACCCGGCACCACCTCGGCAGCCAACGTAATACAGCGCTATCTGGGTCGGATCCGACTGAAGGAGTTCCCCCGATTCTCCGACTGCGTCCAGGCGCTGGCCGACAGCCAGGTCGACGCGGTGACCACCGACGACGTCATTCTGGCCGGATACGCAGCCGAACCGCATTATCGGGGCCAGCTGAAGGTGGTTGGCAAGGGCTTCTCCGACGAGAGCTACGGGGTCGGCATCCGGAAGGGCAACACCGCGCTGCGTGACCAGGTGAATGCGGCGTTGAAGCAATACGTCGCCGACGGCTCGTGGCGGAGGGCTCTGGGCATCACCGTGGAGCCCTCGGGCTATCGGATCCCCGACCCGCCGAACCCGGGCACCGCCTGAGCGGGTCGAGTCCGGATCTTCCACGCACGCCGCGGGCGGCGTGGCTGGCTGCCGTGGCCGGGATCGATGCCGATGATCCGGCCACCGGCCAGGACGGTGATCTCGTGCTGTGACCCGCGACGTCGCCGATGACCGCAACGCGGTGCGCCGGGCGCTCGGCCCGGACCGTGTCCGGTCGGTCGGGGGCCGGCATCAGTAGGCCGGCTCCGGTGAGGCCCACGCCTCGGCGGGGACGAAGTGCGCAATGTTGTCCATCCGTCGCTGGACCGTGGAGATCTCTCGGACCGCCTGGGCGATCACGCTGCGGTCGATCGAGGACATCCGGCTCATGGTGATCAGGTCGGACGGCCGGTCGCCGGCCCGGTGCTGCATCAGCTGGTAGCGCAGCCGCAGCCGCTGCAGCACCCCGAACACCTCGATCAACGTGCTGGCCTGCTCGTCCGGCAGCATGGCCGACCCGGAGGCCGCCCGCAGCCGCTCGGTGGTGGGCAGCGCGGCGGAGCCGACACTCAGCGCGGCCCAGCGGGCGATGTTGACGATGGGCACCAGCGCGTGCGTCTTGATGTCGAAGGTGTCCGGCTGGCGGGCCAGGATGTGCCGCATCGACCGCAGCTTGGCGCGCTTGGACAGCGACTCCTGCAGCAGCAGCCGCATGGTGCCCGGATGCCGGCGCAGATCGCCGAAGACCCGGGTCACCGTCGGCAGCCCCGGGTCGCCGTGGATGGGGCGCCCGTCCACCAGCAGCGAGGTCATCATCGCCCCGTTGTGCTCGGCCGGCGCGGCAAGCCACTGCTGACCGGCCGCGCGCCAGTCGTCGTTGGTCCGGGAGAACAGGGCGTGCCGGGCGGTCGCGCCGTGCTCGTCGCCGCTGAGCCCGGCTCGCGCCAGCACCTCGTAAACCTCGCCGAACGCCGCCCGGTAGCGAGCGATATCGGTGTCCGGGACGGGCCCGTCGAACGCCGCCGCCGAGTCGACGTCCGAACTGAGCATCGCCTCCCGCCGTCCGTTGCTGCCCAGCGACAGCCAGGTGAAGGCGTCCACCGACAGTTCCGGGTGCCGGGCGAAGACGAATTCGATCGCCCGCCGGACCAGTGTGTCGACCACTGAGGAGTACACCGCGATCACCCGGCCGGAGGCCAGGCCGCGGGACAGCAGGTCGCCCAGCATGGCCGGTATACCGGCGGAGTGGCAGGCCAGGTCCTCGACGGAGGTGGCCCGACGCAGCTGTTCGTGCAGCGAGACCCCAGCGGTGGTGGGGGAGATGGCGAAGTCGCGCGGGGCGACGACCCCGCGCAGCTGCCCGGCCCGGTCGGTCACCAACAGGAACTCGGCGTCCCGGTCGAGCAGGAGCAGCAGCGCCTCGGCGGCGGAGTCGCCCAGTACGGCGGCGGGAACCGAGGTGTCCATCACCGACTGCGCCGGGGAGCTCGGCGGCCTGCGCTCGGCCAGCACGCGGGCTCGTAGCACCGAATCGGTGACCAGCCCGAACCCTCCTGCCTCAAGCCGGATCACCGCACAGGGCACGCCCTCGGCGGTCATCCGCCGAGCCACCTCCACGACCGGGGTGCTCGACTCGACGACCAGTGGCGGCCGGACGATCAGCTCGTCGACCAGGCTGTAGGTCGGGGCGGCGGACACCCGGCGGCGGGCCGAGGACACGATCTCGGCCAGGAACCGCGCCCCGCGACGCGAGGTGAAGACGGGCGCGGCCAGTACGGCGGGGATGCGCGCCACGACGACCGCGCCGGCGGCGACGGCGCGGGGGCCGATCGAGCTCTCGGTCAGCATGGCGGAGAACCCGAATACGCCGCCCGGCGAGACGACCTCGTCGTGCCCGTCTGCGGGGGTGTCGGCGTCGTTCCACAGGTGCACGTGTCCCTCGAGCACGACGAACACCTCGACGCTCGGGTTCCGGAACGCGTCCAGGATCAGGTCGCCGTCGGCGAACCGGTCCACCCTCGAGCCCTGCGCGATGGCCTCCAGAGCGGCCGCGCCGACTGAGTCGAAGGGCGGGTGCCTCGCCAGGAAAGCCGCGAGATCGGCGACGTCCATGCCCGTCATGCTGCCACAACGGCCAGGTCAGGCCCGGTCTTGCTCGGCATGCGGCCTGATCGAATTTGACGTTCCTCTCAGACTGACTAAAATCTATTCGCCGCCATCCCGGTGACGAGCGGTGCTAGCCCTGGCCCTCCCGGGGACAGGCATTGCACCTGTCGGGTTTGAAACAGGGAGATGAGATCGGTATGGGCCCGTCGCACTCCGAGCCGCATCCCGTGGGCATGTGGCACCCCAGGCCTGGACCACATCCGGTGCACACGATTCACCGCGTCTGTGCCGCCCTATGCGGCGGCTTTCTCATTCTGTTCGGGTGTTTCGGCCTCGGCCAACGCTTGCCGTTCTTCTCGACCACCGGCACGATCGTGCTGGGACTGTCCACGAACGGGCTGCTGGCCGCTGTCTCGGTGATCGTCGGAGTCATACTCCTCGCCTCAGCCGTTCGTAGCGGCCACACGGCATCGACCGTCTCGATGACGCTGGGAGGGCTGTTCCTGCTGTCCGGACTCGTCAACGCGCTCATATTGGGCACGTCGCTGAATGTGTTGGCATTTCGTATGGAGAACGTCCTGTTCAGCTTCGCAGTAGGTGCCGTGTTGCTCATTACGGGTGCGTATGGGCGCGTCACCGGGAGACTGCCTTTGGACAACCCATACCACCGAGACATGCCGGCCGGTCCCCCGCCACAGAGCGAAGAGGAGATCGCCCAACATGCGCGCAATCTCGCGTCCGCCGGTGAGCTCGCCGAAGCCGAGCGTGCCTACGCCCTGCACTGTGCCGACGCTGAGCAGATGCGGCGACTGGAGATAGTCCACCAATATCGGTCCGGCGAGGAGCGCTTGCGAGCATGGCGGGAGAGCGCCCAACGAGCGCCCGGCTCCGACACGATGACGCGCAGCCGGCAGCGATTGAACGCGAACTGAGCGGAAGCTGCACGGTGCCGACGTCTTCCACCTCTGCACACGGCGGCGCGGGCAGCGGCAGGACGACCGCACGGAGCGCTCAGGCGGCGCCGGGCACGCGGAAGGCACGCCGGTAGGCCTGCGGCGAGAACCCAAGCTCCCGAGCGAAACAGACGCGCAAGGCCACGTCCGAGCCGAACCCTGAGCGTGCCGCGACCGCGGGAATGGACAGCTCGGTGGTCTCCAGCAACTGGCGGGCACGCAGGAGCCGCTGCTGGCGCAGCCCGACGTGCGTGACGTCCGACAGGTCCTGCACCCCCTCGCGCATCGCCGCCTCGTCGCGCAGGTCGAGCGGCAGGTGCTGGAAGGGCTTGTCGCTGAACACCTCGGGGCGGCGCCGCGACACCGCGATGACGTTCCAGTCGTCGTCGAGGAACCGGTCTACGCAGGCGGCGCCGACCAGCCCGCTGGCACCGGCGATGAGGACGGTGTTTGCCATGGCTCTCCTGGATGTGAGCGTGCGTCGGCAGGCCGCTGGCCAGCCGCACGTATGTCGGGGTGGCGTGGCGTCGTGGCCGCCGCTGCGCGCGCTGCGCCCGGGACGTCGGGCCCAGCGGAGCAGACGGTGTGGCCAGGCGCGGATGCGCAGCTCGCGGCGCAGGACCTTCCCGCTGACGGTCTTCGGGATCTCGTCGAGGATCTCGAGCTGTCGGGGGTACTTGTAGGCGGCCATGCGTTCCTTGGTGAACGCGATGATCTCCTCCGGTGTCGCCGTCGCGCCGCTCTTGAGCGACACGAACGCCTTGACCGTCTCGCCGCGGTAGTCGTCGGGCACGCCGACCACGGCGGCTTCGCGCACCTCCGGGTGCTCGTAGAGCACGTCCTCGACCTCGCGCGGCCAGATCTTGTAGCCGCCGGCGTTGATCTGGTCCTTCTTGCGGTCGACGATGTAGAACCAGCCGGCCTCGTCCATGTAGCCGACGTCGCCGGTGTGCAGGACCCCGCCGGGCAGCGCCTTGGCGGTCTCCTGGGGCTTGTTCCAGTAGCCGGCGACGACCTGCGGCCCGGCGGTGACCAGCTCGCCGACCTCGCCGGCTGGAAGGTCCTTGCCGTCCTCGCCGATGATCCGCACTACCGTGTTGTAGGTCGGCACGCCCACCGACAGCGCCCCGGAACCGGGATCCACCGGCGCCTCGCGGTGGAAGGGCACCGCGTGCGAGGGCGAGGTGGTCTCGGTGAGGCCGTAGACGTTGTGGATGTAGTGGCCGAACGTGTCGGAGAACGTCTTCACCGTGCTCGGTGGGACCGGGGCCCCCCCTGAGTAGATCTTGGTGAGCGAGGCGAGCTTGCCCTTCTCGGCGTTGGCAGCGTTCATCATGGCGATGAACACCGTGATCGACCCGACCGTGAAAGTGGCACCCTCGGCCTCGACCGTGTCCAGCGTCAGCGACGGGTCCAGCCGGTACATCAGCACCACCGGCGCCCCGACCAGCAAGGCGACGGCGATGTGCCCGATCAGCCCGGTGATGTGGAACAGCGGGGCGATGCCCAGAACGACGTCGTCCCCGTCCAGGCCGACCCAGTCACGATAGGTCTGGGCGTTGAACACCACGTTGCGGTGGGTGGTCATCGCACCCTTGGGCGGTCCGGTGGTGCCGGAGGTGTAGGTGAGGAACGCGATGTCGCCCGATCCGAGCGTCACCGTGGGCGGGGTCGCGCCCCGATGGCGTTCGAGAAGCTCCAGCAGGTCCGTGGTGCCCGGGCACTCGATCCGCTCGACGCCGGCGAACACCCGCGGGTCGTTGCGGGTCTGGTACTCCAGCTCCGAGGTGGTCAGCACAGTGCGCACCGCCGAGCCCGGCACCACCTTCGCCGCGACGTCGCGGTAGAGCGACTGCAGGCACACCAGCACGGTCGCCCCCGAGTCCGCGAGCAGCTCGGTGAGCTCGCGCTGCTTGTTCATCGGGTTGATCGACACAGCGATGCCGCCGGCTTTCCACGTGCCGACCTGCGCGATGACGAACTGGGGCACGTTCTGGGCGAAGATCGCCACTCGCTCGCCAGGGGCGAACCCGGCCTCGGTGATCCCCACGGCGAACGCGTCGGTCAACGCATCGAGCTCGCGGTAGCTGATCCGACCGTCGAAGTAGCGGACCACGTCGGCATCCGGGGCCCGGCGCACCGCCGCCTGGAACAACTCCAGCGCGGTGGCGTACTCGACCTCGATTTCGGCCGGCTGACCCTCGTCATAGCGGCCCAGCCAGGGCTTGTCGTCGTAGACACTCATCAGCCGCGATCCCTCAGCGGATCGCGATCGGGGTTGACCGGGGCGCCGGTGCCGTTGACGACCTTGAGCGGGGCTGCAACGTAGAGGAAGCTCCACCGCCCATCCTCGGCGCAGGCGTCGGCCAGGTCGTCGAGCCACGCGATCTCGGTGAGGGTGACGCCCAGGTTGCGCATGAGCGCGCAGTGCAGCGGCAATGCCACCCCGGAGTTCGGGTCGTAGGTGACCTCGTTGGCGATGGTGTCCGTGACCAGGTTGGGCACCTCGCGCTGCTGGAACCACTCGACGAGCTCGCGGGAGTAGGTCAGGCCCGGCTCGCAGAAGCCCTCGTAGAACTTCTCCTTGTCGTTGAGCTCGTACCAGTACTTCATGAACCCGGTGCGCACGCACAGGATGTCGTGCGGTTCGATCGTGACCCCCTGCGCCGCTGCGGCGGCCTCGAGGTCGGTGTGGTCGAACGTCTCACCCTTGTCCAACCACTGCTTCCCGCGGTGGCGGGCAATGTCGATCAGCACGCCGCGCCCGACGATGCCCTTCTCCGCGATCGGCAGCACCGACGCCCTCTGCATGGCGTCAACGGTGCTGCGGGCGTCGTAGCCGTTCCACAGCTGCCCGTCGTACCAGACGTGGCCCAGCGCGTCGTACTGCGTGGAGCCCTGCAGGAAAATGTGCGCGGTGTCGTCGGCGTAGTGCAACCCGCCTGGGAACGCGGGCGCGCCCTCACCGTCCCAGGTGGACTCGTCCAGCTCGTTCTTGCGCTTGATCCCCTCCCGGCCCGGCCACAGCGGGTCGCCGGGGCCGTCGGTGCGGCCCATCTGGATCTGCAGCGTGAACACATCACCTGAACGAATGTGCTGGGCGCCGCGCAGCACCTCCTTCGCGTCCAGGTAGTTCAGGCACCCCAGCTCGTCGTCCGGGCCCCACTTGCCCCAGTTGGTCGGGGCGTCCTCACCGAGCAGCTCCCGCATGGCAGGGGCATCTGACATAGTCGTCTCCTCCGAGCGAACATGAGCGCACACGTTCGAGCGATCGAACGGCTTTTGTTTGAACGATGATGCTGATCACACTTATGCCCGTCAAGTGCAGGCTTTCGTCACTGTCTGCACAGCATGTTTAGAATTGCTGAACAGCGTGGATCGCAGGATGGGGCGGATGACGACGACGGGCGGCAGGGGTGCGGCGGACGCAACCTTGGGCGCACAAGTGCGATCAGCACGGACTTCGAGGGGCCTCAGCCTGCGCAGCCTCGCCCGGGCTCTCCGGGTCAGCCCGGCCACCCTGAGTCAGATCGAGAACGGCCGAACCGGCCTGAGTGTGAGCCGGCTCAGCCAGATCGCCGACGCCCTCGAACTGACCGTGCCCCAGATCCTGGACATCGTCATCACGCCGGACGCCACACTCGACCAGGCGCCACCGGCACCCGAACCCCGACTGCCGGGACCGGCGGAGGTCCCGACGCGCTGGCGCGAGTACGGGCCGCTCGACTTCGACCCGGTCCTGCGCGCCGCGCTCGACGAGTTCCTCGCGATCGGCTACCACGGCGCCACTGTGCGCGGCATCGCAGCCCGTGCCGGTCTGTCAGTCTCGGGGATCTACCACTACTACGCCAGCAAGCAGCAGATGCTGGTCAGCATCCTGGACCACACGATGACCGACCTGCTCGCCCGAGCCGGCGCCGCTCAGGCCGAGGGACGCGACGCCGTCGAACGCTTCAGCCTGCTCATCGAGCACCTCGCGCTCTTCCACACCCACCGCAGGGAGCTCGGCTTCGTCGGCGCGAGCGAGATGCGCAGCTTCGACGCCGACAACCGGCAGAAGATCGCCGAGCTGCGCATCACCCAGCAGCGCATGGTCGATCACGAGGTCGAGGAGGCGGTTCGCCAAGGCCGATTCCGCAACGACCACCCACACGAAGCCGCACGCGCGGTGGTGACCATGTGCACCGCCCTCCCCACCTGGTGGCGCCCGGACGGGCCCTACAGCCCCGAACAGATCGCCCAGCAATACGTCGATTTCGCGCTCGACCTGATGCGGCCCCGGCCCGAGCAGTGAACGCGAGCGGGCCGGCATCGGTGAGCCGCCCCAAGTTCGCCGCTCGGCCTCGATCCGGCGCTCGTCCCTACGCGGGGGGTGTCCCCGCGAGTTGGCCCGGCGCGGCTCAACGCCGCGCATGCTCGAAGCGACAGCGCTCGCCTCCGACATAGCGCGGTCGGTCAGGGCGAAGTCGTACGCTGAACCTACGAGAGAGGCGTACCGATGAGCGGAATTGAGAACAGTCCCGCAGGGACCCTGGAAGAGCGCCTGCGCGTGGGCGCCGGCTTCGCCGCAGCCGATCGGCCGCGCATTCTCGGGGCCCTGTCCGCGCTCGCGCCGCACCTGTCTGGATGGGAACACGACCAGGTCGATCTCGAGGTGTCTTTGAAAGACGCCGAGGGGCCGGACCAGAAGGTCACCCTTCAAGTCTGGCTAGCAGGACGGGCGCACCTCGTGGCCACATCCCACGAGCGCGACGTCGATCATGCCCTCGCGGAGGTGCGTAGAGACATGGTCCGGCAGATCGAGGACGAGAGGTCGCGCCGCGAACCTCGCAAGCGCCGGAGGACACGCAAGACCACGGCCTGACCCCGAGCGTGCCGGACGTCGGGTCCGACCACGATCGGCGGCCGGGTCAGCCCAGGCCGAGGTCGGCCAGCCGGTGCAGCTGGTCGAGGTTTGGGGAGCACGGGAACAGGATCAGCTCGTCACAGCCTGCATCGGTGAACTCGGCGACGGCCTGCCGCACGGCGTTCTCGCTGGTCAGCGCGCCAGCCGCGACCTGGTCGGCGTAGTCGCCGAGGAATCCGTAGTAGTCGTGCAGATAGCCCGAGGCCAGCGCTGACGCGTCCGGGCCGAGCGCGAAGTAGCCCAGACCGGCCAGCCGAGGGGCGCCGTCCCGGCCGGCCTCGGTCCAGGCCCGCCGAGCCCGCTCGGCGCCCTGGGTGAACATCGGTAGGCCCCCGCCGCCGGCGATCCACCCGGCGCCCATCGACGCCACCCGCCGGAACGCGGCCACGCCCATGCCACCGAACAGCAACGGCGGCCCGCCGGGCTGCACCGGGCTCGGTCCGATCGGGCCGGCGGTGCCCCGCGACGCGCCGGCCCAGACGTCCCGGAACTCGGCGAGCTGCGCGTCGAACGCGGCACCCCGGCCGTCGAAGTCGGCCCCGGTCGCGCTGAAATCGTCCGGCCGGCCGCCGACCGCGATGCCGACCGTCAACCGGCCGCCCGCGAAGCTGTCCACGCTGGCCAGCTGCTTGGCCAGCAGCGCGCCGTTGCCCCGGAACGGGGCGATCAGGATCGCCGTGGTGAGCCGGATGCGGCTGGTCACCGCGGCCGCCGCGGCCAGCGTCGGGATCGTCTCGTGGTTGCCGTAGACCACCCGGTCCAGGGTGCCCACGCTGGCAAAGCCGGCCGTGTCGGCCTCGCGGGCCCAGGTCAGCACATCGGCCCCGGTAGCCGAGGGAATGGTGGAGGGAAGCCCGACGCCGAGATCCATGACCGCACCTTAGCCCTGGGTTTTCGCAATAGTTGGTCTTGTGGTGGACACGCGGTCCCGGAATCGCGGGAGGCCCGTGGGTGTTGGCAGGGAATGGCTACCAAGATTGTGGCCACCGCGTTCGGTGGCCCGGAGGTCCTGTCCCAGGTGGAGGCCGACGTCTCGGCACCGGCCGAGGGCGAGGTGACGGTGTCGGTGAAGGCGGCTGCCGTCAATCCGGTTGACTACAAGATCGTCAGTGGGGCGATGGGAGCCGATCCCGACCGGTTGCCGCTGCCCGTCGGGCTCGAGCTCGCCGGGGTGGTCACCGCCGTCGGGCCTGGGGCGGAGGGGCCGGCCGGTCCGCTCGCCGTCGATGACGAGGTCGTGGTCACGTTCCCGCCCACGGGCGCCTACGCCGACACGGTGACGGTGCCGGCGGCGAACGTCGTGCCCAAGCCGGAGGGGCTGGCGTGGGCGGACGCCGCCGGGACGCTGCTGGTGGGTGGCACCGCGACGCACGCCCTGGCGGTGCTCGACCTCAAGGCCGGGGAGACCCTGCTCGTGCACGGCGCGGCTGGCGGCGTGGGCCAGATCGCGGTGCAGCTGGCGGTGGCGGCCGGCGTGACCGTCGTCGGCACGGCAGGCGAGCGGAATCACGAGCTGCTGCGCGGGTACGGCGCGGTCCCGGTCGCCTACGGACCCGGGCTGGCCGACCGCGTCCGCGCGGCCGCACCGGGCGGCGTGGACGCCGCGGTCGACACCGTCGGCACGGACGAGGCCGTGGACACGTCCCTGGAGCTGGTGGCCGACCGCGGACGCATCGTGTCGATAGCGGCCTTCGGGCGCGCCGACACCGGGATCCGGCTCATCGGCGGGGGCCCGGGGGCCGACCCCGGCACCGAGATCCGGGCCAACGCCTGGCGCACGCTGCTGCCGGCCGCGGCCGATGGCACCCTGAAGGTCGTCGTCACCCGGACCTACCCCCTGGCCGAGGCCGCCGACGCGCTGCGGTTCGTCCGCGACGGGCACGCCGGCGGCAAGGTGGTGTTGTTGCCGTAGCGGGGCACGGTCCACGCCCGGATCACCGCCGTGAGTCGGGATCCGGGCGGGCCGGTCAGCATCGTGAAGAGCGCGGTGACCAGCCGTTTGACGGAAACCGGCCGGCGTCACCGCGGTTACCATCCGACATATGCGTGTCCGACGCCGCCGCGTGCCCGGGCCCCCGGGGTGAGCGGCGAGGAGACCCTGGCCGTCACGAACCGACGACGCGCCCGGGTCAGCCCGCACGACCAGGTCGACGCTCTGACCGGAGCCGTCGAAGACCTCGCGGGCCAGTTCAGCTTGCAGCCGCTGCTGCACCGCATCCTGCGGCGCGCAGTCGTTCTCCTCGGCGGCGACGCCGGCTCCATCTCCACCGTCGACGAGCGGGCCGGAACCTATCGCAAGGAGGTCGATCTCGGCGTCGGCTGCCAGGAGGGCAAGGTCTTCCCGCTGCACGAGGGCGCGACCGGCGCCGTCGTCGCCAACCGGGCGCCGGTGGTGTTCGACAACTACTCCCAGGTCCGCGGGGGCCACGTCGCCCCGCCCGATCGGGCCCGGCTGCACGCGACCGTCGCGGTGCCCATCGAGTGGGGCAGCGAGATCATCGGGGCCTGCGTCGTGTTCAGCACCGACCCGCAGGTCCGGTTCCGCGCCGAGGACATCGAGCTGCTGGGTATGTTCGCCACCCACGCTGCCATCGCCATCGTCAACGCGAGGCTGCACGCCGAAGCCGCTGAACGGGCCCGGCGACTGGCCGTGAGCGCCGAGCGGGAGCGGGTCGTGCGCGACGTCCACGACACCGTGGCCCGAGCGCTCGGGTCAATCGTCCTGCACCTCGACGCCTGCGACGATCCGCCCGGCTCGGAGCACATCGCCGCGGCGCGGGAGGCGGCCCGCGCCGCGCTCGCCGAGACCCGGCGCACTGTCCTCGGCCTCGGGCCGGCCCTGCTCGAGCTGCACTCACTGGAGGACGCCATCGCCGTCGAGCTCGCCTGGGCGCGCTCGACGACGAGTATCCGCACCGACCTCGTCGTGACCGGCGAGCCGCCGACGCTGCAGCCCGAGATCAGCCAGCAGGCGCTGCGCCTCATCCAGGAGGCGCTCACCAACGTCATCACCCATGCCAGAGCGGCGTCGGTCCGGGTCGGGATGATGTACGGCGCCGAGGACGTCGCCGTCGTCGTCGAGGACGACGGGATCGGATTCGACCCGGCTGTGCTCACCGATCGCCGGCGGTCCGGCCTCGGCCTGCACGGGATCGTCGCGCGGGCGCACCGGCTCGGCGCCGAGCTGGAGATCGAGTCGACGCCGGGGTGGGGCACGCGGATCCGGGCGCGGATCCCCTACGAGCCACGCGATGCGGGCGGCGAGGTCCGCGCGGACGTGCCGTGGCGCGTACTCGTCGTCGACGCGCGGCCCGTCGTGCGAGCAGGCCTCGTCCGGCTACTGGCGCAGGCTGAGCCCGACATCCTTGTCGTGGGCGAGATCCGGGACGCTCGTGAGGTGGTCGACGCGGTGCGGGTACTCGACCCTCACGTCGTATTGCTCGACCTGCGGATGCCAGTCCTCGACGGCGCCCGGCTGACCTCCTACATCCGCGCCGCGGGACCGGGGGTCTCGGTGCTCGTGATGACCGACGATCTCTCCGACGGGCTGCTGCGCGACGCCGTGCACGCCGGTGCCTCCGGCTGCATCGGGACCGACCTGGACGGCTCGGCGCTCGCCCGCGCCGTACTGGCCGCGGCCCGCAGCGACACGCTGCTCACCGAGACCGTGCTCGGCGCAGTTCGGAGGCACGACCGCGCGGGCAACGGCCGGCTCACCAGCCGCGAGCGCGAGGTCCGCACCCTGGTGGAGCTCGGCATGCGCGACAAGCAGATCGCCGACCGGCTCGGGATCTCGGCGAAGACCGTCGAGAAGCACGTCGGGGCGCTGCTGCGCAAGACCGGTGCACCCAATCGGACGGCCCTCGCCCGCCGGACGGACCTGTCCGAGGCGCCGACGTAGGGGATTTCCCCCAGGCGAAGATGGGGAGAACCACGCCTGGAAATGCGATGCCGCCTGACTAGCCTGGAATCCGTGCCTGTCGTGTCGCTCAAGGACATCCTGTCCGACGCCTTCGCCAAACGGTACGGTGTGCCGGCGATCAACGTGTTCAACGACCTGACTCTCGAGGCCGTTCTCGCGGCGGCTGTCGAGAAGTCGTCGCCGCTGATCGTGCAGACCTCGGTGAAGACCGTGAAGTCGATCGGCGTCGACGTGCTCTATTCCATGTGGACCTCGATGACTGCTGGTATCGAGGTTCCGGTCACGTTGCATCTCGACCATTGCCCGGAGCGTGAGGTCATCACGACGTGCCTCGACCGCGGCTGGAACTCCGTGCTGTTCGACGCATCCCACCTGTCTGTCGAGGAGAACACCCGGCAGACCATCGAGGTCGTCGCCGAGGCCCGCAGGCACGGCGCGCACGTCGAGGGGGAGATCGAGTCGATCACCGGTGTGGAGGACGGGATCGGCTCCGACACCGTGGCGAGGAGGCAGGACCTGCAGGTCGCCCTCGACTTCCTCGACGCCACCGGCGTCGACGTTTTCGCGCCGTCGATCGGCAATGCGCACGGCACGTACGCGGTCGCGCCTCAGCTCGATTTCCAGCGGGTCTCCGACATCGTCGCCGCCCACCCCGTCCCCATCGCGTTGCACGGCGGGAGCGGCCTTTCCGACGAGCAGTTCCGCGATCTCATCGACCGCGGTTGCGCGAAGGTCAACATCTCCACAGCGCTCAAGGAGACATACATGAAGTCGAGCCTCGCGTTCCTGCAGGAGACGGCGGCGAAGGACAAATGGGACCCGCCGTCGCTCTTCCGGTCGGTGCGCCACGAGGCCGTCGACATGGCCGGGTCGCTGATGGAGCAGTTCGGCAGCGCCGGTCGAGTCGGCTGACCGGTGCCCGCCCTCGTCTTCGACTGCGACGGTGTCCTCGCCGACACCGAACGCTATGGCCATCTGCCCGCGTTCAACGCGATGTTCGAGGAGTTCGGTCTTCCCGTCCGCTGGAGCGAGGCCGAGTACGGCGAGAAGCTCCTGGTCGGCGGTGGCAAGGAACGGATGGCCACGATGCTGACGCCGGAGTTCATCGCTGCGGCCGGGCTCCCGTCCGACCGTGGCGAGCTCGCCGAGCACCTCGCGCGCTGGCACCGCCGCAAGACCGAGATCTACACGGGGATCATCGCGAGCGGGTCGATCCCGCCTCGGCCTGGGGTACGGCGGATCGCGGAGGAGGCCGCCGCCGCCGGCTGGTCGCTCGCCGTCGCGTCCACGTCCGCCGAGGCGTCGGTGCGCAGCGTCGTCGAGCACGTGATGGGCGACGCGCTGGCCGGCCGGTTCGCCGTCTTCGCCGGCGACGTCGTCCCACACAAGAAGCCCGCGCCGGACATCTACATCCTCGCCGTGTCGGAGACGGGGATGTCGCCGGATGCCGTGGTGGTCGTGGAGGACAGCCGCAACGGGATGCTCGCCGCGCTCGACGCCGGGCTCGCCTGCGTCGTCACCCCGAGCAGCTACACCGTGGGTGAGGACTTCACCGGCGCTGCGCTCCTGGTGTCGTCGCTCGGCGACCCGGGGGAGACCACACAGGTGCTCGACGACCCGTTCGAACTCGACCCGACGCCCGTCGTCCGCCTCGACCATCTCCGGACGCTTCTCACCGAGAGGGCGTTGCGGCCGGCCGGACCGTCCAGCAAGGAGTGACCATGACCTCGTCAGCGAATCTCGAGTTCGTCGTTCGTACGATCGCGCAGACCGCCGTGGACAACGAGCAAGCGTTCGGTGAGCTCGACGCGGTCGTGGGCGACGGCGACTTCGGCTACTCCCTGGCTCGCGGATTCGAGATCGTGCTGGCCGACTGGGACACCTTCGACCGCACCGATCCGTCGGTGTTCCTGCAGAAGATCGCCCTCACCATCTCCAAGCGGGTCGGCGGCACCTCCGGCCCGCTGTGGGGCACGGCCTTCCTGCGTGCGTCCGCGGCGGTGAAGGGGAAGTCGGAGCTGACCGGCGAGGACGTCGTCGCGATGCTCCGGGGTGCCGCCGAGGGGATCAAGAAAAGGGGCAACTCCGACGTCGGCGACAAGACGCTCCTGGACGCCCTGGTGCCGATGACGGACGCGATCGCCGCGCAGCTCGCCGCCGACCCGGCCACGCCCGCCCCCGAGGTAGCGAAGATCGCCGCCAGCTCCGCGCGCGCCGCAGCAGACGCGACGACACCGATGCAGGCAATGCGCGGCCGTGCGAGCTACACGGGCGAGCGCAGCATCGGTTCACCCGACGCGGGCGCTGTCGCCGTCGCGGTGATGGCCGAGCGTGTCGCCCAGACCTGGACGGGATCGGCGGGCTGAGCAGCCTGACCGCGGGACGGCGAGTCCCTCAACGACGAGACCGACGGAGAACCGCATGAAGAAGTTCGTCAACGACCCGAAGAACTACGTGCCGGAGATGCTGGAGGGCCTGGCGCTGGCCAACCCGGAGACCCTCCGTTACGTCCCGGACTACAACCTGATCATGCGGACGGACGCCCCGCGTGACGACAAGGTCTCGATCATCCAGGGTTCCGGGTCCGGCCACGAGCCCGCCCATGTCATGACGGTCGGCCCGGGCATGCTCGACGCCGCCTGCCCGGGTGACGTGTTCGCCGCCCCGCCCACCGACTACGTCTACGAGACGATCAAGCTGCTCGCCACTCCCAAGGGCGTGCTGCTCCTGGTGAACAACTACACCGGCGACCGGATGGCCTTCGACATGGCCCAGGAGCTCGCCGAGGCCGAGGACATCACCGTCCGCACGCTGTTCATCGACGACGACGTCTCGGTCCAGGACTCGACCTACACCGTCGGCCGGCGGGGTGTGGCGGGCAACTTCTTCGTGATGAAGGCCGTTGGGGCAGCGGCCGAGCGCGGTGCCGACCTCGACGAGATCTACCGGATCGGGGAGAAGGTCAACAGCGTCACCCGCACGATGGGCATGGCCCTCACCGCGTGCACGCCGCCCGCGAAGGGGACGCCGCTGTTCGACCTGCCGGCTGACGAGATCGAGATGGGTGTCGGCATCCACGGCGAGCCGGGGCGCCGGCGGGTGAAGCTGATGCCGGCCGACGCGATCGTCGACGAGTTGCTGGACGCCGTGGCGGGCGACCTGCCGTTCGAGTCCGGCGACCGGGTCGCCCTCATGGTCAACGGCCTGGGCGGCACCCCGATCAGCGAGCTGTACATCCTCTACCGGCGGGCACACAACCAGCTCGCCGACCGCGGTATCACCGTGGGCCGCAACTACGTCGGCGAGTACTGCACGTCGCTGGACATGGCAGGTGCGTCGATCACGCTCGTCCGGCTCGACGATGAGATCGAGTCCTTGCTCGCCGACCCGGCGGAGATCGCTATCCGGGTGTTCTGACCGCTCGCGGGGTTGATCACGCCGCCGAAGGGCATCCGCCCGCCACAACCGTAAGCCGCCTAAAGATCTTCATCCACAGGTCTTGACGATTGCTCATCTTCTGGCGGCCGGGTCCGAAGGTGATTTCAGCTGAGGTCGTCCAGGCGGGGGAAGAGCCGCTGTGCGTTGCGGGTGGTCAGGGCGCGCCAGGTGTCGCCGTCGGGTTGGGGGGCGGCGTCGACGGAGTCGACCTGGGATGTGGTGCCTGCGGCTGGGGTCCAGCAGTAGTCGCTGCCGTACAGCAGGCGTTCGTTGCCGAATGCGGTGGTCAGGGCGGGGATCTGGTAGGGGAAGGGGGTGCCGGCCATGTCGAACCAAAGGCGGCCGATCTGTTCTGGGATCGGGCCTACTGGGTCCGTGACGTCGGTTGTGCTGCCTGCTCCGAACACGCTGCGGAAGAGCTCCATGCGCTGAGTGAGCAGGGGCAGGGTGCCGCCGCCGTGGGTGAAGATCCAGGGGATGTTGGGGTAGCGCTGGAGGCGACCGTTGAAGACCAGGTCGGAGACGGTGCGGGTGGTGTCGAAGATGAACTCCAGCATGGGGCGTGGGCGGCCCAGCGACACGGCCTGGTAGTTGGGGGGCGAGGTGGGGTGGACGAAGACGGGGGTGCGGCGTCGGTCGAGTTCGGCGAGCAGCGGTTCGTAGCGCGGATCGCCGAGGTAGCTGCCGTCGACGTTGCTCTCGGTGGCCACCCCGTCGCTGCCGAGCTGGTCGATGGCGTACGCCAGCTCTTCCAGGGCCGCGTCGACGTCGGGCAGTGGTAGGGAGGCGAAGTGCCCGAATCGGTCGGGGTGGGCGCGGCGGATCTCCGCTGCGGTGTCGTTGACGTGCCGGGCCAGCGTGCGGGTGGCGGTGGGGTCGCCGAAGGAGACGCCGGGCGAGGAGATCGACAGGATGGAGGTCGCGATGCCCCATTGGTCCATCAGTTCCAGGTGCTGGGCGGCGTTCCAGGTGGGCCAGCCGGGCATGCCGTCGGGGTGGAGGTGTCCGGCGTCCTTCGCTTCCTGGACGTAGTGGTCGGTCAGGAAGTGGGCGTGGACGTCCACCAGGGGTGTGCGGGTCGGGCCGACGCCGGCCATCGGGTTCGTCCTCTCAAGGTCGCGCGTGGCGGGGTGGGTCAGTGGTCAGCGAGGTGCGGGTATCGCGGTAGCGGGCGGCTACGGTGCTGCTTTGCCCACAGCATGCCCGCGACCAGTGCGAGGACCTTCGAGGACGAGAGGTCGCGCCGCGAACCTCGCAAGCGCCGGAAGACGCGCAAGACCACGGCCTGACCCGGCCGGGGATTCGGCGGCGCTCTATGTCGCGGCCCAGGCAGAGATCGGCGGGATCGAGCCTCCGGGGATGCGTTCACCGCACGTGCACCGGTCAGCTGTTCTTGCTTGCGCCACTCGTCCAGCAGGGCCGACGAGCGCAACTCCCGCGGGCGAAGCTGCTGGTGGCGGGTTCCGAGGTATGCAACGCCTACAGCGAGCAGAACGACCCGGCCGCCCGGCGCGGGGCGTTCGTCTCTGCATTCTTGACGTGACGGCGTCACGCGCAGGTTCGTGCCTCCGGCAGGATTCGCAACAGATAGGAACGGCCGCCAGGAGCGAAAACCCTGCGGGGACAGTTATGGTCGAGGCGCGAGCATGCGCGTGACGGCTCGTCGCGCGGAGGCGGCCGACACGGTCACGACCGCTTCGAGGGGGCCCTGCCGGAACCGCCGCCGCCACAGGCCGGCCAGCGCGAGAGCTCCGACGGCCATCGACAGGAACAGCAGCACTCGCTCGCCGTTCAGGACACCGGTCGCGAGCAGCACCAGGTGCGCGGAGTACAGGGTGAGCGACATGCTGCCCGCCGCGGCGAGCGGCGCCAGCGCCCGGGCCACGACAGGCAACCGGGTCAGTAGCAGGGCGACTCCCAGCACTGCGGCGGCCGAGCCGAGGGTGTGCAGCAGGTCGACCGGCGTGTACGAGTGCGGGGTGCGCAGCGCGAGATACCACCACGACATCGGGGTGGCCGGCTCCCACAGCAACGCCGTAACACCGCCCGGGTCGTCGCCGAGGCCGTTCTGCTCGATGAGCTGGGCGAGCCCGCCCATCCGGTAGAGCAGCAGCGCGGACACCGCGCGGGCGGCAAGAGCGAGCGCCAGCCCGCCGCCAAACAGCCACCACCCAGTACGGCGGGAGCCCAGATCGAGCCGTCCGATCACCAGCCCCACGCAGACGAAGGTAGGCCAGGAAGACGATCGCCGGGTAGGTGCCGGTGAGGGACAACTGGACGAGCAGCCCGACCGGGTCGTGGACCAGCGTGCTGAACGTCGGGTCGGGGCCGAAGTCGGAGCGGGGCAGCCCGGCGCCGGCTGTCGCCACGATGAGCAGCGGGCCAAGGGCGATCGCCGCCGCGGCGATCCCGATCAGTACGGGCCGTGCGCAGCCCAACAGCGGGATCGCGAGCAGAAACAGCAGACCATAGAAGGGCAGAATCCCGTCGACCCCGTTGAAATGCCCGAGATACCCGAGGGCGAGGCCAAGCGCGCCTACCAGTACCGCGCGGACGACGAGCCCGGCCGACACCCCGATCACGCCCTCGCACGGCCGTGCGCCGACCGGACAGGAACGCCAGACTCACCCCGGCGACCAGCACGAAGGTCGCGGCCGCCCGACCGCTCGCCACGACAGTCGCCACCGTCGGGTTGTCGTTGTCGTCAAGTGTCGCGAAGACGTGTGTCGCCATCATCCCGATCAGCGCGAGACCCCGCGCGACGTCCACTCCGACCACACGCGGCTTACCGCCGGCGATGGCCCGAGTTCCGCTGGTGACAGCGTTCGCCGACGGCACACCCCGCCGTTCCAGTTCTGGTGATTCAGCTGCCATGAACGCCACGTCCCCTCGAGGTACATTCTGTCCAGTCCGCTGAACCAGGAAACCATTGCTCTCGATCCACGGTGGGATCGATGGGGCCGGCCCTACACCCGTTGGGGCCACCCCCCTCGGGCAAGGGGGGCAGCCCTCTCCGGCAAATCCCCGTGTTTGCCGGCTCCGTTCTGGGCTCGCACGTCGGGAAAACCCCAGGGCGCTCAGGGGGGAAGTCTCGCAGGTCGGCGGGCTGTCACCATCGTTCGGCGCCGCCTCCGGCTCCACTATTACGGCCAGTGCGGAATCTCTGGTCGATGATCTCCCGGTCTCCCGGCCAGACTGACGAGGGAGTCATCGTGACGGTAATATCCGTTCCCCAGGAGTTCAATGAGAACGACCTCTACGTCGATCTCCAGTCGATCATCGGGCGCCCGTTGTTCCTGAAATGCGAGGGCTTCAACTTCGCCGGATCGGTCAAACTCAAGGCCGCCAATGCGATGGTGGAGACCGCCGAGCGGGCCGGTGTGCTGACCCCGGGGTCCGTCCTGGTCGAGTCCTCGTCCGGGAACCTGGGCGTGGCGCTGAGCATGATCGCGGCGAGCAAGGGCTACGAGTTCCTCTGTGTGACCGACTCGCGCTGCAACCAGGCGACCATCCTGCTGATGGAGGCGCTGGGCGCCCAGGTGCACACCATCACCGAGCAAGCCCAGGTCGGCGGCTTCCTCGGCGCGCGGCTGGACTACGTCCGCGCGCTGTGCGCCTCCGATGCGCGCTATGTGTGGCTCGACCAGTACACCAACGCCGACGCCTGGAAGGCGCACTACCGCACCACGGGGCCGGCGATCGCCAGGCAGTTCCCGGATCTGGACGTGCTGTTCGTCGGCGCGGGCACCACCGGCACCCTGATGGGCTGCGCCCGCTACTTCCGCGAGTGGCACCCGCAGGTGCGGATCGTCGCAGTGGACCCGGCCGGCTCGGTGAGCTTCGGTACCCCGGCGTCCCGCCGGTTGATCCCCGGCCTTGGCATGAACGTTCGCCCGCCGCTGCTCGACGAGTCCTTCGTGGACGAGGTCGTCCACGTCGACGAGGCGGACGCCATCCGGGTCTGCCACCGCCTCGCCCGCCGCGGGTTCCTGTTCGGCGGCTCGACCGGCACGGTCGTCAGCGGAGCGATGAGTTGGTTGGACCTGCACGACTCGCGCGACCTCACGGCGGCGGCCATCGCCCCGGACCTCGGCGAGCGCTATCTCGAGACCATTTACCAGAGCGACTGGGTGCAGGACCTCTACGGCGAGGACGTGTTACGCACCGGCGAGCTGACCGCCGCTTCCCGTGCGGCCTGACGCGCCACCGTGCGGTCTCCGACCGGCCCCGACAACCCGTACCGATTGCTCCACAACCCCGAGGGATACGCGATGACCGCGCTGACACAGGGCACTTGCGGGCAGGTCACGAAGAACGTGCCCGGCCCTCCGGTGGAACTGCAGGCCCGCCGGGAGCAGCGCAGGCAGGACGGCGTCACGCTCGCCGCGCAGCCCGACGCCCGGCTGGTCACACCGAATTCCGAGCTGGTCCTGATGGACCAGCACGAGGCGCAGGGTTGGCGGGTCCGCCACAAGGGCGAGCGCCTCGACCACCTGTTCGAGGTGCGCTGCGACTGGGTTCGCACGTACGGCCGGGCGGACAAGCACGCGATCGACTCCCCCGATGGGTCGCTCACCTACGACGAGCTCGATGCTCGGGCCAATCAGCTCGCCCGGTACCTTCGTCTACGCGGTGCCGGCGCCGGCGATCGGATCGGGCTGCTGTTGGACCGTCCGACCGACTCCTACGCCGCGATCCTGGCCGTCTTGAAGATCGGGGCCGCGTACGTCCCGCTGGACGTGGACGTCACGGCCGGTGAGATCGGCATCGCCGGCATCGGCCTGGCCTGCGGCTACCTGAACCGCGACGACCTCACCGAAAAGGCGTACATCCCCGACTTCCTGGGCATCCCGGCGAACCCGTCCGGCCGAATCTTCCGCGCCGGTGATCTGGGTCGGGTCAATCCCGACGGGGAGATCGAGTACGTGAGCCAGATCGACGGGGGCCGGATCGACGGGGACCGGATCGACGGGAACGGCGCGGCGCGCCGCTACTGGACGGAGATCGACGAGATCGAATCGGACCTGCTGCGGGCTTCCCAAGCCTCGGCGCCGCCGGCCATCGAACTCCCCGTACCGGAAGCCGTCGACCTCCTGGTGCCGCAGGCCGTCGAACCCCCCGTGCCGCAGGCCATCGACCTCCCGGTACCCCAGGCCATCGACCTCCCCGAGCTGCAGGTCATCGACCTCCCGGTGCCGCGGGCCGAGAAGCCCCTCCCGGCCGTGGACCGGGTGAAGCCGCCGGCTTCGCCCGCCGGCGCCGCAGCGACCACCGACACGGAGCGGGAGCTTTCAGCGCTGCTGTCCGAGGTCGTCGGTGTCGACCGGGTCGAGGTCGATGCCAATTTCTTCGACGAGCTGGGTGCGGACTCGATGGTGCTGGCCCGGTTCTGCGCGCGGCTGCGCAGGCGCGAGGACCTGCCGTCGATCTCGATGAAGGACGTCTACCAGCACCCGACGATCAGGGGCCTGGCCACGGCGTTCGCGCCCGCGCCCGTCGCGGCGCCGCCCCCGGCGCGCAGTGAAACCGAGCGGGCCCTGACCGAGGTGCTGGCGGAGGTCTTGGGCAGCGACCAGGTCACGGCCGACAGCCACTTCTTCGACGAGCTGGGCGCGGACTCGATGGTGATGACCCGGTTCTGCGCCCGGCTGCGCAAGCGCGAGGACCTGCCGTCGATCTCGATCAAGGACGTCTACCAGCACCCGACGATCCGGGGCCTGGCGATCGCGTTCACCGACCAGGCGCCCACGGCCCCTGTCGGCTCCTCGGCCCCGGCGTCGACCAGCTCGCCGGTGCCGCCGAAGCCCGAGGCTCGGAGGCCGGCCAGCACGCGTGAGTACCTGTTCTGCGGAGCGCTGCAGTTTCTGCTGTTCCTTGGATACGCCTTCGTCTACGCGCGCATCTTCGAGAGCGCCTTCCTGTGGATCACCGCCGGGGAGACCCTGCTCGACAAGTACCTGCGAGCCGTGGCCACCGGCGGCGCGATCTTCCTTCTCCAGTGCACCCTTCCGATCCTGGCCAAGTGGGTGCTCATCGGGCGCTGGAAACCCCAGGAGATTCGCGTCTGGAGCCTGGCCTATGTCCGCTTCTGGTTCGTCAAGACACTGATCCAGGCCAACCCGCTGGTCCGCCTGTTCATCGGTTCACCGCTCTACGTGCTCTATCTGAGGGCGTTGGGGGCGAAGATCGGCCGGGGCGTCGTAATCTTCTCCAAGCACATGCCCGTCTGCACCGACCTTCTCACCATCGGTGACGGCACGGTCATCCGCAAGGACACTTTCCTCACCTGCTACCGGGCCCACGCCGGCCTGATCCAGACGGGCACGGTCACCCTCGGGAAGGACGTGTTCGTCGGCGAGGCGACGGTGATCGACATCGAGACCTCGATGGGGGACGGGGCCCAGATCGGTCATTCCTCGTCTCTGCACAGGGGACAGTCCGTACCCGACGGCGAGCGCTGGCACGGATCCCCGGGGCAGCGGAGCGAGACCAACTACCGGCCGGCCGGCGCGGCCGACTGCGGCAGCGCGAGGAGGGCCGTCTACAGCGCCCTGCAACTGCTGAAGGTGCTGGTCCTGTACGTACCGCTGGCGTTCGGCGTCGCGTCCCTGTTCTTCAGCGAGATCTCGTGGCTCGGTGCGCTCCTGGGTTCGGAGCCTTTGACATGGACGTCCTGGTCGTTCTACGGGCAGGCCTTGATCGCGTCCGTCGTGTTCTTCTTCGGCGCCCTGCTCCTCACCGTCCTCGTCTCGTTCACCGTCCCTCGCGTGCTGAACCTCGCGATCGAGCCGGACAAGGTCTACCCCTTGTACGGCTTCCACTACGCGCTCCACCGGACGATCGCGCGTATGACGAACGCGAAGTTCCTGACGACACTCTTCGGTGACAGCTCCTACATCGCCCACTATCTGCGCTTTCTGGGGTACAAGCTTTCCCCCCTCGTGCAGGCCGGGTCGAACTTCGGCAAGGAAACGAGGCACGAGACCCCGTACCTGGTCTCCGTCGGTACCGGGACGGTGTGCGCTGACGGAATCTCGTTCGTCAACGCCGACTTCTCGAGCACGTCCTTCAGCGTGTCCCGAGCGTCGATCGGAGCGAACAGCTTCACCGGGAACGTGATCACGTATCCCTCGCAGGGCAAGATCGGCGACAACTGTCTACTCGGGACGAAGGTCCTGGTCCCGATCGATGGAGAGGTTCGGGAGAACGTCGGCCTTCTGGGCTCGCCCAGCTTCGAGATCCCGCGCACCGTGGCTCGGGACAGCAGGTTCCACCACCTGGCCAGCGGAGATGAGCTGCGCCGAGGGCTGGCCGGCAAGAACAGGCACAACACCGTCACCATCGCACTGCACCTGCTGGCGCAGTGGTTCCTCAGCTTCGTGCTCATTCTTGGGGCGTTGTGCGCCACGGACCTGTACGCCTCGCGGGGTACGTCGGCGCTCGCCCTCTGGGCCGTCCTGAGCCTCGTGATCAGTGTCTTCTACCAGGTGCTGGTCGAACGTGCAGCCAGGGGATTCCGGGCCTTGCGGCCGACGTACTGCTCGATCTACCAGCTCGACTTCTGGCGCGTGGAACGCTTCCTGAAGAACAGCTCGGACGCGCACATGGTCCTCAACGGCACCCCGTTCAAGAACCTGGCGTGGCGAATGCTGGGCGTCCGGCTCGGCAAGAGGCTCTTCGACGATGGCTGCAGTATGGCCGAGAAGAACATGGTGACGATCGGCGACGACGTCACCCTGAACGCCGGGTCGGCCATCCAGTGCCACTCGCAGGAGGACTACGCCTACAAGTCCGACTACATCACGGTCGGTTCCGGCTGCACCGTGGGGACCGCCGCCTTGGTCCACTACGGCGTGACGATGGGCGACGGCGCGGTGCTCGCCCCCGACTCCTTCCTCATGAAGGGCGAGGAGGTGCCGCCGAACGCGCACTGGGGCGGCAACCCGGCGCACGAGATGAGGGACCCCATGCTGGTCGTGGAGGCCCCGGCCCTGAACGCCGCGGCTCCGGTGCTCGTAGAGCAGCCCCGGTCCGCCGCGCCCGTGGAAGGCACGTCGGTCGCCGCCGGCGGCCTGGTGCCGCCCTCGGCGGAGCTCGCTCCGAGCCCCGAGCCTTTGACGGCCGCGGCGCCGGTCCCGCCGCCGGACCCGGCAGAGATGCGGTGGTTCGGCTACGGCGACCTGCCCGTACTCGATGCGGGCCTGCAGCAAGGCCGATGACGACCGCGCGATCGAGGAGGAACAACCAGATGACGACAGCAGCCGCGACCGCCGGTTTCACCGCAATCTCGCGGTGGACCCTCGACCCGGTCCCCGGCATCGCCGAGCACGAGACCGCGATTCCGGGCGACCTCCTGGCCGCGGTGCACCGCGTTGCGGACGAGCAGGCCGTGCCGTTCGACGCCGTGCTGCTGGCCGCGCACGCCAAGGTGCTCTCCGCCATGTCGGGCGAGCGCGAGATCGTGACCGGGTACGCGGCCGGTGAGGGCGCCCGGCCGATGCCCTGTCAGGTGACGACCGAGCCCGACACCTGGCTGGCGGTGCTGCTCGCCGCCGCCCGGTCGCGGCAGCTCGGGCCAGCCGACGGCAACGGCGAGCACGGCCCGAGCGGCTCTCTGTTCGAGACGGTGTTCGAGCCGTCCGGGCCTGATCCTTCCGGGTCGGATCCGGTTTGTGCGGGCGACGACCTCGCCGATGGTGTCGTGCTGCAGGTCGGCTTCCCGCGGCGCGGCGGCCGGCTCGCGCTGCGGCTGCGCTACCGGACCGACGTGCTCGACGGCGACGCCGCCGCCAGGATCGCTGGCTATCACCTCGCCGCTCTCGCGTCCATCACCGCCGATCCGGACGCCGAGCACCGGCGGCAGAGCCTGCTCTCTGCCGAGGAGCTCCACGTTCAGCTCGAAGGGCTCGACGGGCCTCGGCGGGAGCTGCCGGACCTGCGGGTGCACGAGCTGTTCGAGCAGCGGGTGGCGATGCATCCGGACGCCGTCGCGGCCGTGCACGGCGACCAGCAGTGGACCTACCGGGAGCTCAACTCACGGGCCAACCGGCTGGGCCGGGCCCTGCTGGCCCGGGGGCTGCGGCGCGAAGCGGTCGTCACCGTGGTGACGGAGCGCAACCTGGACTGGATGGCCTCCGTGCTGGCGATCTGGAAAGCCGGGCTGACCTACCTGCCCCTCGAGCCGCACTTCCCTCCCGGGCGGATCGGGACCGCCATCTGCCGGGCCGAGAGCCCGCTCGTGCTGACCGAACGCGCCAGCACCACGACACTCGACCAGGCTCTCGGTACGCTATCCGGGGTCGAGACACTCTATGTGGACACGGCCTATGCGGAGGGCCACGCCGACGGCGACCTCGGCGTCGACGTCGGGGCGGATCAGCTCGCCTACATGCTCTTCACCTCGGGCTCCACCGGGGAGCCCAAGGGCGCGATGTGCGAGCACGCGGGCATGCTCAACCACGTCTACGCCAAGCTCGCCGACCTCGGGGTCCGCGAGGGGGAGGCCATCCCGCAGACCGGGCCCCAGTGCTTCGACATCTCGGTGTGGCAACTGGTGGGCGCGCTCCTGGTCGGCGGCCGGACCCTGCTGGTCGAGCAGGAGGTGGTCCTGGACGTAGCGCGGCTCGTCGACACGCTCGGCGAGGCCCGGGCCAGCGTGCTCCAGGTCGTGCCTTCCTACCTCGACATCCTCCTGTCCTATCTCGAACAGCATCCCCGCGAGCTGCCGGATCTGCACTGCGTGTGCCCGACCGGTGACTTCCTGAAGAAGGAGCTTGTGCGTCGGTGGTTCGCGGCCCAGCCCGGCACCAGGCTGGTCAACACCTACGGGCTGACCGAGACCTCCGACGACGCCGTCCACGAGATCATGTATGGGGTCCCGAACGGGGCGCAGATCCCGCTGGGCCTCCCGATCCAGAACACGACCGTCTACGTCGTCGACGTGCACCTGTCACCGGTGCCGCTCGGCGCTCCCGGCCTGATCGTCTTCTCCGGCGTCTGCGCCGGCCGCGGTTACGTCAACGACCCCGAGCGCACCCGTCGCATGTTCGGGGACGATCCGCATCGCCCGGGCCGACGCATCTGCCGAACGGGCGACTACGGCCGCTGGCGGCCGGACGGCAAGCTGGACTTCCTCGGCCGCCGCGACAACCAGGTCAAGATCCGTGGCTTCCGGATCGAGATCGGCGACATCGAGAACGCCCTGCTGCGTGTGCCCGGGATCCGCGACGGCGCCGTGGTGGTCGCCGACGGAGCCGACCGCGCCAAACGCCTCGTGGCCTTCTACTCGGGCGAGCGGGCGATCGAGGCCGACGTGTTGCGGGACCGGCTGACCGAACGGCTGCCCGAGTACATGCTGCCCTCGGCCTTCCGCTGGCGCGAGCGTCTCCCGCTGACCCCGAACGGCAAGATCGACAGTTCGACGCTGACCACGCTCGCCGACCAGCTCGAGGTCACCGAGACTGACTACGAGGCGCCCAGCACGCCGACCGAGAAGCTGCTGGCACGAGCGTGGGCGCAAGTCCTCGGCGTCCCAGCGGACCAGATCGGTCGGCGCGACCATTTCTTCGAGCTGGGCGGCTCCTCGCTGTCCGCGGTGAAACTCGTGGTCGCCCTGAACCGCGTCGTGTCTCTGAAGGACGTCACCCGGCATCCGGTGCTGGCCGATCTCGCCGACCTGATGAACAGCAGGCCGATCGACAGCAATCCGGAACGGACCAGCGAGCTGATCGGCAGCGCGACCGAAGGCAACAACGAACGGAGTCTTGCCATCGCCTGCCGATACGCCTGAGAGATCCGAACCGACTCCATCACCTGAACCGACCCGACAAGAGGAGACCGCGATGTCGTCCCCCCATCTGGCGGCGCCGCTCGACGTCGAACAGCGTCCCGGCCGGACCCCGCTCCTGCAGGTCGACCCCACCGCCGACGCCCCGGGCTGGGCCGCCCAGCACCGGGACGGGCTGCGGGCCGCGGTGGCCCAGCACGGCGCTGTCCTGGTCCGCGGTCTCGGGCTGCGTGACGCGGCACAGGTCGCGGCCGTCTTCCAACGGCTCGGCACCGGCCTGATGGCCGAGCGGGAGGCGTTCGCGTCGCGGCAGACCTACGCCGACGGGGTCTACTCCTCGACAAAGTGGCCGGCGAACCAGCCGATGTGCATGCACCACGAGCTGAGCTACACCCTCGAGATCCCCTCCCTGATGCTGTTCGCGTGCCTGACCCCGCCGACGGCGGGGGGCGTGACCGCGGTGGCCGACTCGACGGCGGTGATGAACGCGCTGCCGCCGGAACTGGTGCAGCGCTTCGCGCGCGAGGGCTGGATGCTCGTCCGCAACTACAACGACGAGATCGGGGCGTCCTACGCCGACGCGTTCGGCACCGCGGAGCGCGGCGCCGTCGAGGCCTACTGCCGGGCGAACGCGATCGAGCTCGAGTGGCAGCCCGACGGGGGCCTACGCACCCGGCAGCGCCGCCCTGCGCTGGTCGGGCACCCGGTGACCAAGCAGCCGTGCTGGTTCAACCAGATCGCCTTCCTGAACGAGTGGACGATGGACCCCGACGTCCACGAGTACCTGGTGGAGATGTACGGCGCCGATGGCCTCCCGTTCACCACGTGCTTCGGCGGCGGTGACCCGGTCGGCGAGGACGTCGTGGCACTGCTCAACCAGGTCTATGAGGCCAACACCCTCCGCGAGCCCTGGCAGGCCGGCGACCTGATGCTCGTCGACAACGTGCGGATGGCACACAGCCGGGAGCCCTACCAGGGAGACCGCGAGGTGCTCGTCGGCATGAGCGAGCCCCTGCGGATGCCTGTCCCGGGAGGCGGACGGTGAGCGCGCCCCAGGTCGGGGTGCCGCCGTTCGCGGTGATCTCCGGCGCCCAGGTCCAGCGCGCGCTGCGCGGGCGGGAGAAGCAGATCGTCGGGCTGGTCGAGGCCACCTACCGGCTACACGGCGCCGGGGAATCGGTGAACCCGCCGTCCTACTTCCTGCGGTTCCCCGACCGGCCGTCCGCGCGGATCATCGCGCTGCCCGCGTCGATCGGCGGGCCGATCCGCGTGGACGGGATGAAGTGGATCTCCAGCTTCCCGGACAACGTCGCCGCCGGTATCCCGCGGGCCTCCGCGGTGCTGATCCTCAACGACCATGACACCGGCTACCCGTTCGCCTGCCTGGAGAGCTCGATCATCAGCGCCACCCGGACCGCTGCCTCGGCGGCCCTGGGTGCCGACATGCTCACCCGGGGGCGAGCCCGCCCCACCCGCGTCGGTTTCATCGGCACCGGGCTGATCGCCCGCTACATCCACACCTTCCTGGCCGCCACCGGCTGGTCGTTCGACGAGATCGGCGTGCACGACATGTCCGCCGCCAGCGCCGCCGGCTTCCGCGGACACCTTGAGCAATCCGGCGCAGCCGGTCGCATCATGGTGCATGACAGCGCCGAGGAACTGATTCGGTCCAGCGACCTGGTCGTGTTCGCCACCGTCGCCGGCCGGCCGCACGTCGGCGACGTGTCGTGGTTCGACCACAACCCGGTGGTGCTGCACGTGTCGCTGCGCGACCTCGCTCCGGAGATCGTGCTCGCCTCGACCAACATCGTCGACGACGTGGAGCACTGCCTCAAGGCCGACACATCGCCGCACCTGGCCGAGCAGCTCGCGGGCAACCGGGACTTCCTGCACGGCACGCTGGACGACGTGATGGCCGGGCGGGTGACGGTTCCGACGGGCCGGCCGGTGGTGTTCTCGCCCTTCGGCCTCGGGGTGCTCGACCTCGCGGTCGGCAAGTACGTCTACGACGAGGTGACCCGCTGCGGTGAGCTGCAGGTGATCGATCACTTCTTTCACGACCTGCGCCGCTACGGATGACGGGCGATTGCCCCGGCCCTGCCCACGGGGGCGGCCGGCACGACCGGGGCAACCCGACGATCATCTGGCCTCGAGAACCATTGCCCTACTCCACCGGCATCCTCCGAGTGTCGATCGACCGCAGGTCACACCACGCACCCACGAGTTCGCCGACCCCCCGCGGACGACGGCGAGCCGTCTCACCGGCCCCGGCGGATCGGGCCGGGCTCCAGGATCACCTCCGGCTGGACCAGTAGTCCGTAGGAGGGTTGAGTAGACTCCCGGCGAGGAGTTACTGAGACGTCAGCTCCTCGCACCCGATCGGGAGGAACAGTTGGCCGCGGAAACGCCGGTCGGAGTGCAATCGGTCGGGCGAGCCTTCCACCTTCTGCATCTGATGTCGGAGGCCGGCGGCCAGATGTCCATCAGCGCACTTGCCGCGGCGTCAGGCCTGCCGCTGCCGACGATCCACCGGATCATTCGCACGCTAACCGAGTCCGGCTATGTACGGCAGGACGCGTCACGGCAGTACACACTGGGACCTCGGCTGATCGGGCTCGGCGAAAGCGCCTCGCACATGCTGGCGGCCGGGGCTCAGCGAGATCTGCGGGAACTTGCTGAGGTCGCGGGTGAGACCGCGAACATGGCTTTGTACGACGGGGATCGTGCTGTGTACGTCGCCCAAGTTCCCTCACACCACTCGATGCGCATGTACACCGAAGTGGGACGCCGTGTCCATCTTCATGCAACGGGCGTCGGTAAGGCGCTGCTCTCGCAGATGTCTGACTCCGCGGTAGGCAAGCTCATGACCTCGACCGGCATGCCTCCATTGACGGATCGGACGATCACCGACGTCAACGTCCTCCTACAGGTCTTGGCCGAGATCCGCGAAAGCGGCCACACGGTCGACGACGGCGAGCACGAGGTCGGCGTCCGCTGCGTCGCTGTACCAGTCCCCGACGCGGCAACGCTCACGGCAATCTCGGTGTCCGGCCCGGCAAGTCGGCTCACTGCCGAGGTGGTCGACAGGGTCGTGCCGCTACTGCGCGAGACCGCAACCGCGGTGGCCAAGCATTTCGCCTGATTCCGGCCGACCGTTCCGTCCGCTGATCCACGGGTTGGGTGCGGCGGTCTCACGCGAAGTATTCCGACACTCTCCGCGCTGTGGAGTGGAGGTGACGGACCGCGTCGTCCGTTATGTCGGGGGTCAGCCGGTAGGTGGGGCCTGACAACGAGATGGCGGCTGGTGTCGGAGCACCTGGAACCGCCACGGCGATACACCGCAGGCCGACTTCCTGCTCCTCGTCGGAGTCGGCGTGCCCCGTCCGTCGGATCTTCTCCAGCTCATCGAGGATCTCCTCGACGTCGACCAGCGTCCGGTCCGTCAGCCGTGGCGTCGCGGCAGCCAGCAATGTCCTACGCACCGACTCAGCGGGTAGCTGCGCGAGAATTGCCTTGCCGATACCTGTGCTGTGCAGATAGACCCGGCGACCGACCTCGGTGAACATCCGCATCGAGTGACGACCCGGCACCTGCGCGACGTACACGGCGCGTTCGCCGTCGAGCAGGCCCAGCTTGGTCGTCTCTCCGACCTCGTCGGCGAGCAGAGCGAGATCCGGCTGCGCCCGCGCCCCGAGCATGCGCGCTGCGCCCTCGCCGAGGCTGATGAGGCGCGGGCCCAGCGTGTAGCGACGGCTGGACAGTTGGCGCACGTGGCCGGACTCCATGAGCGTGCGGGCCAGGCGGTGGACTGTGGGCTGGGGGAGGCCGGACGCAGCGACCAGTTCGTTGACGGCCATGGATCTCCCGGCCCGCGCGAGGACGTCGAGGAGAACGAAGGCGCGATCAATCGACTGGACTCCGTTCGAGCCAGTGCTGCTGGGGCGCACCACGTTGTTTCCCTCCGATTGTCCGAGCCGAGGGCCACTGCGCTGCAGCCTACAAGCCGCGGC
>NZ_BAAAJG010000011.1:278199-413834 GCF_039526725.1 Pseudonocardia aurantiaca
CCCCCCCCCCCCCCGCCGGGTCGCGCCGCTATAACCATCCCGGGACGACGAAGATCAGCCACGTCGCGATCGGAGCGACGGCGCACATGCTGAAGCCCCACGCCATCAGTCCTCGGAAGACCCGCTCGCGCCCGGCGTCCGGCGCGTTGGCGACGACGAGCGCGCCGCTGGTCGAGAAGGGAGACGAGTCCACCACCGACGCCGAGATCGACAGCGCGATGATCAGGCCGACCGCGCCGATCTGGCCGGCCAGCAGGAACGGTACGGCGAGCGGGATGAGAGCCCCGAGGATGCCCGTGGTCGAGGCGAACGCGGAGACGACAGCACCGATGAGGCAGATGATGATCGCAGCCAGTAGGGGCGAGCCGATCGTCGTGACCATATGGCCGAGCCAGTCGATCGTCCCGACTTTCTCCATCAGCGAGACGAACGTGACGATGCCGCAGATCAGCAGCACCGTCGGCCAGGCCACCTGAGCGACCGCGGCCTTCGCCGACGCCGGCGAGGCGAGCGAGAGCAGCGCGGCCACGGTGAGGGCGGTGACACCCACGTCGAGTCCGAACGCCAGGGCTCCGACTGCCAGGGCGGCCAGACCCAGGAGGGTCAGGACATGGTCGCGGGTCAGCGGGGCAGGCTTCTCATCGGTCTCGTCCCGGGTCCCGGGTCCCGTGCCGGAGGGGGCGTCGCTCGTGGGGGAAGCCGGTCCGGGCTCGTCCGGCGCTGCACCGACACCCCCGCTTCCCGGTACCCCGGCGCCGACACGCACGGTGTCCGCCTGGTCGCGCGCGGGGGCGAGGCTGATGGCGGAGGCTTGGCGCTTCAGCAGTTCGCGACCGCCGAAGAGGAAGAACACGACCACGCTGAGCGCAAGGTTGAACAGGAAGGAGGACAGGAACAACAGGCCTGGGTTGCTCGGCAGGGCGTTCCGCCCGACGACCCCGTTGACGATGCTGCCGAAGATGCTCATGGGCGAGAATCCGCCGGCGCTGGCTCCGTTGATGATCAGCAGCCCCATCAGCATGGGGTTGATCCGGTACCGCGTCGCGAAGCCCATGCCGATCGGGGCGATGATCGCGACGGCGGCGGGCACGACCGCACCCACGGCCGTCAGGGTGGCCGTGACCAGGAACATGACCCACGGTATGAGGGCGATCCGGCCCCGGACCCCGCGGACAGCGGCCCGGACCAGCCAGTCGACGGTTCCGTTGCCCTTCGCGATGGCGAAGAGCAACGTCACACCGACGAGGATGATGAACAGATCGCCGGGGAAGCCCGCCAGAACGTCGTCGGTGCTCTGACCGGCGAAGGCGGTCCCTACGATGAACGCCGCGACGAACGCCAGCACGCCCATGTGGACGGGCAGCAGCGTGGCTATCAAGAACACCAGAGCCAACGCCACAATCGTGACGAGTTGTATCGACATGTGATCCCCCTAGGGTCGGCGGTGACGCGATGTCGGGGAGTGGGCGTCCGGGGAGTGGGCGAGAGACGCTCATCGAACCGCGATGCGGAAAAGGAATTCCGCGAGCGAGTATCTTCTACGTCACGTCGGCTCGTCAAGACGTGGTCGGCTCATCGCTGCCCGTCCGAGCGGCAGGGCGGCAGGGGGGCCCTCGACGCCGGGCGGTGCGCCAGCTACAGTTCGCCAGACGGTATAACTTTTCCGCTCTGCGGATTCAGGCCGAGTTGACGTCCACAGTTCGGAGGACAGACATGACCAATGCGACAGGTCGCCACTTCCTGCAGATCCCGGGGCCGACAAACGTGCCGGACTCGGTGCTGAGGGCGATGTCGGCGCCGACGATCGACCATCGGGGGCCCGAGTTCGCAGCCCTCGGCCTTGAGTTGCTCCGCGACGTCAAGCCGGTCTTCGGCACCACGAACCCGGTGATCATGTACCCGGCCACCGGCACCGGAGCATGGGAAGCGGCGCTGGTCAACACGCTGAGTCCGGGAGACAAGGTCCTCTGCTTCGAGACCGGTCACTTCTCCACTCTGTGGCAGGCGATGGCACGTGGCTTCGGGCTCGAGGTGGACTTCGTGCCCGGAGACTGGCGGCACGGGGCCAGCCCCGAGGTGGTGGCCGAGAAGCTCACGGCGGACACTGCGCACACGATCAAGGCCGTGTGCGTCGTGCACAACGAGACGTCCACGGGCGTCACGAGCCGGGTCGCCGACGTCCGTGCGGCGATCGACGCGGCCGGGCACCCGGCCCTGCTGCTCGTCGACACCATCTCGTCGCTGGGTTCGATCGACTACCGGCACGACGAGTGGGGCGTCGACGTCACGGTCGCCGGATCCCAGAAGGGGCTGATGCTCCCGCCGGGCCTGAGCTTCAACGCCGTGAGCGACAAGGCTCTCGAGGCGTCGAAGTCGGCGACCCTGCCCAAGACGTTCTGGGACTGGGAGCCGATGCTAGCGGCCAACCAGCGGGGGTTCTTTCCGTACACGCCGAACACGAACCTCTTGTACGGCCTCAAGGAGGCTCTGCGGCTGCTCGACGAGGAGGGACTCCCGAACGTCTTCGCCCGCCACACCCGCCACGCGGAAGCGACTCGCGCGGCTGTGCGTGGATGGGGCCTGGAGGTCCTCTGCCTCGACGAGCGTGAGCACTCCGGCTCGCTGACGGCGGTGCTCGTGCCGGAGGGAGTCGACGCGGACAAGATCCGTGCGGTCATTCTCGACAGGTTCGACATGTCGCTGGGAGCGGGCCTGGGCAAGCTCGCCGGAAAAATCTTCCGGATCGGTCACCTCGGCGCCTTCAACGACCTCACGCTCGCCGGGACCCTCGCCGGTGTGCAGATGGGGCTCAACCTGGCGGGGGTCCCCGCCGATGGGCGCGGCCTCGCCGCTGCACTTGAGCGCCTGCAGGCCGCCTGACCCTGGCTTGCGTCCGTCGCGCTCGCACCCCCCGTCCGCCCGTATCGACGCGAGAGGTTGACCATCATGGCCGCCGAGCTGACCGACAGTGACCGTCGGGCAGAGCGCGAGACCGATCTGGAGGGCGTCCTTCGGTCGCGCGTGTCGGGCGAGGTCGCCTTCGACGACTACACCCGGCATCTCTTCTCGCGGGACGCGAGCATGTACTCGATCATGCCCGCCGGGATCGTGTTTCCGCGTGACCAGGACGACGTGGTGGCGGTAGTGCGGACGGCCGCCGACTTCGGTGTCCCGGTCGTTCCCCGGGGTGCCGGTACCAGCCTCGCCGGCCAGACGGTCGGGCCCGGCCTGGTGCTCGACTTCTCGCGCCACATGAATCGGATCCTCGAGATCGACCCGGACGCCCGGACGGCCGTGGTCGAGGTCGGGGTCGTTCAGGACCAGCTCAATCAGGCTGCCGCAGAGCACGGGCTGATGTTCGGGCCCGATACATCCACGAGCAATCGCGCGACCATCGGCGGCATGCTGGGGAACAACTCGGCGGGCAGCGGCTCGCTGACCTTCGGCATGACGATCGATCACGTCCGGGCCCTCGACGTCGTCCTCTCCGACGGATCGTGCACCCGTTTCGAACCGGTGGACGAGGACGAGCGCAGGCGCCGGGCCGAGGCGGACACCCTCGAGGGCCGCATCTACCGGGACCTGCCTGCGCTGGTGACAGCCAACGAGAAGGCCATCGCGGCGGGCATGCCGATGTTCTGGCGGAGAGCCTGCGGGTATCGACTGGATCGGCTGGCAGGCTACGGCGAGGCGAACCCGTTCGACCTGGCCAAGTTCGTCGTCGGAGCGGAGGGGACCCTGGTCGTCGCCACCCGCGCGGTGGTCGACCTGGTGCCCAAGCCAAGGAAGACCGTCTACGCGGTAGGCCACTTCGCGACCACCCACGCCGCGATATCCGCGACCGAGGACGCGCTCCGCTGCCACCCCCACCAGGTCGAGCTCATGGACAAGACGATCCTCGACCTGTCCCGGCAGAAGATCGAGTACGCGGACCTGGGCCACCACCTCGTCGGCGACCCGGCGGCGCTGCTGTTCGTGTCGTTCACCGGCGACGACGAGGCCGAGCTCGTCGAGAAGCTCGACAACGTGGCAGCCCTGTGGGAACGCAACGGGCACGGCTATCACACGCTCAAGGCCGTCACGGCAGCCGAGCAGAGCGCGTTGCTGAAGGTCCGGAAGTCCAGTCTCGGGCTGCTGATGTCTGCAGGCGAGGGGACACGACGGCCCTTGGCGTTCATCGAGGACACCGCGGTGGCCCCGGTGCACCTGGCCGAGTACACGAAGCGTTTCAAGGACATCCTCGACGAGCACCGGCTCGAGGCCGGCTTCTACGGGCACTGCTCGGTGGGCTGCCTGCACATCCGGCCGTTCGTCGACCTCACCGACCCGGCGCAGGTCGAGACCATGCGAGTCGTCGCGGGGAAGATCAAGGACCTCGTCACCGAGTACGGCGGGGTCAACTCGAGCGAGCACGGAGACGGCCTCGCCCGGAGTGAGTTCAACCGGGAGATCTTCGGCGACGAGCTCTACGAGGCCATGCGCACGGTCAAGCAGCTGTTCGACCCGGCCGGGTTGATGAATCCCGGCAAGATCGTCGACGCCCCACCCATGACCGAGAACCTGCGGGACCGCGACGCGCTCACGCCGGCGGCGCCGCTGAAGACGATGCTGCAGTTCGAGGTCGTCGGTGGCGGGATGCGCGACGCGGCCGACCGCTGCATGAACATCGGCCTGTGCCGCAAGACCACGGCCGGGGTCATGTGTCCCTCCTACCAGGTGACCCTGCAGGAGGAGCACTCCACTCGAGGGCGGGCCAACGCGCTGGTCAAGGCGCTGTCCGAGCCCGACCCCCATACCGCGCTCGCCGACGACCGGCTGCACGAGATCCTCGATCTCTGCCTGATGTGCAAGGCGTGCAAGAGCGAATGCCCGATGAGTGTCGACATGGCGGCGCTCAAGGCCGAGACGCTGCATCACCACCACCAGGTGCACGGCACGCCGATGCGGTCGCGCATCTTCGGTGCCATCCGGCTGCTCAACCGGCTCGGCTCGGCTACCGCGCCGATATCCAACCTGCCGGGACGGCTGGGCTTCATGCGCGCGATCATGGAGCGCACCGTCGGGATCGCCGCCGTGCGGCCGCTGCCGGAGTTCGCCCGCGACAACCTCGTCCGCTGGAACAAGCGCCGCGGTCGTGACCGGAGCCGGCCGGCGCCGGGCACGGTCGGGACGGTGAACTGGCTGGCCGACTCCTTTACGACGTTCACCGAACCGCATGTCGGCAAGGCCGCCATCGAGCTGCTCGAGGCCTCCGGGTGGAACGTCGAGATGGCCAGTGGCGGCTGCTGCGGCCGGTCGAGCCTGTCGAAGGGACTGCTCGACGACGCACGGAAGAAGGCCGCAGGCCTGGTCACCTCGCTCGCCCGGGACACCGAGCCCGGATCACCGATCGTCGGGTGCGAGCCCTCGTGTGTGTTCACTCTGCGCGACGAGACGGCCGCGCTGCTGTCGGACATGCCGGAGGTGGAACAGGTCAAGCAGCGGGTGCGGCAGGTCGAGGAGCTGCTCACCGAAGCCATCGACGAGGGGCGACTCCGGCTCGACGAGAGATCCTGGCTCAGTGGGCGGAGAGTCGTGTTCCACGGCCACTGCCACCAGAAGGCCGAGGTGGGCACCGCGGCCACGATGGCGTTGCTGCGGCGCATCCCGGGGCTGGAGGTCGTCGAGATCGACTCGGGCTGCTGCGGCATGGCCGGATCGTTCGGGTTCGAGGCCGAGCACTACGAGACCTCGATGACAGTCGGACGTGACCGCTTGTTTCCGGCCATCGAGTCGGAACCCGAGGACACGATCGTCGCGGCAACGGGCGTCTCGTGCCGCCAGCAGATCTTCCACGGGGTCGGCCGGACCGCGTGGCATCCGCTCGAGCTGGTCCGCGAGGCACTCGCGGGTGCGGCTCCACGCAGCTGAGAGGCCTCATGCGCATCATCCGCTACGAACTCGATGGCCGGGAGGGCCGGGGGGTTCTCGAGCCTTCGCCCACGGGCGACCTCGTCCACGCGTTCGGCCCCGAGGGGGAAGGCGACAACGCCGCCGGGGATGTTGTCGCCCGGCTCGACGAGGTGACGCTGTTGGCTCCCTGCGACCCGCGGACCGTCGTCTGCGTGGGCAGCAACTACGCCTGCCAGCTCGAGGAGAAGGGGCGCCCCTGGCCGGAACGCCCGGCGCTGTTCCTGAAGGCGCCCAACTCCGTCATCGGTCCCGGGGCCGCCATCCAGGCGCCACCCGAGGTCGAGCGACTGGAGTACGAGGCGGAGTTGGCCGTCGTGATCGGAACGCTCGCCCGAGAGGTCCGGCCGGAGGACGCGATGGACCACGTTCTCGGCTTCACCTGCGCGAACGACGTCACCGCCCACGACTGGCGGGCCGACGGCCAGTGGGCACGGGCCAAGAGCGCGGACACGTTCTGCCCGCTCGGCCCCTGGATCGAGACCGAGCCCCCCGAACCGGGCTCCCTCACCATCACGACGCGGCTGGGTGACCGGGTGGTGCAGCAGTCGTGCGCCGACCAGATGATCTTCGGAGTGCCGGAGATCATCGCCTACGTGACGCGGTGGTTCACGCTTCGACCCGGTGACGTCGTGCTGACCGGCAGTCCTGCCGGTGTCGGCCCGATGGTCCCCGGGGACCGGGTGACCGTCGAGATCGACGGACTCGGCGCACTGTCGAATCCGGTCGCTCTGCGTCGCTGACCCCGTCACGCTCGCGACCCGGAGCCCCCGTGGGCTCTCTGCGACGGAAAAGTTATTCCGTGATACGAAAGGAAGCGCGATGACTCACGGTCTCACCTACGCCGTGAACTGCTCGATCCTTCTCACCGACCTGCCAGTCCTGGAACGTCCGGCGGCGGCCAGGGCCGCGGGGTTCGATGCCGTCGAGTTCTGGTGGCCGTTCGCCGAGTCGGTGCCGGCGGACACCGAGGTCGACTCGTTCGTCCGGGCGATCGACGACGCGGGCGTCCGGCTTACGGGGCTCAACCTGGCGGCAGGCGACATGCCGGCGGGTGATCGGGGCCTCGTCTCCTGGACCGGCCGGGAGAAGGAGCTCCAGGACAACGTCGACGTCGTGGCCGATATCGCCAAGCGGCTCGGCTGCAACACGTTCAACGCGCTGTACGGCAACCGGCTCGATGGCGTCTCGCCCGAGCAGCAGGACGAGACCGCGCTCGCGAACCTGACCCGGGCCGCGTCCGTACTCGGTGCGATCGGTGGCCGGATCGTCATCGAGCCGGTCAGTGGCGTGGCCGCCTACCCGCTCACGACCGCCGCTGACGCGATCGCCGTGATCGAGAGGCTCGGGCGCACGAGTGGGGTACACAACGTGCTGCTGCTCGCGGACCTCTACCACCTCGCGGTCAACGGGGACGACGTTCCCGCCGCGATCTCCGCGTACGCCGGCCGCACCGGTCACGTGCAGATCGCCGACGCGCCGGGCCGGGGGGAGCCCGGGACGGGTGATCTTCCGCTGGACACCTGGCTGGCCGCGCTGGAGGCCGCCGGCTACTCGGGACCGGTCGGCCTCGAGTACAAGGCGACGGGCGACGACCCGTTCGCCTGGCTGCCCCGTGACCGCCGCGCGGCCGGTCGCTGATCCGAGGAACAGAACCGAGAAGGAGCCGAGATGAGCAGCGACAAGACGACGGTGGCCGTCATCGGCCTGGGCATCATGGGCAGCCCGATGGCCGTCAACCTGGTCAAGGCCGGATACGACGTCGTCGGCTACAACCGGAGCAAGGCCAAGACCGAGGCGCTCGTCGCTCAGGGCGGCCGCGCCGCCGAGAGCGTGGCAGACGCGGTGTCCGCCGCCGACGTCGTGGTCACGATGCTCCCCGACTCGCCGGACGTGGAGGCCGTCGTCCTGGGTGAGGAGGGCATCGTCGCCAACGCACGCCCGCGCAGCCTGTGGATCGACGCCAGCACGATCCGACCCGATGTGTCCGTCCGGCTCGCCGAGCTCGCCGGCCGGCGTGCGATCCGTGCGGTCGACGCGCCGGTCTCCGGGGGCGAGGCGGGCGCGATCGAGGCGAGTCTGTCGATCATGGTCGGTGGTTCGGCCGACGACGTCGAGGCCGCCCGCCCGGTGCTCGATGCCGTGGGGTCGACGGTCGTCCATGTCGGACCAGCCGGGGCCGGCCAGACGGTCAAGGCGGCCAACCAGCTCATCGTCGCCGGGACCATCGAGCTCGTCGCCGAGGCGTTGGTGTTCCTCGACGCACACGGCGTCGACGCCGAGGCGGCGGTGAAGGTCCTGGCAGGCGGCCTGGCCGGCAATCGGATCCTCGACCGCAAGGCGGCGGGCATGATCGCGCGCGAGTTCGCGCCCGGCTTCCGGGTGGACCTGCACCACAAGGACCTCGGCATCGTGACCTCGGCGGCCCGCGAGGCAGGCGTGGCCATCCCGCTCGGCGCCGTCGTCGCACAGCTCATGGGCGCTCTGCGGGCCCGCGGTCACGGGTCGCTCGACCACTCGGCGCTGCGCCTGCTCGTCGACGAGCTGTCCGGCCGGAACTAGGGCCCTGGCACGCCCGCACCCACTGCACCATCCACGAGGAGAGTCGTCATGGCACGAATGCGCGCAGTCGACGCCGCCGTCCTGATCCTGGAGCGCGAGGGCGCCACCCAGACGTTCGGACTTCCCGGTGCCGCCATCAACCCCTTCTACTCCGCGATGCGCGACCACGGCGGCATCCGGCACGTGCTGGCCCGCCATGTCGAGGGGGCCTCGCACATGGCCGAGGGGTACACCCGGGCCCGCGCCGGCAACATCGGGGTCTGCATCGGCACGTCGGGTCCGGCCGGCACTGACATGATCACCGGCTTGTACTCGGCGTGGGCCGACTCCATCCCGATCCTCTGCATCACGGGGCAGGCGCCGGTGGCCAAGCTGCACAAGGAGGACTTCCAGGCCGTCGACATCGCGTCCATCGCGAAAACGGTCACCAAGGCGGCAACGACCGTGCTCGAGGCGGCACAGGTGCCCGGCACCTTCCAACAGGCTTTCCACTTGATGCGGTCCGGAAGGCCGGGCCCGGTCCTGATCGATCTTCCGCTCGACGTCCAGCTTGCCGAGATCGAGTTCGACATCGACACCTACGAACCGCTGCCCGTCTACAAGCCGAAGGCGACCAGAGCGCAGGCCGAGAAGGTCCTCGACATGCTCACCGCCGCCGAGCGTCCGGTCATCGTGGCAGGTGGCGGCATCATCAACGCCGACGCCTCCGCCGAGCTGGTCGAGCTGGCCGAGCTGCTCGGCGTGCCGGTCATCCCGACCTTGATGGGATGGGGAACCATCCCCGACGACCACCGGCTGATGGCGGGCATGGCCGGTCTGCAGACCGCACATCGCTACGGCAACGCGACGATGCTGGCCTCCGACTTCGTGCTCGGGATCGGCAACCGTTGGGCCAACCGGCACACCGGCGGCATCGAGACCTACACCCGCGGTCGTACGTTCGTGCACGTCGACATCGAGCCGACCCAGATCGGCCGGGTCTTCCCACCCGACTACGGGGTCGTCTCCGACGCCAAGGCCGCTCTGGAGCAGCTCCTGGAGGCCGCGCGGGATCGCCGGGCCGCGGGAACTCTCCCGTCATGGGAGGACTGGGTGGGTGCCTGCGGCGACCGCAAGCGCACCATGCACCGCCGCACCGACTTCGACAATGTCCCGGTCAAGCCCCAGCGGGTCTACCAGGAGATGAACGCCGCCTTCGGGCGCGACGTCCGCTACGTCTCCACGATCGGCCTGTCGCAGATCGCCGGGGGCCAGTTCCTGCGCGTCTACAATCCCCGCCACTGGATCAACTGCGGCCAGGCCGGCCCGCTGGGCTGGACGGTCCCCGCCACCCTCGGAGTCTGCGTCGCCGAGCCGGATGCGACGGTGGTAGCGCTCTCCGGTGACTACGACTTCCAGTTCATGATCGAGGAGCTGGCGGTCGGGGCACAGTTCAACCTGCCCTACATCCACGTCCTGGTGAACAACTCCTACCTGGGCCTGATCCGGCAGGCGCAGCGCGCCTTCGACATGGACTACCAGGTCGAGCTGGCGTTCGCGAACATCAACTCGCCGGAGGTCGGCGAGTACGGCGTCGACCACGTCAAGGTGGCTGAAGGTCTGGGCTGCAAGGCCATCCGCGTTCGCGAGCCTGGCGCGATCGGCGACGCCTTCGAGGAGGCGGCCAAACTGATGGCCGAACACCGGGTGCCGGTCGTCGTGGAGATCATCCTCGAGAGGATCACCAACATCGCGATGGGCCTCGAGATCGACGGGATCGTCGAGTTCGAGGATCTTTCCGACGCGGAGGTCGGCGCCCACCAGCCCATCGACCTGGATTGAGCTGAAGAGTCTCTCGTAGCAAGTTCGCATCCTGGTGCGCACGCCGTCCAGGTCCGCAGGGCATCGCACCGCAGGGGAGTGCTCCGGCGCGGTCCCATCGGCCGGTCATCGCGCCCGGTCGGGAGACCTCGGTTGACCCTCGATGTCTCGTCTGGAGTCCTGTGAACGTTCCCCCGTGGTTGTGGTTCGCCACCATCGGCGGCCTCATCGCCATCATTCTGATCGACCTCGTGATCGTCTCGCGGAGACCGCACGCGGTGACGATCTCCGAAGCCACCCGCTGGGTGCTCTTCTACGTAGCGCTCGCCGTGGTCTTCGGCCTGGGGATCTGGGCCTTCGCCGGTGGGCAGTACGCCGGCCAGTTCTTCGCCGGGTACATCACCGAGTACTCACTATCGGTCGACAACCTGTTCGTCTTCGTGATCATCATGTCGTCGTTCGCGGTGCCGGCGATCCACCAGCACCAGGTGTTGCTGCTCGGCATCGCGATCGCGCTGATCATGCGTGGCGCGTTCATCGGCGCCGGCGCGGCGCTGATCAACGCCCTGAGCTGGATCTTCTACATCTTCGCCGCGTTCCTGATCTACACCGCGGCCAACATGGTCCGGCAGGGCGTGGGCGGCGACGACGAGGAGTGGAAGGAACCGAAGATCGTCTCGCTGGTGCGCCGCGTGCTGCCGGTGACCGGGGAATTCCACGGCTCGAAGACCACGGTGAAGCTCGACGGCAAGCGCTGGGTGACCCCGATGCTCATCGTGATGATCGCGATCGGGGTCACCGACCTGCTGTTCGCCCTCGACTCGATCCCCGCGATCTTCGGCCTGACCCAGGAGCCCTTCCTGGTCTTCACAGCCAACGCGTTCGCGCTGATGGGGCTGCGCCAGCTGTACTTCCTGCTCGGCGGGCTGCTCAAGAAGCTGATCTACCTGTCGTACGGCCTCGCCGTCATCCTCGGGTTCATCGGCGTGAAGCTGGTGCTGCACGCGCTACACGAGAATCAGCTGCCCTTCCTCAACGACGGGCAGCCGATCCAGGTCCCCGAGGTCAGCATCGCGGTGTCGTTGCTGGTCATCGTCGGAGTCCTGGCGATCACCGCGGTCGCCAGCCTGGTAGCCGTCCGGCGGAACCCGAGTCTGGCCGGGGGGACCGCAGACGACTCTCCGCACACGGCGTCGGAGAACCCGGTCCCGGAACGGGACAATGCCACCCCAACACCCGACCGGCGCTAACCGCCAGGTGCCCATTCCCATCGACGATGCCTACCACCTGCACGTCGGCACCTTCACCCGCCCGGCCGGACTGGAAACGTCGCTCGACAGGGCAATCGTCGAATCGGTCAGCGGGCCGCGGTGGAGGTGATTGGAAGTGTCAGCCGGGTGCCGTCATGGTGCACGGTGTGGACCGACGCCTTCATTCCGGTCCCGGCTCGACCCGCCATTCCCGGTACCATGATGCGCGCCCATCAAGGACGAGATCCGCCGCGTCTGCCATGGGCAATCCTGCAGAGGCAGCCTTTTGTCGGTCCGCCGTCTTCCTGCGACCTGGAGTTCCGGTAACTGTTCAGGTACAGACGAAGTGGGTCAGCCGAGGAAGCGTCCGACAGCGACGAAGGCGGCGAGTAGCAGCAGGAGCATGTTGGCTGGCAACGGTTGGCGTTCGTTGCGGACCAGGTGCACCCGGAGCGCGCCGATCTGCACGACGACCAGGCCGATCGCGGCGATGGGGGTGAGGATCGACGCGATCCCGGTCAGCCAGGGCAGGATCACGCCGAGCGCGCCGAGGATTTCCACCAGGCCGACCGCCTTCACCCCGGCGTCCGACGAGTCCTTCATCCAGTCGAAGTTGCCCGATGCGACCAGCTGTTCGCGCGGCCGCGCGACCTTGAGCCCGCCCGCGGCGAGGTAGACCAGTGCGAGCAGGCCTTGGACTATCCACAGTGCGATGTTCACCGTATTCCCCAATCCTTACCGCTTGTGCGTAGCCTGATGGTCTGTGCGCATGGGGGCGGCTGCAAAAGGCACATCGATGTATGTGTCCAGGAAAGGGGCCTCGAGTATGGCGAAGGTCACGCAGAAGACGGACTACCCGCCGCGGATCCGCGACGGCGGCGCGGTTCGCGAGGTGCTGGACCGGATCGGCGACAAGTGGAGCCTGCTGGTGATCGGCACCCTGCGCGCTGGGCCGCTGCGGTTCGGCGAGTTGGAGGAGGCCGTCGCCGGCATCTCGCAGCGGATGCTCACGCTGACGCTCAAGCATCTGGTCGAGGACGGTCTGGTCGCGCGCACCGCCTATGCCGAGGTGCCGCCGCGGGTCGAGTACGAGGTGACCGAGCTGGGCCGGACGCTGGTGCCGCTGGTGATGGCGCTCGCCGAGTGGGCGATGGCCAACCACGAGCAGATCAACGCCAACCGATCCCGTGACCGATCAGGTTATGCGGGCAGCCAGGGACGGCCCTGAATGAGCTCGGTCAATGCATGAAGAAACCCGATGCCATGTTTGGCGGCGGTTGCCAGGTAGGACCGGATCGCGGCGACGTAACTCGAGTCCGGTGGTGGATCCGGCAGTAGAGCCCATTGAGTGAAGGCTAGGTACGACATTCCGATTGTCGCCAGCCGTCCGTTCCGCTCTCTGCGTGTGGCCCGAGGGCCTACGGGTAGGAGACGATGCCGCGGTCGAGCAGATCGTCGAGGTCACGGTCGGACAATCCGATGCCGCGCAGGACCGCGTCGGTGTGTTCGCCCAATACCGGCGCGCGCTCGGGTCGGCGGTTCTCTCCGTCAAGTGCGATGGGGATGCCGGGGGCAAGGTGCGGGCCGACTCCGGGCTGGTCGATGAGATGGATCATCGGGTTCTCGGCAATCATCGGCCCGCCGGGCACTGTTGCGCTGTCAGAGCCGTCAGAGCGATCCTCGACGAGGTCCGAGAAGGTGTTGTAAGTGGACCAGAGCAGAGATGTCTTCGACAGTACGGTGGTGACGGAGGCCAAATCGGTTCGGGAGAACCACCGGGACAGCAGACCTGCGAGAACTTCGCGGTACTCGAATCTGTCGTCCTCGGTCGAGAAGTCGACGCCCAGGCTTTTCTCGAGAGTCTCGACGACATCCGTGAGATCAGTAGCGGCCAACAGGTCCGTCCAGTGCCGCTTGGTGAGTGCGACGACCATGACCCGCCGCTCATCACGGGTGACGAAGTCGCGAGCGAAACCGCCGTAGAGGTAGTTGCCGTAACGCTTGCGGACGACGCGGCTGACTTGGGCCTCGGCGAGGAACCCGAGATTGCCCGCCGCCGCCAATGCGACGTCATAGAGTGCGACGCTCAGGCGTTGCCCCCGACCGGTGAGCCTTCGGTGGCGGTCCGCGGCCAGGATACCGACCGCGGAATAGAGCCCACAGGCGATGTCCCAAGCTGGCAGGACATGGTTCACCGGATCGGCATGCCCTTCAGGGCCGGTGACCATCGGGAAGCCCACTGCGGCATTTACCGTGTAGTCGACGGCCGGCGTGCCGTCGTGGTGGCCTTCGATCTGCACATGGATCACGTCGGGACGCCGCGCGGCGATGTGGTCGTAGCTCAGCCAGTCTCGGCCTACAGCGTTGGTCAGCACGATGCCGCCGTCCGGGCCGGACTCGGTGATCAGCCGAGTCACCAATGCCTGGCCCTCCTCGGACCGGAGGTTGACGGTCACGGACTTCTTGCCTTTGTTGAGCCCGGCCCAGTACAGCGAGGTGCCCGATGGCGCCAGCGGCCACCGGTGGTGATCGGGTGCGCCGCCGAGCGGATCGACCCGGATGACCTCGGCGCCGAGCTGGGCCAGTGTCATACCGCCCAGCGGGGCCGCGACGAACGAGGAGATCTCGACGATGCGCATGCCGGCCAGGGGTAGACGTGCCTCGCGATGCTGCTGGGCATCGCCCGGCTGATCGGGCTCAGACATTCCCTGCCTCTTCCACGTAGTGGACCGGGTCGCCCCACTCTGCTGTGCGGAGGCCTCGGCAACTGGCTACCCCGGCCGCGGCCCCTACGGTGTTGCCGAGGGTCGTGCTGCTCACGATCATGCCTCGGGATCGCGGTTCGTGCGTAGTGGTTGCGCGTGAGCTCCATCGTCGAGCAGGCGGTGGCGTCCTGCCGGAACGATCGTTGACAATCTCAGCAAGCGTGGACTGCTGGTCCGGCTTCCGGACGCCTCGGATCGGCGGGTGTGGTTGCTCTCGGCCACGAAGGCCGGCCTCAAGATGGCTGCTGAGATCGCCGAGGTGGAGGCCGAGCTCAGGGTGGAGCTTCGGGCCGGGCTGGGCCGGCCCGAGCGCCCTCTGAGGGCGGAGGCGAAGTGAAAGCCTTGACCGGCCCCCCGCGCTGTACCACGACCGCTACCGGCGCACCCCGGACGGCTGGAAGTTCGCAGAGCGGGCCTACGAGGTCAGATACCTCGACACCACTCCGCTGGCGGGCTCGGCGCCCCCACGGAGCAGGAGGCCCCAGCTGACTCACCACGGCAGTTCTGCCGTTCGGTCGCAGAATGCGTTGTGGATCATGGTCTGGTGGCAACGTGTCCCAGCACGGGACGCAGCGCGTCGAGCAGCGCAGCGGACGTCTCGTCGGGCTTCTGCCCTGTGGTGTTCACCAGCGAACCTAAGGCGCGCGTCCAGCGAAAATCGCTTACCGACGCCGTCGGCTCGGCTCGAAAGAGCCGGCGAGGACGGCGATCAGCAGTCCGGCTGCCGCCAGAGCGGCGCTGACCCAGATCGGTGCTTGCGCTGACTGAGCTGCGCCCAACGCAAGTCCGCCGAGCGCGGGTCCGACCGCAGCACCCACGTTGAACGACGCCGTGGCGTAGCTCCCGCCGAGGGTCGGTGCGTCGGTGGCCAACGCGAGCGCCCGGGCGATCACGGTTGAACCGACGCCGAAGGACAGCGCGCCCTGCACCAGGACGACGACCAGTGCCGTATAGGGGTGCCTCGCGGTGAGGGCGAGAACGACCCAGCCCAGGGTCAGCATGGTTCCGCCGGTCGCAACGACATAACCGGGATGGCGGTCGGCGAGGCGCCCCCCCGCCGTGACGCCGGCGAATGATCCGACGCCGAACAACGCCAACCCGATCGGTACCCAGCTCGGGTCCAGGCGGGAGAGGTCGGTCAGCACGGGAGCCAGATAGGTGAACGTGCAGAACGTGGCCGCGTTGACCAGCGCCCCGACCAGGAGCGTCAAGCAAAGACGCGGGCTACGCAGGGCGGCGAACTCTCCGGCCACACGACCGACCTGCCGCCGACCAGCGGTTGCGGGAACGCCGCGCAGAACACCGACGATCGCGGGCAGCGAGATCAGGGCTATGGCCCAGAACGTCGAACGCCAGCCCCACGACTGTCCGAGGAAGGCGCCGGCCGGAACGCCGACGACGCACGCCAATGTCGTGCCGCCCAGGAGGATCGCCGCCGCGCGCCCGGTCCGATCAGCGGGCACCATGCGAACCGCCACGGCGAGAGCTACGGCCAAGAAGCCGGCGTTGGCGAGTGCCGAGAGGACTCGCGTCGCGATGAGCACGACGAAAGACGGGGTGAGCGCGGCCGCGACATGGGCGGCGGCAAAAGCCGTGAGAAAGAGCAGCAGCGCCGCCCGTGGCGGGAACCGGCGAGACAGCACCGCCATCAGCGGGGCGCCGACGATCATTCCAACGGCGAATGCCGAGGTCAGGGATCCGGCCGCCGCTGTCGAGATCGCTAGCTCGGTGGCGATCTCGGGTAGGAGGCCGGCGAGCATGAACTCCGATGTCGCTTGAGCGAATACCGCTACAGCGAGCATGTACAACGCGATGGGCATATGTGAACTCCGCGGGCAGAAGACGAGACCGCCGCTGAACCAGAGCCCTTGTCGAGTTGCGACGACTGGGCCCTGGAAGACGGTCAGGAACCGTGCGACAACACGGCCTCCGGCATCGCCCGCCCCCTGCACGACAAGTCCAGGCAGAGGAAGCGCTCACGACCAGATTCGGATCGCGAGCAGTACTAGGAGAGCCCTAGCGCGGCGTAGCCACCGGGAGGCCGGTGGCTACGGTCTGTCCGCCTCGGGGCTGTTCACGACCGCGACGCTATCAGTACGGGGTCTCGGGCGCGAAGCGGTAGCCGTCCCCGGTTCGGAGCACCCGCCCGGCGCTGGTGCCGGCGAAATGTGTGCCGAGTACCAGCGCATTCGCGGCCGCCGCCGCGGACAGCAGGTCCTTCCGCGTCGCCCGGGCAGCGTCCGGGTCGACGTCGCCGCGCGCCGTCCAATCCGGATGACGACACTGGATCGGGTGGTGCAAAGCGTCACCCGTGATCACGCAGTGGTCGCCGATCCACACGCTCAGGTGCCCCGGCGTGTGACCCGGCGTGGTCCGGAGGTGGACCTCAGCGGTGAGCCTCGTGTCCGATGCCACCGGCTCGACGAGCCCGGCATCGATCACCGGCTGCACGGAGTCTGCGAACGCGATCGCGTGCAGCGGATCTTCCGAGCGAGCCCAGTAGTCGATATCAGCAGCTCCGAACAGGTAACTCGCGCGGGGGAACGTGGGTACCCACTTGCCGTGCACGAGGTGCGTGTTCCAGCCGACGTGATCGACGTGCAGGTGGGTGCAGACGACCGTGTCGACGGTGTCCGGGGCGAAGCCGGCCGCAGCAAGGTCCTCGAGAAACGGTCGATGTTGGTGGTCGAACTCCGGGATCAGCGGGCGGTCCTTGGAGTTGCCGGTGCATGTGTCGACGACGATGCGACGATCTCCGGCCTCGATGACAAAGGTATGGAAGCTCATCAGATACCGGCCGTGAGAATCGACGAAGTCGGGCACCAGCCACGGCTCCGCAGCGACGTCCGCCGGTGCTGCCTCGGCGAAGAAGTCGATCGTGAATGGCATGACGTGCTCGACCACTCGCGTGATACGCACGCCGTCGACATTCCACGACACGCGCCCGAGCGTACCCGCGGTGGCCATAGGCAGTGGTTCCGCTGACGAAGCGCTGCCGCACGGCTCCCGCCACCCGGACGGCTGGTGCCCGACGACGTCGGGGGACGAGGGGAACGCGCGATGAGGCGCTGGGGTCGACCGCTCGTCGTGGTGCCGGCCGTTCCGGTCGCCCTGACTTTGCCTTGGCGAAAGGTGACCGCGCTACCCGGGTAGCAGGAACCCAGGGACTCGGGTCAGCACCCAGACCCAGATAGGGCTGGCCGTGATGTGCTGCGGGGTGCCGAAGCGTGAGTCTTACCGGAGAAAGATGGCGCTTTTGTCGCCGCTCGGCGCAAGCCTGCAGGCTCGAGTTGGCCAGTTTGGGCCTATCGGTCGGCGCAACGCGGCGGTCGGATCGCTGGCAGCCATAGGAAAAGCTCAGATCGACGATGAGGCCAATGACCGTCCCGCGCCGAGAACTCATGGACCTCCTGGATCGCGCGACCGCCAAGAATGTCACTATCATCTCCGCCCCGCCCGGGAGCGGGAAGACCACGCTCCTGCGCATGTGGGGGGACCGACCGACAACCCGGGGGCGGGTCGCGGCCGTGTCGGTGCGCAGAGGGGAGCGGGACCCGCAGCACTTCTGGCTCTCGGTCCTGGAGGCCGAGCGGGCCATCAGGAACCGGAGCGGCCCCTGGAGAGCCTCACGCCGTCACCGGAGTTCGACGGCAGTCGGGTCGTGGAAAAGATGCTCCAGGAGCTGACGCCCGATGATCAACCGATTGTTCTGGTGATCGACGACCTGAACGAGCTAGAAACCCGCGAGGCGCTGGAGCAACTCGAGCAGTTGCTTGTGCGCCTGCCACCACAACTGCGGGTCGTGCTGGCCGGCCGCCACGATCCCCCACTGCGGCTCCACCATCTGCGTCTTGAGGGAGAGCTCGCCGAGATCCGCGCCGCCGATCTGGCGTTCAGCACTGCCGAAACCGCGGAGTTGCTCAAGTGTGCAGGCGTCGATCTGCGGGAATCAGATGTCGAGCTGCTGCAGGAGCGGACCGAGGGCTGGGCCGCCGGGCTTCGTCTGGCGGTAATCTCCCTGATCGGCCACGCCGAGCCGGAGCGCTTGGTCGCCGAATTCTCGGGCAGCGAGCGGACCGTAGCCGAGTACATGCTGGCCGAGATGCTCGAGCGCCAACCGGCGGATGTCAGACACTTGCTCCTGCGCACGTCGATCGTCGACCGCGTCAACGGTTCCCTGGGGGACGTACTGACGGGGATCGGCGGCTCTGAGCGGATGTTGCACGCGCTGGAGGACGCCAATTCCTTTGTGGTGTCGCTCGATCCCGAGCGCAGCTGGTTTCGCTACCACCACCTGTTCGGGGATCTGCTGCGGCTCGAACTGCGCCGTACAGCCCCTGACGAGGTGCCCGAGCTTCACCGGCGCGCCGCGGAATGGTTCGCCACCCACGGTCACGTGGTCGAGGCCATCCGGCACGCCCTGGCCGCCGGGTCGTGGGCCTATGCAGGCCAGTTGCTCGTAGACAACGCGCTGAACCTCACCCTGGACGGGCAGGTGGCCGTCGTCCATGACCTTCTCGGAGGTTTCCCGACGGCCGCGTTGCAGGCTGATCCGGAGCTGACGGTGGTCTGGGCGGCGGACCAGGTCGAGCAAGGGTCGTTGGACGAGGCGGCGGCCTATCTCGCGCTCGCCGAGGATCATCTCGATATAGCACCCCCCGAGCGACGTCCTCAGCTCGACGTTTCACGCGCAGTGATCAAACTGTTGCTGGCCCGCCGCCGTGGGGACTTCAGCGACGTCCTGGAACAGGTGGAGTTCCTGGCGCGGCCCTGTGCGGTGCGCTCGCACGCCGCGGTTGCGCTGAGCGGGGAGCTCCGGGCGATGGCGCTGATGAACCTGGGCATCGTTGAGATGTGGTCACCCGGCCTGGCCGAGGCCGAAAAGCACCTGGAGGAGGCCGCACGGATAGCGCACCGTATTGGCCGGCCGTACCTCGAGGTCGGATGCCTGGCCCACCTGGGCTTCGCCGCGAACGCGCACTCCATCGGCAAGGCCCGCCAGCGGTGCCGGGAGGCGATCATCCTCGCCGAGAGACACGGCTGGGACGAGAACCACGTCATCGCGCCTGCGCTGGCGACCCTGGGGGGAAACCTGGTCTGGTCCGGCGAGTACGACGAGGCCCTGCAATTGCTGGAGCGGGGAGAGAAGGCCCACCGTTCGGACGTCGAGCCGGCGACCTCCCTGCTGTGGCATCTTGCTCGCGGCATGCTGCACGCGGCCCAGGGAGAGTGGGATCGGGCCCTGGAGCGGTTCCGCAGCGCTGAGGCGATGCAGACTCTGCTGGTGAGCGTGCACGCGCTCGCGGTTCAGGTCCGCAGTTTTGTGATGGCGACGTAGGTTCGGCTCGGCATGGTCGACGAGGCCAGCAAATCGGCGGCCGCGATCGAGGCAGAGCCCGAGCCATGGGGAGAGCTGTTGACGGCACTGGCGCTGGTGCGCCACGCCCAGGGCCGCCCGCGGGACGCGATCGATGCGATCGCACCGGTGCTGGACGGATCCGCGCCGGTCCTCCACGCGTTCACCACGGTGCAAGCGCAGATGGTCGCCTCCTGTGCATGGGCGGAGCTGGGCGACCGCCGGGCCTCCGAGGCGTCGGTCGAGCAAGCGCTGGCGTTGGCCGAGCCCGACCGGCTGGTGTTCCCGTTTGTCATGGCGCCCGGACATGAGCTGCTGGAGCGCCATCCCCGTCACGCCACGTCCCATGCCGCGCTACTGACCACCATAGTGGACATCCTCCGGGGAGGATCCGCGAGCACGCTCAGCGGTGAGACGGAGCTGGCGGCGCCGCTGAGCCCGAGCGAATTGCGTGTACTCGGCTATTTGCCGTGCAACCTCTCCGCGCCCGAGATTGCGGGTGAGCTGATTCTGTCGGTCCACACCGTCAAAACCCACGTGCGCCACATCTACGGCAAGCTTGGGGCGCGCAATCGCTCCCAAGCGGTCAACATCTCTCGCGATCTCGGCTTGCTGGGGCGGACGTCCCGCTAACCACACGCCGCCTTCAAGGAAACCGTGCTCGTAGGTTGTCGATGCCGACGTCGAGCGCCGCTTCGAGGTGGCTGACGCTCCCGGTGGACAGCATCAACAGGACGCCACCCTGGATCCCGGCGAGCAGCGCGGCTGCTGCACGGTCGGCGTCGAGCTGCGGGTCGATCGCTCCGGCGTGCTGCATGTGCCGGACGCCCGCGGTGATCTCCGCCTGCCATTGGTTCATCAGCTCGCTCACCACGGCCTGCGCCCCAGGCGTATTGCGGCCCAACTGCGACACGAGCACGTTGAGCGGGCATCGCCTGCCCTGGCCGAGATAGCGGGCCACGACGCTGTCGCGCCAGGCCAGCCATGCCGGCCACGAGGTGAGCTCGCCGAGGTACGGCTGCTGGTCGCTCAGCACGCGGTCGGCTTCGTGGCGGGCCACCGCCAGCAGCAGCTCCTCCTTGCCGCCGGGGAAGTAGTGGAACAGCTGGCTCTTGCTCGTGCCGGTCCTGGCCCGCACGTCGTCCAGGGTGGTGGCGATGACACCGCGCTCGCGGATCTCCGCCGCCGCGCCCTCGACGATCCGCTGCCGCGTCGCGGTGCCCTTCCGGGTCAGAGTTCGCGTCATTCCGATCACCTCCCTTTTTGGACTTGCGGGTCCATTTTACTGCGGGAACTGTTGAACCGCACAGTCCATTTCGATCGGGGAGAACCACCGTGAACTCTCGCCTGCAGGACCGCACCGCCCTCGTCACCGGGTCGACCGACGGCATCGGCGTCGCCATCGCCCGCGCGCTGGCTGCGGAGGGCGCCTACGTCGTCGTCAGCGGCCGCAACACCGCCCGCGGCGAAAAGGTCCTGGCCGCCATCGCCGAGGCGGGTGGCCGCGCCACGTTCGTCCGCGCCGACCTCGCCGACGGCGCGTCCGCTGTCCGCGACCTCGCCGACGCGGCGCACGCCGTGGCGGGCGGCCCGCTCGACATCCTGGTCAACAACGCGGCGATGCTCATCACACCCGCCCCGACAGCCGAGGTCGGCGAGGAGCTCATCGACCGCGCGCTGGCCACCAACGTCAAGGCCGCGTTCCTGCTCACCGGGCTCGTCGCCCCAGCGATGGCCGCGCGCGGGAGCGGGGCGGTGATCAACGTGGGCTCGATCAACGGGCTCTTCGGCGCGGCCGAGTCGGCGCTCTACAGCGCCACCAAGGCGACGATCCACTCGCTGACCAAGTCCTGGGCCGACGAGTACGGACCTTCGGGCGTACGGGTCAACACCGTTGCACCCGGCCCAACCGTCACCGAGAAGGTCACGGCGTCGGCGGCGATGCAGGAGCGGCTGGCGCCGATTCTCGCCCGTATCCCGTCACGGCGGCCCAGCACTCCCGAAGAGGTTGCGCACGCGGTCGTGTTTCTCGCCTCCGACGACGCCTCGAACATCCACGGCGCCACGCTGTCCGTCGATGGCGGCCGGGCCGCGATCTGACGACCGGACAAGCGGTACGAGCCGGACAGCATGGTGCCAGCCGAACGGGAGCCGCTCCTACGCGAACGCGCAGCACTGGATCGCCTGAGATCAGCGCGGGGGTAGCCCGAGTCGTTCGGCGAAGGATCTGCGATCCGCGTTCGATCTGCCGTGTTGGTTACTCAGCGCCGACGACCTGCAAGTCCTTGACCGCTCCGTACCGTTCTGTCCGTAATTGTTCGGAAGGTCGTGACAGGCCATCAGCGGTGACACAGGAGGTCTCGGGATGTCCACTCTCGACCACGTCGCACTTGCGCTGCCGTTTCGCGGCACGTGGCTCGCGCGCAACAGCCCGGCCCGGCACGTGCCGAGCCACGGTACCCACCTGTTCGCGACGACGTACGGCATCGACTTCATCGCCGTCAACGGACGGCGCACGGCGACCACCCGGGACTGGCGTGCGCTGTTGTCCACGGAGCCGGTGGACCGGTTCTTCGCGTTCGGTCAGCCCATCCTCGCGCCGGCCGCCGGCACGGTGGTGTCGGTCCACGACGGCGAGGCGGACCACGTCGCACGGCGGTCGCAGCTCGCGCTGGTGCCCTACGCCCTGACCCAGGCGGCCAGGGTTCGCGGTGGCGCGGGCGCCATCGCAGGCAACCATGTGATTCTCGAGCTGGAGAGTCGTGGCGGGTATGTCGTGCTCGCCCATCTGCGCGCCGGTTCGATCCGGGTGGGTGTCGGCGAGTCGGTCGAGTCCGGGCAGGAGTTGGGCGCCTGCGGCAACTCGGGCAACTCCACGCAGCCGCACCTGCACATCCAGATCATGGATTCGGCGGATGCGTTCGCAGCGCGTGGCCTGCCCATGTCCTTCCGGAACTATCGGGCGTGGCGTCGGCCCCGTGGGGCGCCGGTCGTGGTCGAGCACGGCATCCCCAACGAGTCGGAGGTCGTCGAACCGCTCTGATGCCTCTGGTCACGCCTGCCCCGCGGGTCGGGAACGCCGCGGCCGCCAAGCGATCCCTGGAGACGCCGGCGTTTGCCGGAGGCTGATCGTGGCACAGGTGGCGGGGTCAGGGCAGGAGCACGTGGGCGAGGCTACGGCGGGGCGTCGCGGGCAGTTCAGTGCCACCGGAAGCGGGCCAGCCCACCCGGATCACCAGCTGCGGATGCTCCGGTACGCGTAGCACCCGCTGCTGCAAGTGCTCCCGGCTCGCGGGGACCTCGAGGGCTTGGCTGAGCGGGGTGGTGGCCAGCCCGAGCCGCGTGGCGGCCAGCAGTACGGCGCTGGTCGCTTCGCCGGCGCGCAGCCGGTCCAGGTCGTCGTCGCCGGGAGTGGCGACGACGAGCAGCTCGGCGGCGTCGTCGCCGGGGCCGTGGCCCGGCTCCTGCGGCGGCTGGCTCAGGCCGGTGCGGGTGTACCGGCGCAGTGGCGATGGTCCGAGGGCGCCGATCGGGGGCGCCGCCACGCTGGCGGCGGGCACGCCGTCGTGGCTTCCTGGGAGCCGGGTGGTCCACATCCGCAGCTCGGCGGCGTAGCCAGGCTCGGAGAACTGCTCGTGGGCTGCGTCGACCAGCAGCGCGAGAAGCCGGCCGCGTTCCGCGGGGTTGGTGACGGGGACCAGCAGCGCGCCGGATCGGGCGGCATGCTCGGCAAGCACTCGCACGCAATCGAGGGGGACGGGGCGGTGACTCATCCTCCGCCGGTCGGTACGCCGCTGGGCGATCGCGGGGAACAGCGCAGCGCCGGTCGTATTCTCGAGCGCCTCGTCGGCCGGCACGTCCTGGTCCCGGACGACGACTGTGGCGAGATGGCCGCGGTCCTCCGGGTCGGGCAGCCGCCGGACGTCGGCGGCGATGCCGCGGGCGGCGAGGACGACCTGCAAATGGTGCAGCGCCGCACCGCAGCTGATGACGAGGTCCCGGCGATCGGGGTCGGTCACGGTCAGGTGGCGGTCCCAGTCCGCGTGAAGCTCGATCGCATCCGCGCCGACCCGCCACTTCCATGGTTGCGTGTTGTGGACCGAGGGCGCGCGTAAAGCGTCCTCGACCGCTTCGGCGAGCCGGGTGTCGGCCACGGGGATCACCTCCACTGCATTGACTGCCGCCCGGCGGGCTGTGCGACAGGCGCCGCGCCCCACACCCGGGCACGCTCGAGCCTCGTCCGGAGACCGGACCACGAACAGGGCCACTCCTCCTGAACCGGCGGGACCTACGGGTGCGGCGCGCAGGTAGAGAGGCCCGTGCGAGCGTCAGCGGGTGGTGTTGTCCTTACGCAGCCCGGCCGCGTAGACGGCGGCCTCGGTGCGGCGGGTGAAGCCGAGCTTGTGCAGCAGGGAGGAGACGTAGTTCTTGACGGTCTTCTCGGCGAGGTAGAGCTCGGCGCCGATCTGGCGGTTGGTGAGGCCGCCGGCGATGAGACCGAGGATGCGCCTCTCCTGCGGGCTGAGGGAGGCGTAGCGGGGGTCGGTCGGTTCGTCGCCCTTGCGGAGGCGTTCCAGCACGACCGAGGTGGCCTGCGGGTCGAGGAGGGAGCCGCCGCCGGCGACGGTACGCACGGCTCCGACGAGGTCGATCCCGGCGACCTGCTTGAGCAGGTAACCGGAGGCGCCGGCCATGATCGCGCCGAACAGTGCCTCGTCGTCGGAGTACGAGGTGAGCATGAGACAGGTCGGGGGTGGGGAGACCGCGGAGCGGATGTCCCGGCAGACGGTGACGCCGTCGCCGTCTGGCAGCCGGACGTCGAGGATCGCAACGTCGGGCCGCAGCGCCGGAATGCGGGCGACGGCTTGCGACGCGGTGGCGGCCTCACCGACAACCGTGATGTCGTCCTCGGATTCGAGGAGCTGGGCGATTCCGCGGCGGACGATCTCGTGGTCGTCGAGCAGGAACACGGCGATGGGCACGGTGCCTCCTCGGAGGGGCAGTGACAGCCCGACGGTACGGGTGCTGTCGGGCTGCCGCATCAGGCAGAGGCCCCGATCCGTCAGGACCTTCGGCCCGTGCGCGATCCATCGGTCCCGCGTCGTGGTCGCGCGGCATGTCCATCTGACAGTCCTCCAGTAGCCGCTCGCGACCAGCCTGACCGTGGCGGGGTCGCCTGCGGCAGGACCGCTGGGCCCCTGATGGCGGGCCGAGAGTCCCGGGGACTCAGCCGACGTGCACGCGTTCCGGCGCGAGTAGCGCGTCACGCAGCCGGCGCCGGACTGCGGGCTGCACCGGTAGTCCGCCCAGGTCGTGAACCGGCCACCAGCGCGCCTCGCCGGTCTCCCGGCGATCGGGCCGGGGCGCGCCGGGGCGGGCCGTGGCGTGGAAGCACACGGCGAAGGGCTGGCGGACCTCGCCGTCCGGCCCGATGCACACCACGTGCGCCGGGTCGGTGTAGAGCCCCGCGATGCGCTGCACCTCGACTTCCAGACCGGCCTCCTCGGCGACCTCGCGCTTCAGGGCGTCGACCGCAGACTCCCCGAGGTCGACCCGGCCCCCGGGTAGCTCCCAGTCGCCGGTGTCGAGCCGGCGCACGAGCAGCACCTGGCCGGCGTCGTCGCGGACGACCGCGTACACGAGCGGGACGATGATCGTCGGCATGGGGGCGCCGGGGTCGCGGTAGTACTCGACCCGGGTGGCGGATGGCGTCATGGCGGGTCTCCCGACGGCTGGGCTTGGTTCTGCTGTGGGACGGCGGGTGCGTCACTGGCGAGGGATCGGATCAGGTCGGTCGCCGTGACGATTCCGACCAGGCCGTGCCGGTCGGTGACAAGCACGGCGTCGACGCTGTCGACGTCCATGCAGCGCGCTGCGTCCGAGCGGTGTGCGGACACGGACACCGACGCTGCCCGCCGGGTCAGCCGGGCGACGGGCGTCGCCGCCTGATCGACCGCGGACGTGGAGATGGCCGCGAGGTGCTGGATCACGTCGGCTTCCCGGAGCACTCCGAGGCAGCGGTTGCCGGACAGAACGGGAAGGTGGCGGACGCCCGTAGCAGCCATCAGGTTCAGCGCGGTCGACACCGGCGCGTCCGGCGTGATCCCCACGATGCGAGTCGTCATCAGTGTGCTGATGACGGGGTCGTCGTCCCGGCTCTCGGGCGGCGCTGCCAGGGATCGTGGTCTGTTCCTCATCAGAAGCTCCTCGTTGCAGTCGGCAGGGGCCGGAGGTCCCGCAGGAAGCGGTCGGAGGTTCACCGGGAGCGGGGCTGCGACCGCGTGATCAGCCGCCGTCCGGTGGTATCGGCTGACAGAGGTAACCGGCGTCTTCGAAACTCCAGCGGCACTTGTCCGCTCACGCTCGACTCGCCGCGGGCTCGACGATGTCGGCCAAGCCCCGCCGCGGGGTCGACGGGACCGGCCATCCGTGCCCGATCCGCAGCACGACCTGCGGAGGCCGGGTGGCGCCGATGAGGCGCCGCAGCTCATCCCTGGCGCGCGGCACCTCGACGACGTGCGACAGGAACGACGCGGCGAGCCCTTCGGCCGTGGCGGTGAGCAGTACCCGCTGCATCGCCTGGCCGATCTGGATCTCGGCTTCCGGCCCGGTCAGGTGCGCGGACAGGACCGCGATGAGCGGCTCGGCTTCGAAGTCCTTGCCGGGAACCCGCGGACGGCCCGTGCCGTGGGTGTAGTCGCGCAGCACCCAGCGGTCCTGCGGCTCGGGCAGCGGGCCGCCTGCAGTCGCCGGTACACCGCTCGACCGCGGGTGCGAGTTCGTCAGCCAGTGCTCGAACTCCGCGCGGAACAGCGGATTCGACATCTGTATGTCGTGCGCCCTCTCCGCGATCTGCCGGAGCGCCGCTCGTTGCTGACGGTCGACCACCAGGTGCAGCCAGCCGCCCTCGTCCTGCGCCGCCCGGCGCAGCGCGTACCGCTCCTGCGTCGTGACCGGCTTGTCGCTGTACGGGTGCCGGTTGGTGCGGCGTCGCGGGATGGCGTGAAGCAGTCGCAGTTGATCGGGCGTCGCCGGCTTGGGCCCACCCGCCCGGACGAGGGCGAGCAGAGTCGGCCGCCGGCGGTCCGGCAGGGTAGTCACGATCGGCCGGACACCCAGGCCGTGCAGGGCGAGGCGCAGGTCGAACAGCGCAGCGCCGCAGGCGATTCGCAGCTCTCGGTCGTCAGGGTCCGCTGCCGGCAGCCTGCGTTCCGGATCGGCGTGCAGCTCGATCGCGTGCGGCGTCAGCCGGAATCGCCACGGCTGGCTGTTGTGGAGCGAAGGCGCCCGTCCCGCAGCTGTGAGCAGGCCGTCGACCTGCTCACCGGTCAGGCCGAGCGCGCCTGGGTTCACACTCATCCGTCCACGTCCATCGAAGTGAAGAGCCGGTCGGCGGGGCGCCGACTCGGGCAGGACGAGGCTGCCCGCCGTTCGCGGTCCGTCGGTACGGGTCGAACGACCCCCTTTCCCCGCCATGCGCCCCGGGTCTGGTCGCCGTCGCCCGCACAGGACGAGGAGCTGGCGGCGATGGGTCCCGGGCGTGGGGGCCGAAGGGCCCGCGATCCAGGGCCGGAAGCGCCCTCCCGGAGGCCGGGTCATGGGACGAACCTGGCGACGAGCACTCCGAGGAGGAAACGTGACAGATGTGCAGCACCGCGGCCGGACGGTGGTCGTCGGGATCGACGGATCGGAGAGCGCGCTGCGCGCGGTGCGCTGGGCCGCGGCGGAGGCCTCGCGTCACCGCGTTCCCCTGCGGGTGGTGACGGCGTTCGAGTGGACCCATGACCACCCGGTGGGGCATATCGCGCTCGGTCGGAACTACCGGGACATCATGCTGGACCAGGCGCGGCAGTACCTCGCCGCGGCGGTCGCAGTTGCCCAGGGTGCGGTGGAAGGGCTCGACGTCGAGCAGCAGCTCATCGTCGGATTCCCGATCCCGGTGCTCACCGCCGAGTCTGAGCGGGCGCGGCTCGTCGTGATCGGTGACCGCGGGCTCGGGGGCGTGACCGGGCTGCTGCTCGGTTCGGTTGCCACCGCGCTGGCCGCGCGCGCGGACTCGCCCGTGGTCGTCGTCCGGGGCGACGAGGACCCCCACCCGTCAGGGCCGATCGTCGTCGGTGTGGACGGCTCACCCGTCAGCGAGGCCGCGCTCGGTTTCGCCTACGAGACCGCCTCCGCGCGTCGGGTGTCCCTCGTGGCCGTGCACACCTGGTGGGACGCGTACGTCGACCAAGTGTTGGTGCCCGTGCTGGACTGGGACGCCATCGAGTCCGACGAGCGTCGGCTACTGGCCGAGCGGCTGGCCGGGTGGAGCGAGAAGTACCCCGACGTGCAGGTGGAGCGAATCATCCGGCGGGATCGCCCGGAGCACGCCCTCGTTGCGCAGTCGCGCCGCGCCCAGCTCGTCGTCGTCGGTTCGAGAGGACGTGGCGGTCTCACCGGAATGCTGCTCGGATCGGTCAGCCATGCCGTGCTGCACTGGGCCCAATGCCCCGTCGCGGTCGTCCGCCCCGAGGCCGCACGCGTGGGCTGAGGGACTGATCGCGGCGACGATCGAGCGATAGGGTCGCGCCCCCATCTCCCGCCGCACATCGCGATCAGCGGCGCGGGAGTGGCGTCGCAACTGTTGCCGCGCCGCGCCCCGCGTGCCAGATTGGCGTGCGCTCCACCCAGCCCCGAGTCAGAGAAGCGCCGTCATGCCGAACGACGAGACCGACGCCGTCGGCGACCGGCTCCGGCCGAAAACTCTGGCAGGGCTCCGGCTCGATGAACTGCTGCGCGGGGTCCAGGAGCGGCTCACCGAGATCGTCGCGCTCCGCGATCACATGCAAGGGTTGCTCGATGCTGTGCTGGCGGTGGCGTCGGGGCTGGAGCTCGACGCGACGCTGCGGCGCATCGTCCAGGCCGCGGTGGACCTTGTCGACGCACGCTACGGGGCGCTCGGCGTGCTCGCCCCGAACGGCGGGATCTCGCGGTTCGTCCACGTCGGCCTGGACGAGGAGACGCGGGCGAGGATGGGCCGCCTCCCCGAGGGCAAGGGCCTCCTCGGTCAGCTGATCGTCGATCCGCGTCCGCTGCGGCTCGAGGACCTGAGCACGCACGAAGCATCGGTCGGGTTTCCTGCCCACCACCCGCCGATGCACAGCTTCCTCGGCGTACCCGTGCGGGTGCGGGACTCGGTGTTCGGCAACCTGTACATGACCGAGAAGAAGGGGGGTGGTGAGTTCACCCCTGACGACGAAATGGTGCTGGAGGCACTTGCTGCCGCGGCCGGCATCGCGGTGCAGAACGCCGACCTGTTCGAGCAGAGCCGGCTACGCCAGCTCGCACTGGAGGCGTCCGGTGAGATCCGGGCCGAGCTGCTGTCAGGGGCCACCGAGGAGGACGCGCTCGGCCTGATCGCGCTGCGCACCCTGGAGCTGACCGACTCCGACGCCACATTCATCGTTCTCGGCCCGGACCCAGCCGACGACCACTTCACCATCCGCGCCCAACGCGGACCGGAAGAACCGAACATGGTGGGCCACAGCCTCGACGGGCGGGACCCGCTGCTGCATGAGGTGGTCGACGGCCGCACGGCGGTGCTCACCTCGTCCGCGGGCGCGCTTCTGGACGCCATCGACCGGAACTTGCGCGGATACGGCCCCACGGTCGCGGTGCCGCTTCAGTCGCAGGAGCGGGTGATCGGGGCGCTCGTCGCGTTGCGCCACCGGGCCGGGCAGCCGTTCCAGCCCGCCGAGGTTCCGCTGCTGACCTCGTTCGCCGAACAGGCCACGCTCGCACTGGAGTTGGGCGAGAAGAACCGGGCGCAGCGCCAGCTCGACGTCTTCAGCGACCGCGACCGCATCGCCCGGGACCTGCACGACCACGTCATCCAACGGCTGTTCGCCACCGGGCTACAGCTGCAGAGCACCCTGCGCCGCACCGACGACCCGGTCGTGCAGCGTCGCATCATCGAGGCGGTCGACGAGCTCGACGAGACCGTGCGGGAGATCCGCACCTCGATCTTCGATCTGCACACCGCCGGTGTGCGAGCCGAGGGTGGACTGCGTCGCAAGCTTCTGGACACCGCTGCCGACGCGGCAGAGGGTGGCGGCGTGACACCGTCGGTGCGGATTGCCGGCGCCGTCGACACCCTGGTACCCCCGCATATCGGGGCGCACGCCCAGGCCGTCGTGCGGGAGGCCGTCAGCAACGCCATTCGGCACGGCCGCCCGACATCGGTGACTGTCACCGTCGAGGCGGGTGACGAGCTACTGATCGACGTCGCTGACAACGGAATCGGGATCCCTCCGGGCGCGGCCCGCAGCGGACTGCGCAACCTCGAAGATCGGGCCCGCGAATGCAGCGGCGAGCTCCTCGTGGGACGCGATGACTCGGGCGGAACGAGGCTGACGTGGCGGGTTCCGCTGGCTTGAGGACAGATCGTCATCATCGCCCGCGACCCGGGCCTGGTCACAGGGGGAACAGGAACAGGCTGAGCGGTGTCGTCGCCCCGGTGAGGGCGAGCGCGAGGGCCAGGCATTTCGCGAGCGGTGACGTCCGGCGGTTCGGCTCGGTGAGCCGGGCGAGGCGGCGTTCGATTCCCGTGGTGGCGCCGAGCGTCGATGCCGGAGACGCGTGACCGGAGCAGGCCATGCGATGCAGCGCGGATCGCAGAACGGCTACGTGATGCCGGCGCAGGGCGATGTCGTCGGCGCACATCTCGACGAGCGCCGCCACGTCGGAGCGCGCGCGGCCGAGTACGCCTCTGTTGGGAAGGGCGTGGAACGGGGCGAGGGCGAGGTCGTGCCGCTGCGAGGCATGGGCGGCCTCGTGCGCGAGCACCGCGTCGAGCTCGTCGGTTGTGAGGAGGTCGTACACGCCTCGGGTGACGACGACGATCGGCCGGACACCCGGCACGCAGTACGCGGCTGCAGCTGAGTGATCGAGGACGACGTGATCGTGTCCGGGCGCAGTTGCGGACGGGTGGGCGACGAGCCGGAGCAGGTCGCGGTGGCGGCGGCGGGCACGCGTCGCTCGAAAGGCGTGCCACGCCAGCCGTGCGATGACGAAGCCGGTGATCAGAACTCCGACGACGAGCGCGACGAGGTGAGCGAGATTCAGCCCCGTGGGCCGGCCGGAGGCGACGTCGCCCACCACGAGCACCAGCCCGGAGGCGACGCCCCGCTGGTATGGGCTCAAGCCGATCGCGAACGCGGTGCCGATCACGGCGCTGATCCCGCCGGCGATCGTGGCTTGCCACAGCACGACCCCCGTGTGCGGGGCGCGGTGCGTCCAGCTGGTTCGCAGTAACCAGGCGCCCGTGCCGACCGCGAGCATCAGCACCACGACGTGATGGAGCACGTAGGTCACGGAGTTCCGTCCTCTCGATGCCTCCGGTCTTCGCCGCGCTCCGGCCCGGAGGTCCGCTGCAACCCCTCGCGCAGCGCGGCTGCGTCCGGTTCGTCGATGCTGCGCGCGAAATGGACGAGGGCCGAGCTGCGGTCTCCGCTCAGGTCGAGGACCTGGCGCATGAGGTCGGCGACGTAGTCGTCCCTTCCCGCGGCGGCAGCGTAGAGGCCTGCGCGGCCACGACTCGTGCGCCGGACGAACTGCTTCGCGACAAGCCGGTCGAGCACCGTCCGCACGGTGGAGTAGGCCAGGCCTCGCTCCGGGAGGGCGTCGAGGACCTCCCGAGCCGTCCGCGCCTCGGACGCGGCCCACAAGACCTCCATCACGGCTTGTTCGAGCGGACCGAATCGGTTCATCCGGCGCCCCTCCCTTCGGCCGTCGACTTGTACGTTCCTGTCGGAAGCAGTGTCCCGGTAGCGGGCTCGTCGACCCGCAGGCGGCCGTCCCTCCAGCGTCGCAGCGCATGGACGAGGCCGTACCCGACGGTCACTGCGATGCTCACCGCCATCGCCCAGAGCGCCACGTCCTCCACCCAGGGAGTCGAGGCTGCGGCGTAGCCGATGAGGACCATCCCGAGGGCCCAGAGCAGAGCCCCGACCCCGTTCGCGACGGTGAATCGGACCGGGTGCATCCGGCCCACCCCGGCCAAGGTCGGCACGATTGCCCGAACGCCGGGAAACCAGCGGCAGATCACGATCGCGAACGATCCGTGCCGTTCGTACATCCGCTCCGCGACGGCCAGGAACCTGCGGCTCCTCGCGTTGCGACCGCGATTCAGCCAGGCAGGGCCGAGCCAGCGGCCGAGGCAGTAGCCGAGGGTGTCGCCAAGGACGGCGCCGGTCCAGGCCGACGCGGCGAGCACGGCCACCGGTACGTCGACGCGGCCGCTGCCTACGAGCAGGCCCGCGCCGAACAGCAGTGAGTCTCCGGGCAGGAACACGCCGACGAACAGCGCGGACTCGACGAACAGCATCCCGAGCAGGAGGAGGCAGAGGGCGGGTCCGGAGTACGCGAGGAGATCCGGGATCGTCACCTCAGCTCGCTTTGCCGCTGGGGACCAGCCGCGGCGTGAACTTCACCGGGAGCGACCGCAACGTCGGTGTCAGGCCGGGCTCCCACACCAGATCTTCAGGAGAACAGGCGAGGCGGAGGTCGTCGAGGCCGGTGATCACCGCACGGAACGCCGCATGCGCCTCGCGCCGGGCCAGGACCGCGCCGAGGCAGTGGTGTGCGCCGTGGCCGAACGACAGGTGGCCGGGCGGCGTCTCGAGGTGCCACCCGTCGGGCGCCGCGAACCGATCCGGGTCGCGGTTCGCCGCGGCGATGTCGACGACGACGGCGTCGCCCGGCGCGACCAGCACACCACCGAGGTCCACGGCTTCCGCGGCATGACGCGCCTCCAGCAGCGGGAACGGCGCCACGTGCCGGAGGCTCTCCTCGACGGCGGCGTCGATCGTCGACGGGTCACCGTGCACCCGCGCGTAGCGCGACGGCTCCGCGAGGAGCAGGGCGAGACCGCCCGAGATCAGGTTCGCCGTGCTCTCGTACCCGCCCACCAGCAGATCGCGCCCGAGTGCGATCACCTCGTCCTCGGACAGGCCGTCGTCCCCGGGCAGGCCGTCGTCAGGCCCGGCCGACGACCGGGCCTGTCTGACGAGCTCCGCGAGCACGCCAGGCAGCGGGCCATCGGCGATCCGGTCCTCCAGGTACCGGTCCAGAGCGTCGATGGCCTCGACGGTCCGGCGGCCCGCTTCTGCGCCACCGTCGATCCGATGGACCTGCCGGACCCAGTGCCCGAAACGGTGATGGTCGTCGGACGGCAGCCCCGCGACCTCGCACAGCACCGCAACGGCGAGCGGGACCGCGAGGTCGCACACCAGGTCCGCGCGTCCGGAGCTCGCGCACCTGCTGACCAGCGTGGTCGCCAGCTCGTCGATCATCGAACGGTGTGCGTCGGCGCGGCGCGCGGCGAACAAGGGGTTCACGGCCCGCCGGATCCGGGTGTGGTCCGGGGGATCGAGGTGCAGCAGAGTCGTGCCCCGCCCCACCCACACTCCGCTCCCGTGCACGGGGTGATGACCAGCCTCGGCCCGTAGCCGGGCCACTCGCGCCACGTCCCGCACGAAGCGCGGATCGGACAACACGGTTCGAACGTCGGCGTATCGGGTCACGAACCACCCGGCGGAACCTCCGGGCAGGGTCGTCCATCGCGGAGGGCCACACGGGGCCGGTGCGTCGAGCACGACAACCTCCTCAAGGTCATGTGCGACACACCGTAGCACTACACGACGTAGAAGATCGCGCACCGCTGCGCCTCGGGCCCTGCATGGGCCGGCCGGCACTCCTGGTCAACGCGCTGCGCTCCGCCGACCCGAACAGTGATCAACACTGGATGTCACCCGGCTATTGAGAATCGTTCATTTCAGCGGTGGAGCACTGGCTCGGGGTTCGCCACCGAATCGAGCAGGCCCTTCGCGATCAGCACCGACAGCCAGATCGAAGCGCCGAGGAGCAGCGCGTCCGCCGTATGCGCTATCAGATCGATGCGTCCGATACGGGTGGCCGGGAATGCTGCGCCACCGAGCATGAACGCCACCGCTAGCAGTCTCGGCACGATGGCTGTCCGGAACAGCACTGCCCCCAGCAGGACCAGCGACAGCGGGAACATCGAACCGGGTCCCCAGAGAACGAGCAACGAAGCCGTCGGGTACTCGTCGGCGGCCGCCAGTGATTCGGGCCCCGACACGCCGAAGATGCCCTCGAAGAAGCCCTGCAAGCCGAAGGCGATCCCGCCGAACGTGCCCAGCAGAGTCATCAATAAGCCCACGGCCGCCAGTTTTGGCAGCCAGGCGTGCAGGTGTTCCCAGACGCCGAGGAGCCCGTATATCCAGGCGGCCGACGACAGTGCCACCAAGACGCCGCCGGTGACGCCGTATCGACCGTCCTGCCAGAAGAACGTCGACGCTGCCAGCAGCGCCGGGCCGAGGGCGAGCGACGCTACGCGAATGTGAGTGGTCATAGGAGGACCGTATGTGTAGGTCCGCTACTCATGTATCCGGGAAGAACCCGATGGTTATCTCCGGGCCGGCCCTGAGCCGTTCGGGTTGAGGACTCCCGCTCGGCGGGATCCCTGTGCGTTTACGCGTTCACGGCCTGCAGGCGCTCCACCGCGGCGGCGGCAACGCCGCGGACCGTCCGGCGCATCTCCTCGACGTCGGCACCGTCCTGGTCGAGGTAGGTGACCATGATCGCCACGTTGTGCACCCTCACGACCTGCCTGACGTACCGGCTCGGGTCGTGGGGGTTGGCGGCCACCGAGACCTGCTCGAAGCTCTCGTCGCCGAGCCCGGAGGTCACGGCCGTCTCGTAGCCCGACCCCTCGCCCTGACTCCGGACGTCCGCGAGGTACTGCTCCATGTTGCCGGAGCCGCTCCGGAACGCTTCGCGCCCACGCGGCGTCGGCCCGGTGTCCAGGCGGTAGATGACCGCGACAGAGGCCACCTGATCCGGCAGCTCCCAACTGGCGTAGGCGTACTCGGTGAACTGGGCACCGTCGGGGTCGTGGCCGTTCTCCTCTTCCAGCGTGAAGCCGGCCCGCTCCAGCGCGGCCACCTCCGGGGCGTCACGCACCGAGGCCGCGGCCGGCACCCGGGTGAGATCGCCGTGGGTCAGCCACACCGGCAGGAAGAGGTACACCCCCAGCAGGGCGCCACCAATGAGGAGGAGCGTCCACCTCGCCGCCCCGCTGCCCTTCCGGCGTCTCACAGCTCAGCACTCCTCGACGCGGTGGGGCGATGGCGATGCATGGTGCGCCGGGCACGGTATCGGATGAGATGCGGGCGATCTCGAGCCGGATCGCCTCCCGCTCGGTCGAGCGTTTGGGCTACTCCGTCCATCGCTCCGCGGCGTCCGATCGGGGTCGAGCTCGGACCCCGAGTTGCTCGATTCGTGGGAACTGGGACGGCACCCCTTCCCGTCCGTCGCTGCCCGGAGAAGCCTCCACGGCTCAGGCGCCGAGGACGGGCGCGTAGCTCGATCACCCGGAACGGGCCCGGCCGGCGACGGAAGGGAGCACGGGAAGGATGAGCATCAACTTCACCCTCTCCGACGAGCAGCGGAAGCTGCAGCACGAGGTCCGCGCCTTCGCCGAGAACGTGCTGGCCCCGATCGTCCCGGACGCCGACCGGGAGCCCGACCCGGTGCGGGCCGTCCAACGGACCAAGCCCGCCTACGTCGAGGCGTACAAGGCCGGCATCGCGATGTGCATGCTGCCGCGGCAGTACGGCGGTGGGGGCGTGTCGTGCGTGGATCTGGTGATCGCGGCCGAGGAGATATGCGTCGTCGATCCCGGGTTCGCCTGCACCGTCCTCTGCAACGGCCTCGGGCTCATGCCCGTGTCCTGGTACGGCTCTGAGGAGCAGAAAGAGCGTTTCCTCCGCCCCGCCACGTCGGACCCGTCCGGCGAGTTCCTCGGTGGCTGGACCGCCAGCGAGCCGGCAGGCAGCCCGTCGGGCACCGCCAACTTCGACATCCCGCTGCCGCGGCCCGCGGGCGTCGGCCTGATTGCGAGACGGGACGGCGATCAGTACGTGCTCAACGGACGCAAGTACTGGCCGTCGGCGGCGGGCTGGGACGAGCAGGGCGTGAACCTGCAGACAGCCATTGTTCGCACGGATCCGGAGAAGGGCGGCACGGAGGGGCTCTCCGCGATCGTCATCGAGCGGGGCACCCCGGGGATCACCTACAAGTACATCGACAAGGAGGGGCACCGGCTCACGTCCAACGCCGAGGTCGTCTTCGACGACGCGCGGGTCCCAGCGGAGAACCTGCTGCCCGGCGCCCAGGGCAACGGCGATTTCGTGATCAACCGCAACTTCGCCTGGTCGGGCCCGGTGGCCGCGATCGCCGCGGTCGGGGTCGCCCGTGCGGCGTTCGAGAAGGCCCTGGCCTTCGCCAAGGGCAACACGGCAGGCGCGCTCAAGCCCATCATCAACTTCCAGAACGTCGGCTACGTCCTGGGCGACGTGGCCGCGCAGATCGAGATGGGCCGCTACTTCTCGTGGCGTGCCGCGGACTACCTCGACAAGCACGACCAGCACGCCGAGCTCGTCGGAGCCATGAACAAGATCCAGGTCACCGAGATGATGTTCGACTGCGTCTACAAGTGCATGCAGATCGTCGGGGTGAACAGCCTGGACGCCCTTCACGGGTTCGGGAAGCTCTTGCGCGAGGCGTCCGTGTTCCCGATCTACGACGGCGGCAACATGGGCATGCAGCGCAGGCGGGTGCACGGTTTCCTCGCCGACCCGCAGTTCAACCCACGGGCGATCATGGAGGATGAGTACATACCGCTCGAGAAGCACCACGAGGCCATCGACACGGTCGTCCCCTGACCCCGGCTCCTATTCAGCGACCCTCAGCGGGAAGCCGTCCTTGCGCCGATCGGAGGAGAAGCAGCGGTCGGCGAGGATGGCACGGCTTCCTCATGCCCGGACACCCACCACGCCTCGGCGCCGCCCACCAGACGGACCTCGCCCGGGACGAGCGTCAGGCCGGCCAACTCGCGCACGCACCGTGATCAGCGAGCTGCTGGGGATTCCGGAGCGCGACCGCGCCGACCTCGGCAGGTGGTTCGGCATCCTGCTCGGTCCGCAGCCCGGGCCGAGGCGGGCTGTGACAGCGCCGACCAGCGCGTCTGCTCGCTGGGGCCCTGGATCGGGGCCGCCGGCGGGGGAGCGGCGTGTATCGGGCGGTGGAATCGACGAGGCGCCTCCGCACGGCGAGATGCGGGCGGCGGCGCTAGCGTGACCGGACCTTTCTGGACCACGACGAGGGGCGTCTCGTGAACCTCGAGAAGGTCGTGTTCGGCTTCTTCGTGCTGCTCGCGGCCACGCTCAACTTCGGTTTCTTCATCGGCGACATCGCCAACCCGGCGTTGCACAACGTCTACGAGCTGTTCGCGGCCGTCGTCGTGAGTCTGATCGCGACGGTGCTCAAGTTCGGCGACCGCACCCAGATCGGCGCCGTGCACCTGGCGACGAGCTTGGTGGCGGACCTCCAGCTGATCGCCGCAACGATTGTCTGGACGTACGCGGCGCACATCTCTGCCGATGGCCTCACCCCTGCCGCAATGGCGAGCGTGGTGTCTCTCTCCGGCGGAGCACTGTTCGCCAATGTCGTGTCGGTGGTGCTGCTCGTCGTCGAGACCGTCTCGTTCCACCGCCGTTAGGAGGCGAGGGTGGGCAATCCGCTGCTCGTGTTCTGGTCGCGAATGTTCGGCGGGGACGAAGTGCCCTCCCGCCGCTTGCGCAGGCGCATCCCCCGCGCATCCGCTGTGCAGGCGACGGCGACCATCTTCCTGATCCTGCGCCGGATGCGCGCCCCGTTGATCGTCCTGATCACGATCTTCGCGATCAGCGTTCTCGGCCTGACGCTCGTCCCGGGCGAGACCCCGAGTGGGCAGCCGTGGCGCATGTCGATCTTCGACGCCTTCTACTTCATGAGCTACACGGCCTCGACGATCGGTTTCGGCGAGCTGCCCCAGGCGTTCACCGCCGCGCAGCGGCTGTGGGTCACGGTCTCGATCTACCTGACGGTGATCGGGTGGGCGTACGCCATCGGGTCGCTCCTCGCGCTCGTGCAGGACCGAGCGTTCCGGCAGGCGCTCGCGCTGCACCACTTCACGCGCAAGGTGTCCCGGTTGCGGGAGCCGTTCCTGCTCGTCGCGGGATACGGACGAACCGGCGAGCTGCTGGGTGAAGCGTTCGACGCGCTCGGGAAGCGGTTCGTGGTGCTCGACGCCGACGAGGACCGTATCGCGGCCCTCGACCTCGCCGCTTACCACGCGGACGTGCCGGGCCTGGTCGCCGACGCGCGCGATCCCGGCCACCTCGGGGTGGCGGGCATCGGCAACCCGAACTGTGTGTCGGTGCTCGCGATCACCAACGACGACGAGGCGAACCTGGCGGTGACGATGGCGGCGGCCCTGCTGCGGCCCGACCTGTCCGTGATCTCGCGCACCGCGTCACCGGCGATCGCCGAGCGCATGCGTGCTTTCGGCACACCGTCCGTAGTGAACCCGTTCGACCGATTCGGTGACCACCTGCGAATCGCGCTGCGCGCACCGGCGTCCTACCAGCTGATGACCTGGCTCGAGAGCGGACCAGGAGCCGAGCTGCCGCCCAGGGGCCGTCCGCCCAAGGCGGGCCGATGGGTCTTGTGCGGATACGGCCGTTTGGGGCGCGAGCTGATCCACGACCTGCGCGGCGAGGGCCTCGACGTCGCCGTCGTCGACCCGGTCGCCGACCCCGCAGAGGACGGGGGCCCGATCATCCAGGGAAACGGGTTCGAGCCGGCTGTGCTGCAGCGGGCCGGTGTGGTGGACGCTGCGGGGTTCGTCGCGGGCACGGACAACGACACCAGCAACCTCTCATGCATCGCCGCCGCCCGTCGGCTCAATCCCAGGCTGTTCGTCGCCGCCCGGCAGAACCGCGCGTCCAGCGCTCCGCTCTTCGCGGCGATGGACGTGGACTCCTTGCTCGTCCCGGCCGAGGTGGTGGCCCATGAGGTGTTCGCGCAGCTGAGCACCCCGCTGCTTTGGCGGTTCCTGCAGGAGGTGCCCGCGCGCGGCGACCGATGGGCCGCTCGCCTCCTCGACTGCATCACGCAGCGGTGCGGCCCCCGACTCGAGGCGCTGTGGAAGGTCCGCCTGACCCCGGCCGAAGCTCCGGCCCTGGTCGGATGGCTCGCCGGTGGCGAGGCTCGGCTCGGTGATCTTCTGCGCGACCCGGACGACCGCGACGTTCAGCTCCCGGCCGTCGTACTCATGGTGATGCGTGACGGCGAGTGCGTGCTGACGCCTGATGATGACTTTGTGCTGGCTCCCGACGACGAGCTGCTGTTCTGTGGCCGCCCCGAAGCCCATCGCGCCCTCGACACGACGATGGTCGTCGATGCCGCCCGTGAGTACGTCGTCACCGGTCGGCGCGTGCCGGCGAGCTGGATCTGGCGGCGCCTCGCCGGCGAGGTGTGACGCCGCAACCCAGGCGCCATCGCGAGCGGGTCCGGGTTTGAACGTCACCGGCTCCGCACCAGCTCGCGGGCCCGCTCGACCTCGGGCGGAGCAGGCGCTGCGGGCAGTAACCGGATGGCCTGCCGAAGGGCTCGCAGCGCGAGCGTCGCTCCGAGGTCGGTCGTCGGCAGGCCGGGCAGGTAGCACAGGCGACGGGCCCAGCGGGGGAGCGTCGCAACGGCGAGCACGGCGATCGGGGGCGCAGCGAGCCGCGCCGCGAGCGGGGCCGGCATCCGCGCGGCGAGCAGGTTCCTCAGCGCGACGCGGCCTTCTGCGCACAGGTACAGCTCGGGCCGCACCCGCGCGAAGTAGACCTGTAGCTCCGCGCACGACCGAGGCGCGCCGGGCAGCCCGACGATCTGCGCCGCCCGCACACTCTCCGCCACATAGGCGTCGGCCTCCGCCGCATCGACGATCCCCGCCCGCCGAGCGACGTCCACGTACGAATCGATCTCGGCGCAGTGGACCCAGAGCAGCAGGCCGGGCTCGTCGATCCGGAACGTGGAGCCACTGTCCGGGTCGTATCCGCGCAGCTTGCCGTGCAGCGCGCGCACCCGGGCGGCCGCGGCCTCGACCTGGGCACGGGTGCCGTACGTCCGCGTCCCGACGAAGGCGGCGGTGCGCTGGAACCGGGCCCACGCTTTGTCGGGGTCGAACAGCGCCGAGTTCTGGTAGGTCCCGCGCATCACACGGGGGTGCAGGGTCTGCAGGATCAGCGCCCGCAGCCCGCCGACCCACATGACGGGTTCGAGGTGGACCCGCCAGGTCACCGAATCGGGACCGAACAGCCCGTCGTCCATCGCGCGCCCCCGCCGGTGAGCCAGACCCTCGACCGCCGACCCTGACCCCTCCGACCCTGACCCAGCCAACCCTGACCCGCCCGACCCCGACCCGCCCGACCCCGACCCGTCTGCCCACCACCGGAAGGCACACCCATGGCCCGCATCTGGGACCCATACCTTACCGAGCAGGACAAGGCACACGTCGCCGCGAGGTGCCTGCCGGGCTGCTCAGCCAGCGCGTGGATTCGCGCAAGCTGCTCGTCGGGGCCGTTCTCGGGGTGGTTGCCCTGCAGGTGGCGACGGGGTTCGCACCCAACCTCACCGCGCTCCTCGCCTGCGCCGGCTCGTGCTCGGGCTCGCCGGCGGCGTGGCGATCACGTGCGGGATGGTCCTTGTCTCCGAGCTCACCACCACCGCGCTCACCACCACCGCGAACCGCGGGCGCGCGATGTCGCAACTGCAGGGCATCCAGCTGATCGGCGGTTCGGTCGGGCCCGCGCTCGGCGGCATCGTGGCGACGTTCTGGGGGAACCGGGCACCCTTCCTGGTCTGCGGACTGATGGCCCTCCTGGTCGTGTTCTTCGGCACCCGCACGCTCCTGCGGGCGCCGCGTGCCGAGCGTCGGCGCGGGGCGGGACGCGCGGCGGGGGAGTGGCCACCGGGGCGCTCCCCCGTGCGGGAACTGCTCGGTGACCGCAGCTTCCTCGCAGTCTGCGCCGTCGCGTTCTCGGTGTTCCTGCACCGGTTCGGGGGGATGCAGTCGCTCATCCCGATCATCGCCTACGCCGTGGTCGGGCTCAGCGTGGCGGAGTTCGGCGTGCTGCTCGGAGCCGTGACCCTGTGCAACCTCCTGACGGTGTCGCTCGCCGGGTCCCTGAGCGATCGGTTCGGCCGCAAGCGGGTGATCGTCCCGGGGCTGGTCGTGATCGGTGCGGCGCTCCCGCTGTACGCGGTGACGTCGGATCCCGTGTGGTTCGTCGCCGTCACCGTCGTCACCGGGCTCGCCAGCGGCATCTCGGGCCCGGCTCCCGCCGCGTACGTCGCGGACGTGGCGCCGGAGAGCGCGCGTGGCCCGGCGGTCGGGATCTACCGCACGGCAGGCGACCTCGCGACCGTCGTGGGACCGATCGCGCTCGGCTGGCTCGTGGATCTCGGGGACCACCGGCTGGCGGTGATCGTGCTGGCCGCCGTCGTGCTGTTCACCGGGGTGCTGTTCGGCGTCGCCGCCCGGGAGACCTGGCGCGGCGCCTCCGCAGGTGATCCCGGCCTCCGGGCGGACTGAGACCCGGAGAGCGGCCGTCTCGCGCGCTACGGTCGGCAGGGGCGCGGATCGGAGCACAGCACGGACTGGACGGGGGTGGGCGCCGTGGCCGACCGGAGCGCGACCCGAGCCGCCCCTGCCGACCGGCGGCACATCGTGCGGGTGGTGCTCGACTGGGTGCTGGCCCTGGTCGGCCTCGGTATCGCGGTCTGGCAGATCGCGCCGCGCATCGCCGAAGCTGGGCGCCTGAGCGTGTCGTTCGGGCAGCTCGAGTGGCGGTGGGTCGCGCTGGCGGTCGTACTGAGCGCCGCGTCCCTCCTGGCCTACGCCGAGCTCAACCGGCAGTTCCTCAACGCGGGCGAAGGCTCGGTGCCCGCGTCGACAGTGCAGGCCGTGACGATCGCCGGCAACGCCATCTCGCTCACGGTGCCCGCGGCCGGCGGGGCGGTCGGCACGGTCTACACGGTGCACGCGCTGACCGAGCGCGGCGTCGGCCTCGCCACGGCGGGTTGGGCCCTCGCGATGGCCGGGATCGTCACGGGCGTGATCCTGGTGGTGCTCGCGCCGCTGGTGTTCGCCGGAGTCGGGCTGCTGAGCCCGGCCGTGGCCGCCGGGATCTCCCTGCTGATCGCCGCGCTCATCTTCGGGACCGGGGTGGTGTTGCTGCGGCGCCCGCGGGCGCGGGTGGCGATCGTGCGCCGGGCCGTGGCGCTGGCCCGCCGCGTGCCGTTGGTGCGGCGGCGCGTGACGACGAGCCCGGCACAGGCGGCGTGGCGGTTCAGCGAGTGGATCACCCGGCACTCGCTCACGCGGCGGCAGTGGGCACTGGCGCTGGTGACGGCGCTGTCGACATGGGTGCTCGACTTCCTCGCGCTCGCCGCGTGCGTGGCCGCGACCGGGCAGCCGGTCCCGTGGTCGGACGTCGCGTTCGGCTACCTCGCGGTGCAGGCCAGCATCATCGCGAACCTCACCCCCGGCGGCGCGGGCCCGGCCGAGACCGGGCTGCTCGCCGCGCTGGGGGCGGGCGGGGTCCCGTCGGCGCCCGCCGCCGTCGCCGTCGTGCTCTACCGGGCGGCCTCGTGGATCGTGCCGGCGGTGGTGGGGTGGGTCGTGTTCCTGGTGCTGGCCGGGGGCACCGCGCGCCGGGAGGGGGAGCGCCGCCGGCCGCGGGAGCACGCCCGCCATGCCCGGGGGATCCTCGCGACCGCGCGGACGACGAGGCTCGCCCACACCCTCCGGCACCGCCACGAGCGCGGTGCCGGCGGGGGGCGCTGAGGTCACGGACATGAGCTGGTGGCGGGGTCGCGAGGCCGGGGGTCAGGACGGCTTCAGGTTCCGCTCGATCGCCAGGCGGGCCACCTCGAGCAGTTCCGCCCGGCGGGGGACAGTCGGGTCCGGCGTGAGCGGTGGCTCGGCGCTGCGGGACTGGTCGGCGGGGGCGTCTGGGGCCTGGTCGGCCGCGGCGTCGAGCAAGGCGGCGGGCTCGTCGTCGCCGAGCCGGTGCAGCAGGTCCGCAAGGTTGCGCAGGGTGGCCCACAGGTGAGTCCAGTTGCCCGTGCGGGCGAAGTAGTCGATGACGTCCCGGTAGCCGCGCAGCGCGTCCTGGGTGTGGCCGGACCTGGCGCGCGCCGCGAGCAACCCGACGGTCGAGACGCCGACGAGAAAGGTCGCCCCCGAGGTGCGGGCGAGGTCGATCGCGCGGACGTAATGCCGCGCGGCCGACTCGCTGCGGCCGGCGAAACTCTCGATCTCCCCGGCGACGTAGGCGCCCCACGAGCGCATCGAGGGCGATACCGCGCCCGCGAGCCCCCGGTCGTTCAGCGTCCGCGCCTGCTCGGGATCGCCCGCGTAGGCGGTGGCGAGGGCCGCGATCCCGAGGCTCTCGCGGGGCCGGGTCGCGAACTCGGCGGCGGCGAGGGAGTGCTCGGCGACCTCGGCGTGCGCCCCGCGGGCCAGTTCGGCCACCGACAAGGGCATCAGGCAGAACCACGACCCGGCGGGGTCGGTCGCGCGCTCGAGCCCGGCGCGGGCGAGCCGCTCGGCGCGCGGGTAGTCGCCGCGGTGATACGCGGCTTCCGCCGCCGTGCCGAGCACCGCCGCCCGGCGGGGATGGGTGCCGAGCGCCGGATCGTCGGCCAGCTCCTCGGCCCAGCCTCGGATCTCGACGAGATCGCGGTAGGCGACCGCGTCGAACAGCGCGGTGACCATCGCCGCGGCGTCGTCGACGGATCTGCGGCTGCGGGCCAGCCGCCACGCCGCCCGCAGATTCGCCAGCTCGCGGCGCAAGGCGGCATCGGCCTCAGGCTCGCGCTCGGTGCCCACCGTGGCGGCGAACCACGCGGTCAGCTCGACGGCCCAGCGGAGCATTTGCCGGGCCGCGGCGCCGTCCTCGCCCGCGGCGGTGAGCCGGTCGAGCCCGAACGTGCGGAGCGTCTCCAGAATGCGGTACCGGGTGCGTCCACCGAAGTCGGCATCGATCATGGAGGCGTCGACGAGGCGGGCCAGGACGCTGCCGGGATCGTGCTCCAGGGCCAGGTCTGCGGCGAGCCGCTCCGCGGCATCGAGGTCGACGCCGTCGACGAAGACCGACAGGTGCCGGAACAGCCGCCGTTCGTCCTCGGTGAGGAGCTGGTAGGACCACTCGACGGTGGCGCGCAGCGTCCGGTGCCGGGTGTCACCGCTGGGCCGGGCGGCGCCGAGCAGGTCGAGCGAGCGGTCGAGCCTGCGGTGCAAGTCTCGCACCGCCTCTACTGCGGATGTGCTCGTCGAGGAGAGCCCGGATCCGCGTGGCGAAGGCGTCGGCTGAGGCGATGTTCGCCGCGGTGCTGTCGTCGAACCGGAGTCGGCGCCCGTCGACTGCGACGAGCCGGCCGGTCAGAATCGCCCCGCGCCGGACCAGCGCCTGGAGGCTGGCGCTGCGTCCGCCCGGGGCGAGCAGCGGCTGCGGCGCGTGGAGGACCGAGGGATCCGGCAGGTCCTGGGGTCGCTGGTCGAAGAACTCGCTCTCGGCGAGCCACTCGACCGTCTCCCGGCCCCGGTGCAGGGCCGGTGCGCGCCCTGCGGGGCTCGTCGCGAGGACCACCCGGCGCCCGGTGGCGAGCAGCTCCTCGGCGATCTGATAGCCGGACTGTGCGCTCCCGACGACGAGAAACGGACCGGCGGGCAGCAGCACGGGCCTGCGGTAGGCCGCGGCGTGGAGCTGCAAGACGTCGGCGGGCAGCAGGCCGGCCAAGCGGGGCGTGCGGGGGACGTTCTCCCCGCCCGTGGCGACGACCACGGTGCGGGCGCTCGCCGCGAGCCCGGCCGGTCCGGCGCCGACGACAACGCAGTCGTTCATGTGCGCGGCCGTACGTCGGGGGCCGACGCGGGTCAGGGACTTGTGTTTCACCGGTTCGTCGGCGGGTGGCCCTCGGCGAGCAACCGCTCCGGCACGGTGCCGCTTGTCCTCGCCGGCGCGGTGCATCGTCTCGCCTGCCGCCGCTCCCACCCGCTCCGCGCCGTCCAGCAGCTCGGCGATGACCTCCCTCGGCAGGCCGCGCAGATGCGAGGCGGCGACCGCCGCCCAGACCTGGTCGTCCATCGGCGGACCAGCGCGCTGCACCCGCACGACGGCACGGTAGCGCCGCTCCACCGGCGCGAGCCCGCGTCAGCCGGGTGGTTGGGTGGGTATGTCCGGGTGGGGTTGACGCGACCGTCCTGACGTGACCACGGGTCGTCACCGGCGCGTCCGCAGTTCGCTGCGAGCCCGGACGACGTCGGCGCGGTCCTGATCGACGCCCCTGCACTCCCTGACGGACCGGGTGAAGTGGCGGCGCACCCGCGTGCGCGGGATCCTGGCCGCGTGGTGTTCCGCCTGCTCGCCGACGGGGTGATGCTGGCCCACTTCGGGTTCCTGGCGTTCCTCGCGCTCGGCGGATTCGTCGCCTGGCGGTACCCCTGGGTGCTGGGCCTGCACGTGGCCGCCGTCGGGTGGGGCCTGCTGAGCGTGCTCGCCGGCGTGCACTGCCCGCTCACCGCCTGGGAGGACCGGTTCCGCCGGCTGGGCGGCGAGCAGGGCATGCCGCGCGGCTTCGTCGACGCCTACCTGACCGGCGTCGTCTACCCGCGCGAGTACCTCCTGACCGTTCAGCTCGTGGTTGCCGGCCTGGTCGCGGTGTCCTGGGCCGGATTCGCCCTGAGCCGGGGCCGTGCCGGGGTCCGCCGGTGACGACGAGCGGACCCGGCACGGGTGGGGTGCCCTCCTAGGAGCCTGCGCCCTCCGCGACGATCCTGTTGGAGAGCGCCCCGAGGCCCTCGACCTCGACCGTGACCGTGTTGCCCGGCTCCACCGGCCGTACCCCTTCCGGGGTTCCGCTCAGGATGATGTCGCCCGGCTCGAGTGTGGTGAACCGGGTGATGTACTCGATGAGGAAGGGGATCGGGAAGATCAGGTCCTTGGTGCGCCCGTCCTGGCGGCGCTCGCCGTCGACCGTGCAGGAGACCCCGACGTCGGTCGGGTCGAACTCGGTCTCCACCCACGGCCCGACGGGGCAGAAGGTGTCGAAGCCCTTGCCGCGCGTCCACTGGCCGTCGGACTTCTGGATGTCACGGGCAGTGACGTCGTTGCCGCAGGTGTAGCCGCCGATGACGTCCCACGCGTCGGCCGCCGCCACCGACCGGGCGCGCTTCCCGATGACCAGCACCAGCTCGGCCTCCGGGTCCAGCCGGGCGGAGAGCCGGGGAAGGACGACGTCCTCGCCCGGGCCGACCACCGCCGCCGGCGGCTTGAGGAACAGCAGCGGCTCGTCGGGGACCGCGTTCCCGAACTCCGCGGCATGCGAGCTGTAGTTGCGCCCGACGCACATCACGGTCCTGGGCGTGACGGGGGCGCGCAGCGTCACCTCGTCCAGCGCTCCGACGCGCTCTCCGGTGGAGCGCAGGTCCACGAAGGGCGCCCCCTCGGTGGCGAACACGACGCCGTCCTCGACGATCCCCCAGGAGGCAGGCCCGGTGGTCTGGTAGCGAACGATCTTCACAAGAGTCCTTCCACGTCTGGTCAGCAGTTGTTGTACGCGTTGGTCCAGAGAACGCCCTCGGCCGGGTCACCCGCGGTGGGTGTGAGCTGGACCTCGTGCATCGTGGTGAGCGTCGTCTGTATCGCTGCGGCGTTGAAGCACCCGTCGGTGGACAGAGCGGGCAACAGCGCGTCGAGGGTCTGGCGGATGACCTCCACATCGTTGGTGGACATCCGGTCCACGATCGTCGCCGCGGCGGCGGCGGGGTCCGCTGCCACCCGCTCCATGGCCACGTTCAACGCTCTGCTGAAGGCGCGGGCCGGTTCCGGGTTCTGGTCGGCCCACTGCCGGTTGGCGGCGAACCCGGTGTAGACGAAGTCGGCGAACAGCGGCACGTCACCGGCGGCGCCGTCGATCAGGAGGGTGCCGAAGCCCTCGGCCGCGGCGACGTACGGCGTCGGCGGGGAGAGTTGGTATGCGTCGATCTGGCCGGTCTCCAGTGCGGCGAGCAACGAGGCCCCGTCGCCGATGGCGATGATCTCGGCGTCCCGGTCAGGATCGAGTCCCGCCTGGCGCAGGTAGTAGCGCATGTACTTGTCGGTGGCGGCACCCGGCGACGTCACCCCGAGCCGCAGGCCCTTCAGCGCCGCATAGCGCTCCTCGATGGGGGACTCCCGGCTCACCCCGCGCTCGCGCGCCACGTCGGGGTTCATCACCAGGGCGAAGGTGACCCGCCCGACCAGGTTGTGCACCATGACGAGGCTCTCCTCACCCTCCGCCGCGAGCGTGGCGAGGTCGTCGAACCCCATGTCGGCGTACTGGGCGGAACCCGAGACGACGGCTGAGACGCCGTCGATGCCGCTCTGCAGCTCGACGATCTCGACGTCGAGCCCCTCCCGTTGGAATATGCCCTGTTCGTCCGCGACGTACATCGCCGCAAGGAAAGCGCTCGGCAGCGACGTCACCGTGATCGGTGTGAGCTCGTCGGAGCCGGACTCACCCCCGCACGCTGCGAGCGGTATCGCCAGTGCCAGAGCGCCCATGATCGCGGACTGCCGTAGTCCCCTCATCGTCTCTCCCTCGTGGCTGTCGGTCGCCGGCTCATCTGCCGCCGGTCGTCGGGGGTACGTCGATCTCCTCCTGCCAGCGCAGCGCGCGTCGCAGCGGGCGCAGCAGGAGGTTCATGAGCAGCACGATCGCGCTGAGCGAGAGCACCCCGGCGATGACACCGGAGGTGGAGAAGGAGGAAGCGGCGTCCCTGGTGAGGAACCCGAGACCCCGGTTCGACGAGATGAACTCGCCGGTCACGGCGCCGATCATCGCCGCTGGCAGGGTGATCCGCAGCGCCGCCAGGATGAACGGGGTGGCGCTCGGCAGCAGGACGGTCCGCAGCTGGTCCCGGCCGCTGGCTCCCATCACCTTCGTGACGTCCAGCAGCTCCTGCCGGACCTGCCGGAACCCGGCCGCCGTGTTGATGAAGACGATGAAGAACACGAAGTAGGCGGCGATGAGGATCTTCGGGGTCATGCCGATCCCGAACCAGAGGATGAACACCGGGCCCATCGCCACCGCCGGTACGGAGTAGGCCACGAGGAAGTACGGTTCGACGACCCGGTAGGCGAGCCGCACCATCGCCAGCGGCCAGGCGACCAGCACCCCCGAAACAGCCCCGAGCAGGTATCCGAAGAACGCGGCCGTCACCGTGAATTGGCCGTGGTACCAGAGCTCGCCGTTCGCCGCCCACTCGGCCAGCGTCTGCGCCACCGCCGATGGAGAGCTGATGTAGAAGGGGCGCAGCAGCGTCCCGGAGGCGAGCTCCCACGCGACGAGCACCACGACGACGATCCCCAGCCGGGTCGTCAGGAGGAACAGCCTGCGGGCGCGGCGGGCGGCCAGGTGCTCGCGGCGGGCCGAGGCGAGCACCATGGCACCGGCGGAGCTGACGGTGGCGCTCACCCGTGGATCCTCGCGGGCTGCCACGGTGTGACCCGGGTTTCCAGCAGCCGCAGCAACGCGTTCGCCGTCATCACGGCGGCGGCGATGACCACGATGCCGGCGAAGACCGTCTCGATGTCGAAGGCCCGGGAGGCGCGGGCGACCAGGTAGCCCAGCCCCTGGGTCGACGCCACGAACTCCGAGAGCACCGCACCCTCGATCGCTCTGGTGCAGGTGATCCTGATGCTGGCGATCATCGCGGGTGCCGCGGACGGCAGGACGACCTTCACGAGGAGGTCGCGGCGGCTCGCGCCGAACACGCGGCAGACCTGGATGAGGCCGGGGCTCACCTCACGGATGCCGGTGGCGGTGTTGACGAAGACGATGAAGTAGACGAGCAGCGCCGCCATGATGATCTTCGGTGTGTAGCCCAGCCCGAACCAGAGGATGAACAGCGGGGCCAGCGCGATCTTCGGGATCGAGTAGAACCCGATGAGGAAGGGCTCGAACACCTCGTACCCGCGTGCGGTCTGGCTCAGCGCGAACGCGCTCAGCAGGCCGAGGCCTGCGCCGATCAGGAAGCCGATCCCCGCCTCGGTCAGGGTGACCGCGATGTGGCGGGTGATCTCCCCGTCGGCCACCAGTTCACCGATGCGCAGGCCGATCGAGAGCGGGTCGCTCACGTACCGGGGATTCACCAGGTGCCCGAGGCCGTACTGCCAGAACAGCAGGATCGCGATGCCGAGCCCTGCCGTGCCGAGCCACACCCCGGCGCGCTCGCGCCGCCGGCGCCGGTGCTCCGCCTCGGCCACGGCGCGGAGGACCATCTCGGCCCGTTGCGTCCCGCGTGTCGCGGGGGCGACGTCGAGGCTCATGAGGAGCCCCGTTCCCGGCTCTTCTCGATCTCCGCGCGGATGTCGTCCCACAGCGCGTCGTGCAGCTCGCTGAACCCCGGCGTCTCGTGGATCCGGAACGGGTCGCGCGGGCGGGGCAGCTCCACCCGGTAGTCGCGTTTGATCGTTCCCGGGTTGGTGGTGAACACGAGGATCCGGTCGCTGAGCGCGATCGCCTCGACGAGGTCGTGCGTCACGAACAGCACGGTCGGGCGCGAGCGTTCCCACAGCTTGAGGAGCTCAGCCTGCAGGATCACCCGGGTCTGGGCGTCGAGCGGGCCGAAGGGTTCGTCCATCAGCACGACGCTGCTGTCGTAGACCAGCGTGCGGATGATCCCGGCGCGCTTGCGCATGCCGCCGGACAGCTCGTGCGGGTAGTGGTCCTCGAATCCGCTCAGCCCGACGAGCTCGATGAACTCCTGGGCGCGTTCGCGGCGCTCGCGGCGTTCGACCCCCCGCAGCTCCATGCCCAGCTCGACGTTGCCCCGGAGTGAGCGCCACGGCAGCAGGTTGTCGTCCTGGGTGATGTAGCCGACCGAGGTGTTGACGCCGCGCACGGGCGAGCCGTGGTGCGAGACCGCACCGTCCGAGGGACCGGACAGGCCCGCGATCAGGTTGAGGCAGGTGGACTTCCCGCAGCCGGACGGGCCCACCAGGCTGATGAACTCACCCGGCTGTGCGTCGAATGTGACGTCCTGCAGCGCCAGCACCGGTTCGCTCCCGCCGCTCCTGGCGACGAAGGCCTTGTAGACGTGGTCGAACCGGACTGCGCTGCGGGTCTCGGTCCGCGGCTCGTCGGTCTGTTGCATCATGGGCTCCTCGTCGGGCGGCGGCCGGCGGACCGGGCGCTGTCGGGGGCGTCGCCGAACCGGTGGGCGATCTCAGGCGGTCACATCGGTGCCCGGCTCTTCGGAGGGCTTGTCCACGAGCGTGCTGACGGTGTCGCCGACCGACCGCTTGTGCCACAGCGCGAGTGCGGCCGCCCGCTTGGCGTCGCGCGCGTGGAGGGCGTCCATGATCCCTTCGTGCTCCGCCTGGGAACGCGCGAGCCGTTCGGGGACCATCCGGAACACCCGCTGGAACCCGGAATGCCGCTGCCAGATGTCCATGGTGAGCTCGCGGAGCATCTCGTTGCCGCAGGCGGCGACGATGATCTGGTGGAACTCGCGGTTGAGGTCGGAGAAATGGGGGCCGTCCTGCGCTTCGACCGCCGCACGCATCTGCACCATCAGCGCGTCGAGCGCGCCCAGCTCGGCGTCGCTGATCCGGTCGGCGGCGAGTCCCGTGGCGATGCTCTCCAGGTGGCCGCGGATGAAGTAGGTCTCCTCGATCTCGCGCTGCGTCAGCGTGGTGACCCGCGCGCCCCGGTAGGGGACCATCTCGACCAACCCGTCGCGTTCCAGCATCCGCAGCGCCTCGCGGACGGGGATGTCGCTGGACTCGTACCGGTTGGCCAGTTCGCGCAGCACCAGTCGCGTGCCGGAGGCGAGCTCGTTTCGCAGGATCCGCTCCCGAAGTGAGCGGTAGATGGTCTGCGACTTCAGGTCGGACACGACTGTGCATCCCTGCTCTCGGGCGAGTGCATGACCGGACGGTCGGCGCGCCGCGAGGAAGGCTGGCGCCTTCGCCACGACTTTGTGACTGCCGTCACGCGAAACATATCTGATATAAAACGCCGGGGCAACAGGGAATCGCGGGTCGCCGCGAAGCGCGGCACTGCCGAGCTGGCTGTCCTGTCAGTTCTCAAGGGCGGCAGGCGGTACGGCTACGAGCTGTTGAAGGTGCTCCAGCGGGCGGGCGAGGGAGCGCTGGAGGTCCGGGAGGGGACGCTCTACCCGCTGCTGCACCGCCTCGAGGACTCCGGTCACGTCAGTGCGACCTGGGAGGCGGAGGGGCGGACCCGGCCGCGGAAGTACTACGCCTTGACTCCCGCGGGCCGTACGTACCTGGCGTTGCTGCAGAGCGAGTGGAGCGGGTTGGTCGACGGGATGCGTCGGCTTCTCGACTCACTCGGTGAGGGGGAGGAATGAGCGAGGACCGGCCGACGATCGAGGAGTACGCGGCGCGCTTCGAGTGCCTCGCGCGATCCAGAACGACGCCGCGCTCGGCCCGTGAAGTGGCCATGACGCGGCATCCGGGTAGTGCTGATCGGCGATCGTCCGACCGTCGGGGCTGTCCGCAACACGGAAGCAGCGCCCTGACCGGAGGTTCTGCCCGTCTGGGCGCCTTGGCCGCGGTGCGGCAGCATGCCGGGCATGGACCCGACCGCGCCTCGCCCGCTCGACGCCGTCCGCCTGCGCACCGAGGCGCTCGAGGTGGACGTGATCGGCTACGGCGCGCGCATCAGCGCGGTCCGCACGCCTGATCGCGAGGGCCGCTGGGGTGATGTCGCGCTCGGACTCGCCGACGGGGGCGCCTACCGCAGCGACCCCGCCTACCTCGGTGCCAGCGTGGGCCGGTACGCGAACCGGATCGCCCGCGGCGTCTTCACGCTCGACGGCGTCGAACACCGGATCCCCACGAACGAGCCCGGCGCGGCCCTGCACGGCGGCCCCGGGGGCTTCGAATCGGCGGAGTGGGAGCCGGGCGAGTCGGACGGGCGGTCGGTCACCCTGCGACGCACGAGCCCCGACGGCGAGAACGGCTTCCCCGGCACGCTGCAGGTGGCCGTCACCTACACCGTGGACGGCGGCGACCTGCGCATCGAGTACGAGGCCGCCACCGACGCGCCGACGGTCGTCAACCTCACCAACCACGCCTACTGGAACCTGGCGGGCGGCGGCCGCGTCGAGGAGCACGAGGTGCAGCTCGGCGGGTCGCACATCCTGGCCGTCGACGAGCACCTCATCCCGGCCGGACCACCAATGCCGGTCGGCGGCACGCCGTTCGACCTGCGTTCGCCCCAGCGGATCGGTGCGCGCCTTCGCGAAGGCCACCCGCAGCTCCGGGCCGCCCGCGGCTACGACCACACCTTCGTGCTCGATGGGCCCCCCGACTCCGACGGGTTGCGCTTCGCCGCCCGGGTGGTCGAGCCGCGCAGCGGGCGCACGCTGGTGCTGCGCACCGACCAGCCCGGCGTGCAGTTCTACTCGGGGAACATGCTCGACGGCACGCTCGTGCTGAGGGACGGTTCGGCGGCCCGGCAGGGCGACGCGTTCTGCCTGGAGCCGCAGGCCTTCCCCGACGCCCCCAACCGCCCGGAATTCCCGTCTACCGTGCTGCGGCCGGGCGAGGTGTACCGCTCGCGCTCGGTGGTGCGGTTCGGGACGGTCGGCGGTCAGTCGAGGCGTGCTTCGTGAGCCGGGTCGTGGTGGTCGGCGCGACCGGGCACATCGCCTCGTATCTCGTTCCCCGGCTGGTGCGCGCCGGGCACGAGGTCGTGGCGCTCAGCCGCGGCACACGTGAGCCCTACCACCCGGCCCCGGAGTGGTCACGGGTCGAGCGCGTCGCCGTGGACCGGGAGGCGGAGGACCGCGCCGGGACGTTCGGGGCCCGCGTCGCGTCCTTCGCGCCCGACGTCGTGGTGGACCTGGTGTGTTTCACCGCCGAGTCGGCAGCCCAGCTCGTCGAAGCGCTGCGGCCCACCCGGCCGCTGCTCCTGCACTGCGGCACGATCTGGGTGCACGGTCCCGCGGACCGCGTGCCGGTCACTGAGGACGAGCCGCGGAGACCGGTGGGCGACTACGGCATCGGCAAGGCCGCGATCGAGGAGTTGCTGCACCGCGAGACCCGCCGGGGCGGGGTGCCGAGCGTCGTGCTGCACCCCGGCCACATCACCGGTCCCGGGTGGCCGGTGATCACACCGGCCGGAAACCTCGACCCGGGAGTGTGGCGGGCGCTCGCGCTGGGGGCGCCGCTGCCGCTGCCCGAACTCGGCCTCGGCGTGCTGCACCACGTACACGCCGACGACGTGGCGCAGGCGTTCGAGCGGGCGTCGACCCGCCCCGCGGCCATCGGCTCCAGCTTCCACGTCGTCGCGGAACAGGCGATGACGTTGCGTGGGCTCGCGCACGGGGTCGCCGGGTGGTTCGGGCGGGAGCCCGTGCTGGAGCTGGTCGACTGGCCCACGTTCGCGTCACGCGTCGGAGCGGAGCACGCCCGGACGACCCACGAACACGTCTCCCGCTCGATCAGCGCCGGCATCGAGCGGGCCCGCACGCTGCTGGGTTACGCCCCCCGGTACACGGCGTTGGACGCGCTCCGGGAGGCACTGGACTGGCACGTCGCGAACGGTCAGGTCGACCTGGAGCCCTCGTAGTGTCCCGCGCCGGAAGTCCGGTGCGTATATCGGCGGATCCAGGTTTCCGCTGGGTGTGCTGGGGCGCGGTCCTCGTACCGGGCGTACTCGGGCCGTGCGCCGGTGCGCCCAGCGGGGAGCTGGGCCGTCGAGATATGTGGTGGACTTGCGGCGCGGGGCACTAGGGTGCGTGTGTCGTCGGGGTGTCCATGTTCTTGGTCTCGATGCTGGCCATCGCGGTTCTCACAAGGTGGTGACCATTCCACCGTCGATGACCACATCGGCGCCCGTGACGTTGCCCGCCCGGCCGCTCGCGAGCAGGGCGACCAGGTCGGCGACCTCCTCCGGCCGCGTGAACCGGCCGGTGACAGCTGCGGAAGCAGCCTCCTTCATGACAGCGGCCGCGTCGCCGTGGCCCGCGCGGGCGACGGTGGCGGCGACCCCGTCGTCCCCCAGCCAGAGTGCGGTCTCCACCGGGCCAGGGCTGACCGTGTTGACCCGCACGCCGCGGTGCCCGAACTCCTTCGACAGCGACTTGCAGAAGTTGCTCAGGGCGCCCTTGGCAGCGCTGTAGTCGATGACGCGCGGGTCGGGCAGGAACGCGTTCACCGAGCTGACGGTAACGATCGTCGACGGGGTCCGCTCGAGCAGGTGCGGCAGCGCGGCGCGGGTGGTCCGGACCGCGGTGAGGAAGTTCGTCCTGAGCGCCCAGTCCCAGTCGTCGTCGGTCAGCGCGAGGAACCCGTCGACTCGCGGCCGTACCGCGCCGACGTTGTTGACCAGGACGTCCAGGCCGCCGAACTCGCGCACCGCCTCGTCCACGATGCGGGCGGGCCCGTCCGGTGTCGTCAGGTCGACCTGGACCGGGTGCACGGCCGCGCGTCCGGCGAGCTCTGACAGCTCGGCACTGCCGCCCCGCGCGCCCGCGACGACATTCATGCCCTCGGCCGCGAGCGACCGGACGACGGCCAGGCCGATCCCCTTGCTGGCGCCGGTGACGACGGCGGTCTTGCCGACCAGATCAAGATCCATGGCGGTCTCCTCGGTCGCTCGTGCCGACTGCCGATCCTGCGGCGTGGGTACAGCGCCGGGCGCGCGGTCATTCGCCCCGCGCGCCCTTCACTCGGCGCCGCACCTCCGGAACCACCTCGGCGGCGAACGCCGCCGACTGCCGCTCGTGGTCCCCGGTGGGCCAGAAGACGAAGGTGTCGAACCCGAGCTGCAGAGCCCAGTCGGTCATGGTGTCGGCCCAGTGCGCGGCGGTCCCGCTGAGTCCCGGGCCTCCGGCGCCTGCCCCGATGGTCCCGAGCACGTTGTAGAGGCGACGCACCTGCGCGGGGTCGCGCCCGGCGGCCCGGGCGGCGTCGTCGATGACCTGCTGCCGCTGGGGCACGTCCTGCGGGGCGACGTAGATGTTGAGCGGGCACACCCAGCCGTCGCCGGCCCGCCCGGTGACCGCGAGCATCCGCGGGCCTCGGCTGCCCAGCCAGATCTCGACCGGGGCCGGCGGGACCGGGCCTGCCCGGTACCCGACGACGCGGTGCTCGCCGCCGCCCTCACCCTGCCCGCCCTCACCCGGCCCGGCGCCGCGCAGCCGCACCTCTCCGCCCGTCAGCGCCTGCCGGAGGATCCGCAGCGACTCCTCGGTGTAGCTGACCATCGCCGCGCCCTGCCGAGGTGTGACTCCCATGGCGGCGATGGCGTCGGGGAACGCGCCGCCGCCCACGCCGAGCTGGATCCGGCCGCCGGTCTGCACGCTCAGCGACGCCGCGGCCTTGGCGAGCATCGTGGGCGGCCGCAGCTGCAGGTCGGAGACGTCGGTGAAGAGGGAGATCCGCTCCGTGCGGTGGGCGAGGTCGCCCAGCAACATCCAGGCGTCGAGGTGGCCCGGCTGGTACGGGTGGTCCTGCACGCCCAGGAGGTCGAGCCCCGCGGTGTCGGCCGCGGCCGCCAGGCGCCGCGCCTCACAGAGCTGGTCCACATTCGGGTCGACGTTGAGCCCGAACTGGACCGGCCGTCCATAGTCCGTCATGGTGTCCAGTCTCGCGCTCGCGCGCGTGCACTAACGGCTGGTCAGCGGTCGTCGTCTCCGATGGCCTGGTCGATCACGGTGGTGATCCGCGCGACGAGGAACTCGGCTTCGGGGAGGGTGAGGATGCCGGCCTCGACGGCCTTCCCCACCTCGTTCCCGATCACCGCGTACAGGTGCATCGGCCAGCACACGCGGGCCCAGTCCTGGAGGGTGACGGCGCTCAGGCGCCCCACTGCCGGTGGCCTTTGACCGGCGTCGCCGTCGGAGTCGTCGTCGCCTTCGAGGGTGCACGGGTCGGGCTCAGGCGGAGGGGCCAGCCGGAGCGCCCGGCGGCGGTCGTCGGGCGGCATATCGGGACTCCTCACAGATCGTCCGATCGGTCCGAGCAGCAGATCGGCTGTCAGCGCGCGGCTGCTGCCTCGCGGTCGTACGAGCAGAGGGCCCAGATCACGAACACGTCGAGCGCGATGATCAGCAGAGACCAGAGCGGGTAGTAGGGCATGAACAGGAAGTTGGCGAGCATGCTGAGCGTGACGAGCCCGATCCCGACGACACGTCCCCACAGCTGGCCCGAGAGCACCGCAGCGCCGGCGACGGCGACGAGGATGCCGATGATCAGGTGGATCCAGGCCCAGGTCGTGATGTCGAACGAGTACACGTATCGGAGGCCGACGACGAAGAGCTCGTTGCGGAACAGTCCTGCCAGCCCGGAGAGGGCCTCGAAGATACCCCCGATGATCATGAGAGTTCCGGCGAACAGGGCGAGTCCGCTGGCCCAGGGCGAGGTGGCCGTGCGGCCTGCGGCATCGCGATAGCCGGCCTGGCTGGCCGGGGTGGTGTGCGGCGTGGACATCAGGTTTCCTCCTCCGAAAGGGTCGTGTCGATCGTGTCTCGCCGGGGCCGCCGGCCCCTCATCCGTGAGGGGTGAGCCGGGCGGGAGAGCGGAGGCAGGTGCGTTGCCGGTCGGGATTCGGCCGCAGGGCAGGGCAAGGGATTCCGTCCGAGGCGAATTTCGCCCGCTTCGGGTGAGGCCCGGACGCCCCGCGCGCACCAGCGTGGGACGGTGAGCGACGACGAACGGCGTGGCGGCATGCCCGATGAGTACCTCGGCGGCGTCGGGGACGCGGCGCTGGGCGCCGGAGCCGCGGTCGCCGGCCTGGTCGGCACGCTCGCGATGCCGGTCCTCACGGCGGCAGGCGCGGTCATCTCGCTCGGGGCCCGGGCGGCCCTCGGCGCTTCGGGGGAGCGGGTGATGGCGGAGCTGGCCGACCGCGGGGCACAGGTCCGGGCCGGGCTGGAGCACGCGGTGCGGGCGAACGTCCGCAGGCTGGTGCTCGCGGTGGTCGACGTCGTCGACCTGACAGACCTGGTCCGCCGGAACGTCGATCTCGACGCGCTCGCCCGCGGCATCGACGTGGACGCCGTCGTCGCCCGCGCCGACATCGACGCCGTGGTGGGCCGAGCGGACCTGGACGCCGTCGTGGCGCGCGTCGACCTGGACGCCGTGGTGGCCCGCGTCGACGTCGAGGCGATCATCGGCCGCATCGACATCGACGCGATCGTGGCGAAGGTCGACGTGGACGCGGTCGCGTCCCGGATCGATCTCGACACGATCGCCGCCCGTCTCGACGCGGACGCGGTCGTCGCGCGGGTCGATCTGGACGCCGTCGTCGCGCGTCTCGACCTGGCGGGGATCGCCCGCGAGGTCATCGACGAGATCGACCTGCCCGAGATCGTCCGCGAGTCCACCAGGACGTTGTCGTTGGAGACCGTGCGGGGCCTCAGGGCGGAGGGCATGCACGCCGACGACGCCGTTGCCAGGTTCGTCGGCCGCGTGTTCCGGCGCCCGGATGCCGGGCGGCCCGCACTGCCATGATCGCCGGTTCAGGGCAGACCGGTTCAGGCCAGACCGGTCCAGGGCAGACCGGTTCAGGGCAGGGTCGCGCCGGCGTGGTCACGCGGAGCCTCGCCGCCGCGGCGGACGGCCTCGTGGTCGTGTTGCTGACCGCCGGGGTCTACCTCGCCCTGGTGGCGGCCCGGTTCGTCTGGTTTCCCCTCGCGTTCACCTGGCCGCGGCCGACGACTCCGGTCACGGTCGTCGTCGCCGGACTCATCGCGACGGTCTATCTCACGGTCGCGTGGGCGACGACCGGGCGCACCTACGGCGCGGGCCTGCTCGGAGTGCGGGTGCTCGGGCGGCGGGGCGGCCCGCTCGGCTGGGCGCGGGCTACTTTGCGCGCGTTGGCGTGCATCTTCTTCCCCGTCGGGTTGCTGTGGTGCGCGATCAGCCCGACCCGCCGCTCGGTACAGGACCTCCTGCTCGGCTCGGTCGTGATCTACGAGCTACACCCCGACCCCGGTGTTCGGGTGACCGGCGGATCGCGAGATCCCGGCGCCGGGCCGGGCACCTGACCGACGAGCGGCAGCCCCCAATCGGGCGATCTCATCCGCAGCGGGCGAGGCGCACCGCCCGCGGCCCGACGACCCTCCACGCTTGCCATCGTTTGTTGCGGAGGTCCGGAGATGTCGCAGGTGCAGGGCCGCGAGATCGAGCCCGACGGGACCCGGCCCGTGATGACGGCGGACGAGCGCGCCGAGCTGGAACGCCTTCGCCTGGAGAACGCGGAGCTGCGCAGCCGGCCGCGTCCCCCGACCCGGCGCATCCGCTGGAGATCGGTGTTCGCCGTCGTGTTGCTGGTGCTGGGCTGCGCCCTCGCGCCGGTGGCGCTCGTCGCGACCTGGGCGCGTGACGAGCTCTCCAACACCGACCGGTTCGTGCAGACCGTGCGGCCGCTGGTCGCCGACCCCGCGGTGCAGGGGGCACTGACGAACCGGATCACCACGACGATCTTCGAGCACGTCGACGTGCAGGCACTCGCCAACGATGCGATCACGGCGCTCGCCGCGCAGGGCCTGCCTCCGCCGATCGTGCAGCGGCTGGAGGTCTTCACCCCCAGCCTCGCGACCGCGACCACCGGCTTCGTGCGGGACAAGGTCGGCCAGGTGGTGGCGAGCCCTCAGTTCGCCGCGGCGTGGGACCAGGCGGTCCGGGTCGCCCACCAGCAAGCGGTGACCGTGCTCTCCGGCAACAGCCAATCCGTGGTGGTGCGGGGTGACACGGTCTACCTCGATCTCGCTCCCTTCATCGACGTGGCCAAGCAGCGGTTGAGTGCCGATGGGATCACCGCTGTCAACCTGGTGCCCGAGGTGCACCCGACGATCGCGATAACGCCCGCCGACCAACTGGTGCGCGCCCAGACGGCCTACAACGTCCTGGGCTCCCTCGCGACCGTGCTGCCGTGGATCAGCCTGCTGCTGCTCGCCGTTGGTGTGTACCTGGCCCGGGTCCGGATGCGGGCGGTCATCGGCGCGGCGCTCGGAGTCGCGGTGGCACTGGTGGTGCTGGCAGCCGCGCTGCTCGTGGTACGGGGCCTGCTGGTCAGTGCCGTCCCGCAGGCCGGTGCGCCGGCCGCGGCCTCCGCTTTCGACATCATCGTGCGGTTCCTCCGCGACTCCGGGCGGGCGCTCATCGTGCTCGCGCTGGTCGTCGCACTGGGGGCGTTCCTGGCCGGCTCGTCGGCGACCGCCGTCGGCATCCGCCGCTGGGCCACCGGGCTGCTGCACCGGATTCGCGGCGGCCCGTCGGCGACCGGCCCGGTCAGCACCTGGGTGCGGCCCCGCATTCGGGGGCTGCGGATCGCGGCCGTCGCGGTCGCCGCGCTGGTGTTCGTCTTCCTCGATCGGCCCACCGGCGTCACGATCGTCGCCATCGCGGCCGGATTGCTGGTCGTGCTCGGGCTGATCGAGTTCCTGGGCCGGGGGGAGGAACCGGCGGCGGCGCCCGCGCCCCCGCCTGCGGTCGGGTAGGGAAGGGGTCAGCGCACCACGGGGTACCGCGTGTCCTGCCCGGCGTCCCGCGGCACGATGACCCGCCCGAGCGGGACGAGCGAGACGGGGATCAGCTTCAGGTTGGCCAGCGCCAGCGGGATCCCGATGATCGTGACCGCCAGTGCCACCGCGGTGGTCAGGTGCGCGAGTGCGAGCCACCAGCCGGCGAAGATGATCCAGATGACGTTGCCGATCGTGGACGGCGCCCCGGCGTCCGGGCGCCGGACGAGCTGGCGGCCGAAGGGCCACAGCGAGAAGTCCGCGATCCGGAACGACGCCAGCCCGAACGGGATCGTGACGATCAGGAGGCAGCAGATCACCCCGGCGATCACGTAGCCGATGGCGAGCCAGATCCCGCACAGGAGCAGCCAGATCACGTTGAGCAGGGTGCGCATCACGGTCCTCCAACGACGACGTCCGGGGGGAGCGTCCACCAGTTCGGGGTCCGGCCGCCTCACCCCCTGCGGGCGGGACGTGGGCACCGCGGCGGCGCTCCCGCGCCCGCTCACCCGTCTCCGGCCCGGTCGCTGTCGTTCTCGGCCCGGCCGTCGCGCTCCCGTCGCTGCACCGCCGTCTGCACCGCGCCCAGCAGGATCCTCGCGACCACGCCGACCACGAGCAGCCCCGTGAGCATCTGGATCATCGTGATGATGCGTGCGAGCTCGGTTCGCGGGGTGATGTCCCCGAACCCGACTGTCGTGAAGACGGTGATCGTGAAGTAGAGCGAGTCCGTCTTGCTCAGGGACTCGGTGAAGCTGTCCGGGTTGTCGTTCGCGAGCCGGAGGTAGATCGAGGCGAACAGCAGCAGGAGCACCGCAAGGCCGACCGCGATGGCCTGGACCGCGCGCAACCGCGGCACATCGGACACCATGATCGCCCGCACCTGCCAGGCGATGACGGCGGCGAAGCCAACCAGGCCGAGCCCGAACCAGATCAGGGTGGCCGGTTTGAGCGGGCGGTCCAGCGGGAGGAGGTAGTACACGACCACCAGCGCCGTCACCGCTGCGCCTGCGCGCAGCAGGGACGCCGCGGCGAGGCGCCTGCGGGCTGCTGGAGCCAGCTGGTCGTAAGGCTTCCTCGTCATCGGCCCGCTCCGTTCTCGCTGCCGGCCGTGGATCCCGGCCAATGATGCGGCGCTCGATCCTCGTGCCGCTCACCCTGCCCGGGCGATGTCCGGTTCGGCGCGGTGGGTGCACCGTGCGCTGGCGGCCCGGGGCGGCCGCAAGCCTGCGGAGATGAGACCTGATGGCGACGACGACGCGCTATGTGTTCTGTGTGGACGGGCCGCTGAGCGACGAGGCGAGGTCGGCGTTCCTCGGCATGCGCATCACCGAGGCTCCGCGGCAGACCCTCATCGACGGCGAGGTGCTCGACGAGTCGCACCTGCACGGCATCCTCGCCCAGCTCCAGGCGCTCGGGATGACTGTGGTGTCCGTGCGCCCGGTTCCCGGCTGAGCCCGAGCCGACGGGGCGCGAGCACGAGGAGGACCGGACGATGTCCGACACGGCACCTCCCGCCGCTCCGGCGGGCGGGGCGGCGGCACAGGGGGCACCGCCCCCGGACGCCGCGGAACAGCTGCGGTCGCCCGCCTACCTGAGGCTGCTCCTGCTCGCGGCGCTGATCGGCGTCCCGATCTCGGCGGCGGCGTACTTCTTCCTGCAGCTCGTCGACGCGCTCCAGCGGTGGGTCTTCATTGACCTCCCGCGCGCGCTCGGCTTCGCCGCGACGCCGCTGTGGTGGCCGCTGCCCGTGCTCGGGATCGCCGGGGTGCTTGTCGGGCTGACCATCCGGCACCTCCCCGGCGGGGGCGGCCACTCGCCGGCCGACGGGTTCCAGCCACGGGGCGCACCGACGCCGTCCGAGCTGCCGGGTGTGCTACTTGCCGCACTTGCGACCCTCGGGCTCGGGGTGGTGCTCGGGCCCGAGGCGCCGCTGATCGCCCTCGGTGCGGGGCTCGCCGTCTGCGCGGTACGCCTGACCGCCCGCGACGCGCCCCCGCAGGTGGGCGCCGTCGTAGGGGCAGCCGGAAGCTTCGCCGCGATTAGCGCACTCCTCGGGTCCCCGATCCTCGGCGCGTTCCTGCTGATGGAGGCATCCGGACTGGGCGGGGCGGCGCTCGGGCTGGTGCTGCTCCCCGGCCTGCTGGCCGCCGGCATCGGTGCGTTGATCTTCGTCGGGCTCGACGCCCTGACGGGTCTGGGGGAGGCGTCGCTGGCGTTGCCCGGGCTGCCGCCGTTCGACCATCCCGACCTCGCGCAGTTCGGTTGGGCGCTGGTCATCGGGGTGCTCGCCGCCGTGGTGGGGACGGCTGTGCATCGGATCGCCCTCGGCCTGCGCGACCGGATCGCGCCCCACATCGTCCTGTTCGCCCCGGTGGCCGGGCTCGCCGTCGCAGGTCTCGCGATCGCCTACGTCGCTGCGACCGGCGGCAAGCTCTCGGACGTGCTGTTCTCCGGGGAGGCGGCGATGGGGCCGCTGCTGCAGAACAGCGCCGGGTATTCGGTGGGCGCCCTGCTGATGCTGCTGGTGTGCAAGGGGCTGGCGTACGGCGTGTCGCTGGCGAGCTTCCGGGGCGGCCCGATCTTTCCGGCCATGTTCCTCGGCGCGGCGGGCGGCCTGGCGTTGTCGCACCTGCCCGGGCTGCCGCTCGTCGCGGGGGTGGCGATGGGGATCGGCGCGATGTGCGTGGTGATGCTGCGGTTGCCGCTGACCTCGGTGCTGCTGGCGACGCTGCTGCTGGCCTCCGACGGGCTGGCCGTGATGCCGCTCGTGATCGTGGCGGTCGTCGTCGCGCACGTGGTGGCGGCGTGGCTCGCCCCAGCGCCTGCCGCACCGGACGTGCCCGCCGGATGAGGCCGGCCCCCGCTCATGTCGATCTCGCGCGGTCCAGGGCGCGGGTGAGCTGCTCCAGCCGGGTTGTCGAGGTCCCCGTCCACGTATCGGAGCAACCCGGGTGTCGGCGGCGCCGCCGTCGAGTCCGCGTCGATGCCGTTGTGATGCAGGGACCGCGCGGCGTAGTGACGAAGTGCGTCCACGTCCCCGCCGGTCCTGGCGTCGCTGCGGTCATGTGGCGTGCCTCCCTTCACAGCGGTCCGGGACTGTCACCGTGCGGCGGCCGCGGACAGGCCGCATCACCCTGCCCAGGTGAGCGTGCGGAGCCGCCCGGGCACCGCGAGTAGTCCTCCGGCACGGGTGATGCCTCGGGGTCCGGTCCGCGGCACGGTTCACGGTCGGCCGGACGCCGTGTTCCGGGCACCGCCGAGGAGGCAGCTATGACCGAGGCATCGATCGCCGACCATGGCCTGATCGGTGACCTGCAGACGGCCGCGCTGGTCAGCACGGACGGGTCGGTCGACTGGTTCTGCTGCCCGCGGTTCGACTCGCCCAGCGTGTTCGGTGCGCTTCTCGACGACGAGCGCGGCGGGCACTTCCGGGTGCGGCCCGCCGACCGGGCCTACACGACGAAGCAGATGTACATCCCGGACACCGCCATCCTCGTCACGCGGTTCAGCACCGAGGCGGGGGCGGGGGAGGTCGTCGACTTCATGCCGCCCACCGGCCGCGAGGCGACCGGGAACCACCGGCTGGTCCGGATGCTGCGCTGCGTCCGCGGCTCGATGACGTTCGAGGTCGATATCGCCCCGCGGTTCGACTACGGCCGTAGGGCGCACCGGACGGAGCTGACCGCGCAGGGGGCGGTGTTCAGCACCGAGGCCCTGACGTTGACCCTGCACCCGGTGCGGGAGCCCGATGACGCGCGGTTGGCGCACGTCCGGGTGGATGAGGGCGACCTGCGGGTGACGGTCGAGCTGGCGGCGGGGGACGTGCGGGGTGTGGTGCTGGAGTCGGGCGCCGCGGGGCCGCCGCGGGAGATCCGGGTGGCGGAGTTCGAGCGGCTCTTCGACGACACGGTGGCGTTCTGGCGCTCGTGGCTGTCCCGTTGCACCTACTCGGGGCGCTGGCGGGAGACGCTGGAGCGTTCGGCGATCACGTTGAAGCTGATGACCTATGCCCCGTCCGGCGGGCTGGTCGCTGCGCCCACGACTGGGCTGCCTGAGCAGGTTGGTGGCGAGCGCAACTGGGACTACCGCTACACGTGGGTGCGTGACGCGTCGTTCTCGGTGTACGCGCTGCTGCGCCTCGGCTTCGTCGAGGAGTCGGCGCAGTTCAGCCTGTGGTTGCGGGACCGCGTGGAGGAGCGCGCCGGGGGCGAGGGCGGCCCGCTGAACATCATGTACCGGGTGGATGGGTCCTCGGACCTCAAGGAGGACTCGCTGGAGCACTGGTCGGGTTACCGCGGCTCGCGTCCGGTGCGGGTCGGTAACGGCGCCGCCGACCAGTTGCAGCTCGACATCTACGGGGAGGCGGCGGACAGCATCTTCTTCGCCGATGCGCGCGGGCTGCAGGTCGGGCATCGCGGCTGGTCCGCGATCCGGGAGCTGCTGGATTGGCTGGCCGCGCATTGGGACCAGCCGGAGGAGGGTATCTGGGAGACCCGCGGCGGGCGGCAGGACTTCACCTATGGCCGGTTGATGTGCTGGGTGGCGTTCGACCGCGGCATCCGGATGGCAGCGGCGCGGGGGCGCCCGGCGGCTGTGGAGACGTGGACGGCGGCGCGTGACGCGATCTATGAGCAGATCATGGAGAAGGGCTGGGACGCCGAGCGGGGGGCGTTCGTTCAGCATTACGGCAGCTCGGTGCTGGACTCGTCGCTGCTGCGGATGTCGAGTGTCGGGTTCATCTCCCCGTATGACCCGATGTGGGCGTCGACGTTGCGGGCGATGGATGCGGAGCTGGTGACCGACAGCCTGGTGTACCGGTATGACCCGGGGGCGTCGCCGGATGGGTTGCGGGGTTCGGAGGGCACGTTCTCGCTCTGCTCGTTCACCTATGTCGATGCGCTGGCGCGGGCGGGCCGGCTGGACGACGCGCGGTTGGCGTTCGAGAAGATGCTCACCTACGCCAACCACGTGGGGTTGTTCTCGGAGGAGATCGCCCTGACCGGTGAGCAGATCGGCAACTTCCCGCAGGCCTTCACCCACCTCGCCCTGATCGACGCCGCGATCACCCTCGACCAGGCGCTCGACCGGGCCGCACGGAAATGACGGGGAACAGCACGTCCGCCGTCGAGCACGGGTAGGAGCCGGTGATGGCACTCAGCCGGCGGGAGCGGCGCGCACTACGTGAGATCGAGGAGAGCCTCTCCGCGGAGGACCCGGCGCTGGCGGTCCTGATGCACACGTCCGGTCGGACCCGGCGCGAGCGCGTACTGCGCATGATTATGAAGCTGGCCCTCGGGGTGGCGGTGCCGCTGGTCGTACTCGGCCTTTTCCTCTCCGATGCGGGCCTGCTGACCAGCGGGTTGCTGATGATGGTCTTCCTCCCGCCCACACTGTGGCTGGTCGCGTTCCTGATGGGCGAGGACGACAGTGAGCGGGGCGACGGCTGAGCGAGCCGTGCGCGGCGGTCACCTCCCCTCGGTCGGACTCGGTGGCGCCGCGTCTGACGCTGCCGAGCGCTGGGGGCGGTCCGGCACTCGCCGCGCTACGAAGAGCCCGACGAGCGTGATCATCGCGAGAACCGTGAGCGCTGACCGGAGCCCGTCGACCCGGGCCTGCTGGTTGACGTCGAGCGCGGCCTCGGCCACGGCCGGAGGGGTGCCGGCCTGCGCCAGCGCCTGCTGCAGCGCGGCATCGGAGAGGAAGGGGACCCCGCCGGCGAGCTGGACGGTCGCCTGGGACTTGACCTGCTCCGGGATCGCCGGGTTCTGCTCGACGCCCTGGAGGAACGAGGTGGTGAGCGCGGTGATGAGTATCGAGCCGGCGAGTGCCGTGCCGATCGCCGCGCCGAGGTTCGTGGAGGTGTTCTGCAGGCCGCCCACCTCGGGGCTCAGATCGTCGGGCACCGCGGACACCGTCACGGCGCCGAGCTGCGAGGCCAGCGCGCCGATCCCCAGGCCGGCGAGCAGCAGCGGGATCGTCACGATGCGGGCGTCGGCAGCGGGGTCGATGGCGGCCACCAGCACCACGATCCCGGCGAACATCGCCAGCAGCCCCAGCCGGACCACGCGGCGGGGTGAAGCGTCGGGGAAGAACCGCGGAACGCCGACGGCCGCTGCGAGCAGCGTGATCGAGAGCGGCAGGATGCGCACGCCGGTCTCGAGCGCGGAGAGCCCGAGCGCGACCGACAGGAACAGCGGGATGATGAAGAACAACCCGGCCTGCACGAGGTACTGCACGAAGAACATCAACAGCCCGCCGGTCATCTGCCGGTTGCCGAACATCGACGGTCGCACCAGCGGTTCCCCGCCCGCCGCCTCCAGCCGGGACTCCTGTTCGAGGAAGCCCAAGATCACCAGCAGCCCGGCGAGGACCAGCCACACCGTGGGGGATATCCCGAGGAGGGACGGCGCGCCCGGCTTCGGCTGCACCCAGCCCCACTCCGCCGACTGCAGGACACCCAGCACCGCCGCGCCCAAACCGACGGCGACGAGCACGGAGCCGATGACGTCGAAGGGGCGCCGGGCCTCCGGCGGCGCGTCCTGGACGCGGCGGGCCAGGGCCAGGATCCCCACGACGACGAACACTTCGCCGACGAACACCCAGCGCCACGAGAAGTACGTCGTCGCGATCCCGCCGATCAGCGGGCCGACCGCCACCGCGACTGCGCCCGCGCCCATCACCAGGCCGTACGCGCGGGGCCTGCCCTCCGCCGGGAAGTTCCCGGCGACGAGCGCGACGATCGCCGGCAGGATCAGCGCGGCTCCGATCCCCTCGAGCACCGACCAGCCGAGCACCAGTATGGCCAGGTTGGGGGCCAGCGCGGTCGTGAGCGAACCAAGGCCGTAGATCACGCACCCGATCGCAAAGGCCCGCCGCCTGCCGATGATCGAGCCGATCTTTCCGCCGGTGACCATCAGCATCGCCATCACCAGCGTGTAGAGGGTGATTGCGGCCTGGATGCCGGTGACGGTGGTGCCGACGTCCTCGGCGACGGTCGCGATCGCCACGTTCATGACCGAACTGTCGAGGGTCATGAGGAACTGGCCGCTGGCGAGCGTCAGCAAGACCCCGCCCGCTGCCGCCGCCGCGGCCTGCGGTGCCGCCTCACTCCTGCTCATACCTGCCAACCCCGTGAAGATCAGTGCAGTGAAGATCAGGAAGATCAGTGCAGTGCGAGCTTCAGCACGATGACGGCCACGCCGAGCAGGGCCGTCCCGCCCGCCCACAGGAGCGAGGCCCCGACCGGCGTGCCCGAGCGGCGCGCGGCGTCATACCCGATGCCGGCGAGCAGCGCCGTCGACAGCCCCAGCGCCGAGAGAACGGCGCCCGGCAGTTCGGCTCCCAGCGCCGACGTCACGAGCAGCACGACAACCGGGGCGTACGACGACTGCAGCATCGGCCAGCCGCGCCGCAGCGCCTGGCCGATGCGCCTCCGGTTGAGCGCCCGCCCGTGCACACCTTCGGCGAGGACCTCCGCGTACCGCTCGGCAACCCAGTAGACGAGCAGCGTGGCAACCACGGCGACCACGACCTGCCCGAGGGTGCCGTGCAGGCTCGCGGCCACCATGACCCCCGACCCGACCACCAACCCGTGGATCGCGTCTGTCAGCTCCCGCTCGTCGGCCCAGCGGGAACTGAGGAACCCTGCGGAGCGTCGGCGTGGCCGGGCCTTGCTCTCGCCGGCGTCCGCCCCGGTCACGGCGTGGCGGAGACCGGGCGCTGGTCGGCGTGCCGTCCGGCAGCGGCCGCCGCGGGTTCCTGGCCCAGCACCTTCGCCTTGGCCCGCTCGAACTCCTCGGGCGTGAGGGTTCCGCGGTCCCGCAGGTCCGCGAGCTTGGCCAACTCGTCAGCCGTGCTTGTGCTGGTTCCGGCGGTCTCCCGGACGTACTGCCCGAAGGCCTGCTCGTTGCGCTGCGCCTGGGCCCTGGCGCGCTCGTTCATCGACTTGCCGCGGACGATCAGGTACACGAGGGCACCCAGCCACGGCAAGACGACCAGGAACAGCGTCCACAACGCCTTCCCCCAACCCGACAGCTCGTGGTCCCGGAACATGTCGCTGAAGATCGCGATCAGCAGCCAGATCCAGGTGAACAGGATCATGAACCAGAAGATGGACACCACCACGTCCCACAGAGGCATTTCGAGCTCCTTCAAACACGCCTGGGCGCCGCTACGGGTGCGAGGCAGCCACTGATCGCGCAACGGTCGCCCGCACGCGCCTGCTCGGCATCACCCGCCGCGGATGACCCGGCCGGGCCGGCCCGTCCGGACCGGGATCGGCACTGGTCGGCGCCGTCATCCACCCGCGGCGGGTGACGCCGCCGGACCGGATACGCGCCTAGCGTCGCGGCGTGACCGCTTCGGCTATCGACCCCCCGGCCGCCCCTGCGGTCCCGTCGCCGCGGAACGGCGCGGGCCCGCGCGGGAGCGGCCTGCCGCGCGCCCTGGTCATCCTCATCGGCGCGGCCTCAACCGTGGTGGTCGTCGCCGGGGTGCAGGCCGTTGCGTGGCTGATCGGCCCGGCGTTCATGGCGCTGATCATCGTGATCGCGGTCGCGCCGGTGCAGGGCTGGCTGCGACGCCACGGCTGGCCCGGGTGGGCGACGTCGCTCGTGGTGGTCGTGCTCGTCTACGCGATCCTGTTCGGCCTCGCCCTGGGGATCATCATCTCCGTGGCCCGGCTCGCGACCGAGCTGCCGCAGTACGCGTCGGCGGCCGACAGCCTGCTGAAGTCCGCCTCGGCGGAGCTGGCCTCGCTGGGAGTGGGACCGGACCAGATCAACCAGGTGAAGAGCTCCCTGAACCTCGGCAACCTCGCGGGCGTGCTCGGGTCGCTGCTGGGCAGCATCGCCGGGCTGGCGACGAACTTCGTGTTCCTGCTCGCGCTGCTGCTGTTCCTCAGCGTCGAGGCCGGGGGCACCGGCGACCGGCTCGCGTCCATCGCGGCGGACCGGCCGAGGATCGCCGAGGCGCTGGGCCACTTCGCCTGGGGCACCCGGCAGTACTTGCTGGTGACCACCATCTTCGGGCTCATCGTCGCCGTGCTCGACACGATCGCGCTGGCGATACTGGGCATCCCGCTCGCCATCACCTGGGGCCTACTGGCGTTCGTCACGAACTACGTCCCCAACGTCGGGTTCATCATCGGCGTGGTGCCGCCCGCCCTGCTCGGGCTGTTGACCGGCGGGCCGCAGCTGATGGTGATCGTGATCATCGTCTACTGCGCGCTCAACTTCGTGGTGCAGTCGCTGATCCAGCCCCGGTTCATCGGCGACGCGGTCGGGCTGTCGGTCACCGTCACGTTCCTCGCGCTGGTGTTCTGGGCGTGGCTGATCGGCCCGCTCGGGGCGATCCTCGCCATCCCGCTGACGTTGCTGGCCAAGGCCCTGCTCGTAGACATCGACCCGCAAGCCCGGTGGGCCGATGCCCTGCTGCGCTCCTCGCCGAAGGAGCCGGACCCGTCGGCGCCGACGCCGACGAAGAAGCCGCGCCGCAAGCGCCGCGCCCAGGCGGAGCCCACGGCCGACATGACCACCGCGCCCACCTGAGCGACCCCGCCGTCGGGAACGCGGCTGCGCCGAGCGCAGGCCGCGGCCGAGCAGGGCAGGGCGACTACCGGCAATCGAACAAGGACGGAGCCGTTCCATGTCGGACGTTGAGATCAGTCGCACCGAGTCCCTCACGCGCCAGCAGGCCGCGCGCCTGCTCTCGGCCCTGGCCGACGCGCTCAGCGCGGACGGCAAGGTGGAGGTCGAGCTGGGTTCCAGCACGCTCAAACTCCATGTCCCCGACAACATCCAGTGCGAGGTGGAGGTGGAGGTGGACGGCGACGAGGTGGAGCTCGAGGTCGAGCTGACCTGGTCGACCGCCTCAGCGGCCACGGTGAACTCGGCGGCGGCCGTCCAGCCCGCGGTGGCGAAGCCCGTTCGCCCCCGGGCCGGCAAGGCCGGGTCGGCGCGCTCCTGACCGTCTGACCGTAGGCGGTCGGCGTGGCCGAGCAACTTCCCCGGGCGCCTCAGCGTGCCTCAGCGTGCCGGGCGTCCGGCGAGCACCCGCACGAGCGCGTGGACGGTACTCCCGATCCCGGGTGGCGCCGCGGCCGCGGGGGAGGCGCCCGGCGCGTCCACCGGAGTGCGCACGCGCAGCGCTCCGGGGAGCGACCGGAACACCAGCGGCGGTGGAAGCGCCAGCGCCTCGCCGTCGACCCCGACGGCGACGAGCTCGTCGGCCGAGTCGACCGCGAACTCCGGCGTCGTCCACTCGCGGTAGCCGCGGAACTGCGCGATGCGCCCGGTGGCCTCTGCTGAGGCCAGAGCGGGGATGTCCCGCGCCCGGTCCACCGTCACTGTGACCACGCCGAGGATGCCTGCGTCCATCCGCTGCCGGGTGCCGAACCCGCCCAGCGTGTCGAGCCGGTAGACGCCGTTGGAGATGAGCACGACGTCCGCCGAGCTGCTCTCGGCGCCGTCGGGGCCGGTGAAGCGGAGGTCGAAGCCCTTCGCGGTCGGCCCGAGCATGTCGGGAAGCAACTGCGCGGTCGTCGCGAGCTTCGCGTCTCGGTAGGCGTCGGACCGCACGACGTTGGCGTACACGCCGAGCGAGGCGTTGTTCACGAAGACGCGGTCGCCGAGCAGCGCCAGGTCGATGCGGCGTTCCACCGCCGGGCCGTAGGCGTCCAGCGCGGCCCGGACGTCGTCGCGGTCGAGCCCGAGGTCGAGCGCGAAGTGGTTGCGGGTGCCGGCAGGCACGCACACGAACGGGAGGTCGTGCTGACGTGCGACGTCGGCGACCAATGCCTGTGACCCGTCGCCGCCTGCCATACCGATGACGTCCGCGCCCTGCTCGGCTGCGTGCTCGGCAAGTTTTCGCAGGTCGTCGCCGCGGCGGAGCACGATCGGCGTGACGCCGCGGCGCCGCGCCTCGTCCTCCAGCGCGAACCGTTCGACCTTCCCGCCGCCCGACCACGGGTTCATCAGCAGCACTCCGCGGCGGGCCGGGCCGACGGACCTGGTCCCCGCGGGCGCGGGGACCAGGTCGTGCCCAAGCGCGACCCGGGCCGTCGCGGTCGACAGGATCACGAGACCGATCAGCACCGCGACCTGCGCCACGGAGCTGATGAGCAGCAACACGATCCCGACCAGTGCCAGCAATGCCACCGCGGTCGCGGCGATCCTGCGGCCACCGCGGTTCACCAGCGCGGTCCATCCGGCGAGGACCGCGATGACGACGAGCACCAGGGCGAGCAGGAACCGCCACGGGTTCTGCACGAGACTTGCGGCCACGACCACCACGGCGGCGAGCAGCGCCACGAGCGCCACGGCCGCCGCCGCCCGCCGTCTGGCTCGAGGGGGCGGTGGAGACGGCGATGCGGTCCGGCCTTCTGCGTCGAGGTCCATGACACTCCGCCTCCTCCGGGCCCGACTGCGGACCACCACCGTGGCGCCGAGGGTCGCGCCCGTCGTCACCCCGGCCGGATGACCCGTGGTCTCACCCGGCTCGGGGGATGCCGGGAGCGTCCGCTGTGTCCGAACCTGTGGGCCGCGGACGAGCGGCGGACCGAGGCGAGGCGTGTCATGACAGACGTCAGCATCACGCCTGGACCGGGACGCCATGGCGGGAGGGTGGCCAGGCGGGTGCACTTCCACGACCCCGACGCTCCGGTGGCGACGGTTGTCGCGCCGTCGGTGTTCGTCGCAGTGCGTGAGGTACAGGGCAGGCTGCTGCTGGTGCGGCGGGCCGACAGCGGCGCGTGGGAGCTTCCCGGCGGGCGCGTCGACGTCGGGGAGAGCGCGGTCGAGGCCGCGGTACGTGAGACGGCCGAGGAAGCCGGCCTACAGGTGAGGATCACCGGGTTCGTCGGGCTGTTCACCGACCCGGCGCACGTCGTCCGGGCCGCGTCCGGCGGTCAGGTCCGCCAGCAGTTCGTCGTGTGTTTTCACGGCTGGAGCGAATGGCGCAGGCCCCGCCCGGACGGGCGCGAAATCGCCGAGGCCGCCTGGTTCGACCCGTCCGACGTGACGGCCCTGCGGCTGGAGTCCGGGGCCCGCCGGTGGATCCACCACGCACTCGCCGGGGCGAGCGAACCCCACCTCGAATGAGCCCGGAACCAGGAACTGAGCCCGGAGCCTGGAACGAGCCCGGAGCGGGGCGTCCAGTCGTGCGAAGGAGTGACCAGCGATGACACAGGTGACAACCCGAGGCAGCGGCGGTCTGCGGACCGACGCGATGCCCCGCCCGACCCGCGAGCAGCGGGTGGCGCGGGGGAAGGCGGCCCGAGCCGAGGTGCCGCGCTCCAGCCACGCGGAGTTCAAGCCGGCTGCTCGGCGGCCCGACCCGGTGACGTTGCTGGCGGCCCAGGCCGCGTCCAGGGTGCCGGAGCTCCTGCCGATCCGGTACGGGCGGATGGCCGTCTCCCCCTTCACGTTCTTCCGCGGCGCGGCCCTGCCCATGGCGAACGACCTCGCGGGCACCCCGCGGACCGGGCTGACCGTCCAGGCCTGCGGCGACGCCCACCTGGCCAACTTCGGCCTGTTCGCCTCACCGGAGCGGAACCTCGTCTTCGACATCAACGACTTCGACGAGACCCTTCCGGGGCCATGGGAGTGGGACGTCAAGCGGCTTGCGGCCAGCCTGGAGATCGCCGGGCGGGACAACGACTTCTCCTCCAAGGAGCGGCGGGCGATCGTCCTGGCGGCGACGTCGGCGTACCGGCGCACGATGCGGGAGTTCGCCGACCGCACCGCGCTCGAGGTCTGGTATGCCCACGCCAACGCGTCCACAATCGAGGCCCGGTTCGGCCCGGAGCTCAGCGGCGCGCTGCGCCGGAACATGTCCCGCTCTTTCGTGAAGGCGAGGACCAAGGACAACCTCGGGGCGCTCGGGCGGTTCGCCGGCACCGATGGCGGACGGCCCGCGATCATCGGCGACCCACCGCTGATCGTGCCCCTGCGCGACCTCGTGGGCGAAGGCATGCACCCGGCCGAGGTCACGGAGCAGTTGCGCGGCATGCTCGAGTCCTATCGGACGTCGTTGGAACCGGAACGCCGCGAACTGCTGGACCGGTACTGGCTCGTGGACTTCGCTCGCAAGGTCGTCGGCGTCGGGAGCGTGGGCACCCGCTGCTACATGGCGCTCCTGCTCGGCGACGACGAGCACGACCCGCTGTTCCTGCAGGCGAAGGAGGCCTGCCCGTCGGTGCTGGAGGAGTACGCCGGAGCCAGCGAGTACGACAACTGCGGCCAGCGTGTCGTCGTCGGGCAGCGGCTCATGCAGGCCGTCGGCGACATCTTCCTCGGCTGGGTCCAGGTGCAGGGCTTCGACGGGCAGACCCGGGACTTCTACCTGCGGCAGCTGCGGGACTGGAAGGGATCGGCCGAGCTCAGCGCGATGGTCCCCAAGGGGATGCGGGCGTACGGGGAGCTGTGCGGCTGGACCCTTGCCCGCGCGCACGCCCGCAGCGGTGACCGCGTGGCGATCGCCGCGTACCTCGGCTCGGGCCCGGCGTTCGACGAGGCCGTAGGCGACTTCGCGGCGTTGTACGCCGACCAGAACGAGCGCGACCACAGCGCGCTGGTGGAAGCGATCTACTCGGGCCGTGTGAAGGCCGAGTCCGGCCTGTGACCTGCGGGACGGCACACACCGCCCCGGTGCTGCACACACCGTCCATCGGGTGTCCGGTACCGGCTGGGTGTGTGCTGTGCCGTCGGCGCGGGACACTAGCCCAGGCGCAGGGTGCTTGTCAGCAGGCCGTGTTCGTGGGCCGTGAGCACCGCCAGGCGTCTGCTGCTGACGCCCAGCTTGGTGTAGATCGACCTCACGTGGCTCTTCACGGTGTTCACCGAGACCGTGAGGTCGGCGGCGATCTCGTCGAGCGACAGCATCGACGGGAGCAGCCCGAGCACGGTGAGCTCCCGCTCGCTGAGCATCGCCCGCCGTTCCGCGCCACCGGCACCCGCCGCGATCGCACGCTCGGCGAACGCGTCCGAGGCGCCGAAGCTGCCGTGCTGGTGCACGAGCAGCTCGCGGATACCTGGGCCGGCATGCGCGAAGGGGCGGAGCGCGTCGAGCGGCTCGGCGACGGCCAGCGAGCTCTGCAGGGCCCTGCGGGCGGCGGGCCGTTCCCCGGAGGCGACGGCGAGCGACGTCTCCAGCAGCCACGAGTCCACCAGGGTGTGCGGAAGAAGGGCCGGCACGGCTCCGTTCAGCACGGGGCGGAGAAGCGACCGCGCGTGCTCGTGACGGCCGCCGGTCGCCTCGGTCCACGCCTGCATCACCACCAGCTCGGCGTTGTCGCTGGTGCGGTCGGCCAGCCACCCCCGCACCGTTCGGGCCGCAGCGGAGTGCCCGAGCAGCAGCGCCGCGCGGAACTCCAACATCGCGAGCGAACCGACTTGCTCCGCACTCGCCGAAACGTCGCCGAACTCGGAGCGGGCCTGTTGCAGCTGGGCCAGCCCGCCCGCTCGGTCCCCGAGGTCGAAGGTGGCGGCGCCCTGGACGGCGTGCAGAGCGAATCGCAACCGGGGAGACGACGCCGCGCCCCCCAGCGCCAGGCCCTGGGTCGCGAGGCGCTCGGCCTCGTCGGTATCGGTCCGCATGAGCGCGGAGTAGGCCAACATCGCCATGGCCGCGCCGGACCACGTCGAGTCCTCCCATCCGTGCTCGCCCGCCTTCGCGACGGCCTGGACGCTCAACGCCCGCATCGTCTGCACCTCGCCCGCGCTGCCCGCGACGCCGGCCAAGAGCGCGAGGCACTGCAGCGTCAGGTAGTCGAAGCGGTGGCTCCGGCTCAGATGCAGCGCGGCCTCGAACTCCACGCGTGCCCCGGCCAGGTCGTGCCGCTCGAGTCGGGTGGTGCCGCGGCTCAGCCGGGCCAGCGCCTCCAGTTCGGGTTCGGTGGGCAGCTCACTGATGTCCCTGACGGCGAACTTGGGCGGCGACGGTGGCGTCTGGGCCACCCCGGCGCTGAACTGCTCGGCCACGGCGCGGAGCACGGACAGGCCCGCGGAGCCGTGGGCGGGCCAGGACTGCCGGGCATGGCGCAGATCCCCGCGGGCGGCGCGGAGCTCGCCCGCCTCGAAGTGGGTCAGCGCCGAGATCAGCGCCAGCCAGGGATTCGTCGCGACAGCCTGCGCGCCCGCGGTGGCCAGGGCGCGCCGAAGCGGCCCGTGGTCCCCGGCGAGGATCAGCGGAACGGCGAACTGGTGCAGCAGGCCCTTCAGCAATCCCGCGTCCTGGCTCAGCGCCGCGTGGTCCAGGGCCTGGACCGGTTCGAGCCTGCCCGCCCACCACCGGGCGGCGACGCGGTGCAGGTCGGTTGCTCGCTGCACCCCCTGCCTGTGGAGGTCGGCGCGCAGATGCGCCCGCAGGAGCTCCTGGACGCTGTAGGCGTCGCGCTGACACCCGGTGGGTGACAGCAGGGAGGTCTGGCGTTCGAGCCGGTCGAGCAGGCGGCCGGCGTCCTGCCGCCCGGACAGCTCGGCGGCGAGGTCCGTAGGGATCGGCTCGCTGATGCTGATCGCCCGCAGGAAATCCTGCACGTCCGCGGGCAACCCGCTGAGAACCTCCCCGACGAGGTAGTCGGCGACGGAGCTCTCGTTGCCGGAGAACTGGGTCACGAACGCGTCCAGGTCGGCGGACTCGGCCGCACCGGTTGCGGCCAGGCGCAACCCGGCGGCCCACCCGCCGGTTCGCTGATGCAGCAGGTCGACCTGGGCGGGCGTGAGGTGCAGCCCCGACTTCTCCAGCAGCGCCGTCGTCTCGCTCACCGAGAAGCGCATCTGCGCGGCCCGCAGCTCCCACAGCCTTCCCGCAAGGCGCAGCCGGGGGAGGGACAGTGGGGGATCCAGCCGGCTGGAGAGGACGAGCTGTACCCCGGGGGTGCGGTTGCGGGTGAGGATCTGCATGCCGTGCAGCGCCTCGGTGTCGACCAGCTCGTGCACGTCGTCGAGGATCAACCGGATGGGCCGGGGCAAGGCCCCGAGCGCGTCGATGAGCTCGGCGAGGAACTCGGGCTGGGCGTCGGCCCGCCAGACCCAAGGCCCGTGCAGGCGGCTCGAGTCGGGAACCGACGGGCAGGCTGCGAGCGCGGCCACGATCGACGCCCACAACCTCCTCGGGTCGTTGTCGTCGCGGTCGAGGCTGACCCATGCCGTGTCCACGCCCGGGCTCGTGCGCGACCAGTCCGCCAGCAGCAGCGTCTTGCCGTAGCCGGCGGGGGCACACACCAGCGCCATATCGGCGGCCACACTCGCGTCGAGCTCCGCGCGAAGGGCAGCCCGTTCCACGAACTCGGGAGGCAGCGGCGGAATCGCGATCTTGGTGTGCGGTACGAGCGGCACAGCGATCAACTCCCGACAGGCCGTCCGGCCCCCCCGGGTAGTCCACGCGATCGCCTTGTTCGACGTTCGGCTGGATCTCCGGCGGGTCTGATTCACATTCGATCTTCAGCGCGTGGCGGTGGGAGAATCACGATAGAGCTACGGACAGGTTGGTGTCCATCGACATGAAGCTGCGACAACCCTCTGTGAATCTGCGGCTAAAATGTAACGCTTCGGCATGTCGTTGCAGGTAGCAGCCTTCGGCTTTGATCGGTAGGGGTCAGATCTGTTCGTGCTCCCGCAGTGGGAATGCTGAACCTATGGACGGGCCGGGAACATCAATATCCCGCGAACCTGATCGCCGTGACGAAAGTGCAGAACGATCTGGCGGCTGCCGTGCGCCACGGGGTCTCACATGCGTTTCCCTGGGCTTCAGGACGCACCCGGATCATCCGGGCAGGGCGATGCCCGGCGGGCTCCGGCGGAGGAGGGTGGCACCTTGCGCCGGTCCGGCCGGGCCCGAAGGAAGCGAGAGTTCGATGGTGCGTGCGCGATACGAGGTGCGGGTGAGCGGCTGGGTGTCCGAGCGGGTGCGGAGCGCCTTCAGCGCGATGGACTTCCAGGCGGTCCCTCCTCAGACGATCATGTTCGGGGAAGTGATCGAACAGTCCGATCTGTACGGCCTGCTGGCCCAGTGCAGCGCCATGGGTCTCGAGGTGATCTCCCTGGAACGGCTGCCGGACCCGTCCGACGCTCCTGCCCGGTCACCCGCCGGGGATGAGGTCGCGACGGTCGGATGCGTCGACCCTGGCCCTCCCGGCACCCGGAGGCACGACCCGGAGCGCCGGCCGCGACGGAGAGGGAGAGAGATGAGTATCGGACCTGTGCAGTTGATCGTGCTGGGGTTCCCCGAACCGGACTTCCACGGCGGGATCATCACGGAACTGGAGCGCCTGCGGGAGAGCGACACCGTTCGGGTGATCGACGCGCTGGCGGTTCACAAGGACGCCAACGGCGAGGTCGAGGTGGCCCACCTCAGCAACCTGACCGACGACGAGGCGGTCGAGCTCGGCAGCAAGGTCGGGGCGCTGATCGGGCTCGGGATCGAGGGGGAGGCGGGCATCGAACCGGGCGCGGAGGCCGGCGCCGCCGCGGCAGCGAGCGGTGCTCGCGTGTTCTCCGACGAGGACGCATGGGACGTGCTGGAGGACATCCCCAACGGCTCGGCGGCGGCGCTGCTCCTCCTCGAGCACGCCTGGGCCGTCCCACTGCGGGACGCGGTGGCCGCCGCCGGCGGTTACCGCATCGGCGACGCCTTCATCAGCCCGCTCGACCTGGTCGGGATCGGGATGGTGTCCGCGCAGGAGGCAACGGACCTGCACGACCTCGAGACGGCCGGCGTCGGCGCACGGTGAGGTCGGTCAGCGCCCGGTCGGCGCTCGTCCGGCCGCATCGGCCGGGCCGGCGGACGGTGGGAGGAGGTGGACCATGTTCGGATCCCGCAGGGTCGCGCGGCGTACGTCGCGACGGACCGCGCGCCGCGTGAGCAGGCGCCGCGGCTGACCAGCTGGGGCCGGACGCTCTTGCCGATCGGCAGGAGCGTCCGGCGTCAACCGTCAGTCCGTGAACCAGACCTCCGCGAGGTCAGCGGCGGCGACACCCTGTTCGACGGCGATCTGCTCGAGCGCGCTTGCCAGGCCGAGTGCCAGCGCCACCGTGAGCTCGCGGAGTCCTGCAGCGCCCTCATCGCGGACGATCTGGTCCATGAGGTCCTGCAAGGCGGCCAGCCCGCGCTCGTGGCTGTGGTCGTCCGACAGCACCGCACGGATGGCATCGGGCATCTTCCGGTGGGAATGCGCCTCGGGAACATGGCCCACGCTGGTGCTCCTCACGGGTGCCGAAGGACGGCCCACTACCTCGGCCGGCCGGCGGCGTGACTGTAGCCCGTACGGTCGAGTGGTTGACGGTCTCCACGACGGATGAGTAGCCGCATTCCCGGGTACTCTGCGTCACAGTGCCCGGGCACCCGGGGCTGGTCACCGGTCGGAGCGACGATCCACGGCCGGCCCGGAGGAGCACAGCGTGAGTGAGGACAGAAGAGTTCCAGGCGAGTCCATCGACCTGTACGCCCGGGCGCGGGCGTACGAGTCCGTGCGGGCCGTGCTCTCGGACGACCACAACTACGAACAAGGTGTGTTCGCGGCGCGCGGCGTCGCCGCTGCCGTGCTCGCCGAAGCAGGGGTGGACGGACTCGCCGACGTCGCAGTCGATCTGTCGCTGATACTTGCCTCCGCGATCGAGCGGATCGCCGCCGACCAGGGAGTGGCCGCGGTGGATCTCGCCGACGTGTGGTTCGTGGAGTGATCGCGTCCCTCGCTGCCGGCGCCGGTCCTTGACACCACCGCCCACCGCCCAACTGAACGGCTTTGGGGTTAGGGCCGTTGGCACCTCCGGTGTCAGTCCGCTCGGCGCACACTCTCGGGCCCGGCTCCTTCGTGGCGGGTGATGCGCGGGAGCGGGTCTCCGGAGAACCGTGGGTCCTGTCATCCCGGCGGCGCCGGCAGGTCTGATGGATCCGCTGCCGCACCCACCTTGGAGGGTCGCGTGGTCCTGCTTGTGCTCGCGCTCGTGCTGCTGGCGCCGGTGATGATCGGAATGTTCCTGCTTGCGATGGAGCGGCTCGAGTTCCGACTACTCGACACGGTTCCCACCGCTGAGTTCGACCACGCACTGCTGGCTCCCCGTCCGGCGGGTCGGGCCGGGGCGCGGCCGATGCGCGCTCCTGCGGGTCGGGCACGGCCTGTCGCCGATCCGAGCCTCGCGGAGGCGCTGGGCGCGCTCGCCGGCGAGGTCGCCGGGCCGTCCGCGGAGCCGACGAACGCGGCGGGGTGATCAGACGGTGCTCGGGCTCCGGTTGAAGCCCCGCGGCTCGTTCCGGCTGTGTCCTGCAGGCGTTCGACCTGCGAGGACCATGGATGTCCGACTTGCCCGGAGATGCGGAGGGGTTCTGGCCACCCGCGACTCTGAGGTCGGTCACGTTGTGGCCCATTGCCCGGGGGACGGGTTACGTTGGCCCGGAACGCAAACAGCAAAGGCCTCGCTCCGAAGGGGCGATGCGAGGCACCGACAGCTGGCCGGCTCGCGCGGTACGCGTGGGCGAGTGCGTTCGCGAACAGCGACCAGGCACCGGCTAGCGGCGTGACGACTCGCCGTGCCGGTGGCCCTCGGATCGGAGCTCAACGAGGGGCGGATGGGCAATTTGCCGAGCAATGAGTCACTGGCCGAGGCGTTCGTGCGGGTTGCGGGCGGCTTGACGACCGGGTCGGACGTCGTGGGGTACCTGGGGCAGCTCGTGGACCGGTCCGTGGCCATGTTGGAGGTGGATGCGGCCGGGCTCGTGCTGGCCGATCCACAGGGGAATCTGGATGTGTTGGCCTGCACCAGCGAGCAGGCTCGGTTGCTGGAGCAGTGGCAGCTGCAGTGGCACGAGGGTCCGGTCGTCGACTGTTATCGCAGCGGGCGGGCGCTCGCGGTAGCGGACCTGGGAGCGGACCGGACCACCCGACGGTGGCCGCGGTTCGGACCGAGCTGCCGGGGCGCGGGGTACGTCGGGTTGCTCGCAGTACCGATGCGGCGGCACGAGCAGGTGCTGGGTGTGGTCAGCCTGATGTGGTGCACCGCCGGTGGAGTGGATGGGGCCGCGGTGCGGATCGCTCAGGCGCTCGCGGACGTGGCCACGGCGGGCCTGCTGCAGTGGCGTGAGCAGTACAAGCAGAAGATGCTCATCGCGCAGCTGACTGATGCCCTCTCCAGCCGGGTGGTCATCGAGCAGGCCAAGGGTGTGCTCGCCGAACGGCTGGGCATGGACACCGAGCAGGCATTCGGGGTGCTGCGGGGGTCTGCCCGCGCCGGCAACCGTCGGCTCACCGCGATGGCCCGCGCGGTCATCGACGGCGTCGGCGAGCAGCGGCGGGCCGGGCCCGCTCCGGGTTCGGGCCGAGCGGCAGCCGGGCGCTGACGGCGGGGGCCGTGCTCGAGGGCGGATGTTCACCCTCGAGATCGAAAGGCCCCACCTCCCGGCACGGCTGCTGTGCGTGGGCGCGGTCTGGGTGAACACTCAGGACGGTCCTGACCGACCTTGGCCGACCTTCGGCTGCACACGGAGGAGACGACGATGGCGCGTACCCCGCAGGAGATCTTCGAGCACCACGCCGGTGCGTTGATCGCCGGTGACGTGGAAGAGATCGTGGCCGACTACACCGAGGACGCCGTGTTCATCACGCCGTCCGGGGTCAAGCGGGGCAAGGATGGTGTGCGCGAGGGCTTCGTGAAGCTGCTCGCCGACCTGCCCGACGCCGATTGGAGCGTCCCGACGCAGATCTTCGAGGGCGACATCCTGTTCATCGAGTGGAGCGCCGTGTCCGCGACGACCCAGGCGATGGACGGCATCGATACGTTCGTCTTCACCGACGACGGCATCCGGGCCCAGACGGTCCGCTACACGCTGGAACGCAAGGGCTAGGAGGGTCGGTCACGGGGTGCCGAAGCCCGCGTCCTGGAGCGTCGTCGACGCCGGGGTTCTCGGCCTCGAACTGCCTCTCCATCGCCGAGAACGTCTCGGTCAGCGACGCGGCGGCGAACACCGTCAGCTCGCGCGCGCCGGGTGCGGGCGCGGCGCCCCCACAGGCCGTAGCCGTTGCCGCCACAACGGCGGCCAGCACGACCGGCATCCGAAGCTTCACATCAGCCTCCCCTGACGCGCCGCCTCTCGCGGGGCACGAACGCTGGAGGAGCCTAGCCGACGAGATCGCCGCATCTGCGGAGAAAGTACGGAATCATCACCGCATCCCAGGATTAAGAACGCGGGCGGGCCGACCGGCGACCCCGGTCGGCCCGCTCGCGATGAGACTCGATCAGTGAAAGCGTCAGCTCACCCGAGCGCGGTCAGCAGCGCGGTGAGCGCGGTTTTCTCGCTTGCCGGGTTCGGGCTCGTCGACCGTAGCTCACGCAGCACCGTGTCGATCTTGCCGTCGATCTCGGTCCACGCCGCCTTGTCCCTCGGCTTCAGGCGCGACTGGGCGTTGTCCCACTCGATCTCCAGATCATCGACGCGGGCCGTGGCGCCGGCCTGGTCGCCGCCGTCGAGGAGGTTCAGCGTGTCCTGTGTGATGCCGCGGAACGTCGAGAGGTCTCCCAGGGTCGAGGCCGGTGCCGCTTGGCCTCCACCGGCGGCCTGCGCTTCCTGGCCTGCGCCGGCTGCCTGGCCCCCGGTCGCGACCGACTGCGCCGTGCTGTCCGAGCCCGTCGTGTCGCTCTGGAGTGCGGACGTGCGGACGAAGTACCCCGCCCCTCCCGCGACGACCACGATCGCCACGACGACGATCGTCTGCAGCAGCCCTCCGCGTTCCGCTGCCTCGTCCGTGGCCACGGCCGCTTCGCTCGCGATGATGTCGGCCTTCGTCACCGCGAGATAGGTGACGGTGCCGACGATCGCGGCCGTGAAGATCAGGCTCGTCACCGTGGCACCCAGGCCCAGCCCGCCCTGGGTGGGCGGCTGCGAAAGGTAGTCGCCGACCGATGCCCCCAGCGGGCGGGTCAGGATGTAGATGACCCAGAAGGCGAGCACCGAGTTGAGTCCGGATCGCCACGCGATCGCAAAGACGGCGATCAGGGCCGCCACGATGACTCCGGTCACCAGGTAGCCGAGCCCGAGCACCTCGGCCATGAGGTCACCGGTCGCGGTGCCGAGTGCGAAGGTGAAGAGGATCGCCAGCCAGTAGAACGCTTCCCGTCGCCGGGTGAAGATGGAATGAATGGAGAGCGTCTTCTCGGAGAGATACCATCCGGCGAAGGTGAGAGCGAGGAGAACGCTGAAGATCAGCGTGCTCGCCTCGAGGGGCAGTCCGGCGTTGTCTGTGAGGTTGTCGGTCACCAAGGTTCCGAAGACGCTGACCAGGGCCACCGTCAGCCAGTACCTGCCCGGCCTGTACTGCGGGGCAGCGAACTGGAAGAACAGTGCGACGGCCAGCAGGACGCCGGTGACCACCGACACGCCCGTCAGGCCGAAGTTCATGTTGACGTTGAGGAAGTCGGCGGCCGCTTCGCCCACTGTCGTGCAGAGCACCTTGATGATCCAGAAGTAGATCGTCACTTCTGGGACCTTGCTGAGGAGCTGGCGGCTCGGTGCTAGGGCGTGTTGCGACGTCATTGAGCCTCTTTCTCGGGCCGTCTGCCGGGGCGCCGACCGGCATTTCGGGGACCGGCCTGCGACGTCCGTGGATATGGAAAGTGTGGGTCCGACCGAAACGTGACCGTGGCCCGATATCACGGGAACGGCGGGTACGCCGAGCCACAGCGCGTCGGACACTAGGGGGCGCCGGGTTATCCATTCGTCGGTCGTTGGTAAGAGGATGGCAAACGATGGTGCCGGAGGGGCTTCAATAGCTCCGAAACGTGGTTCGAGAGGATCGGTCCGCTCTGGGCGGACCCGCCGTCATCGGGGGTTGCGCGGCGGCCGGGGTGAGTCGTCGGTCCCGCGCCTCCGGGCACCGCGAACGCCGGCAGCGCCGGACGACCGCGTGCGCCGGGTGTCCCAACCGGCGCGACTTGTGGGCGCGAGCCGCGGGTACTTCCACGTCGCCCGCGTCCCGGATGTCGGTGACGTAGTCGAGCTCCGCGTCGGCGTCGCCGCTCCCGACCCGCCCGAGCGTCGAGCGGACGTCCTGCTCCTCTTCGTGACCGTGGCGATCGACCGCCGCTTGGTCTGACCGTGAACTCCGTCGCGGAGACTAGCGAAGAGCTAGACCGGCACCGAGTCGTACCGGGCGGCGATGGCCGCGCGCACCGCGGGATCGCGCAGGCTGTCGGCTCCGAGCTCGCCGAGCTCGAAGAACATGTCCTCCTGCCCGCCGGGCACCATGAGCACGAGACACCGGCCGCCCGCCGCTCCCGCGGCCAGCAGGTGCCGTGTGCCGCGCGGCACCAGCACGTAGGAGCCGGGACCGGCGGGGATCTCCTCGTCGCCGACGGTGAAGGTGAAGCCGCCGTCCAGGACGAAGAACGACTCGTCCATGCGCTCGTGCAGGTGCGGAACCGTCCACGGGCCCTCGGCACCCGCAAATTCTGCGAGGGTGAACGCCCGGCCCGTCGTCTCGTCACCGGCGGCGAGGACACGCATCCGGGTGATGCCGAGGTCGACGACGCGCCCGGCGCCGGGGGCGACCGTGTGAGCTCGTCCGGGAAGAAGCATCGTGCTCATCCACCTTCCGTGGTGGGCTTGCCCGGGCCGGTCCGCCCGGTCGCCGACGACACTCCTCGTCCTGCGCGGGCGGAGCAATTCAGAAACTGAAGTTGCCTCCGGCTGGGTTCACGCCCACGCTCGACCGGTGCGCACCTACGGCCAGTTCTGCCCGATCGCCCGGACGTCCGAGCTGATCGCGGAGCGCTGGACGCCGATCATCGTGCGGAACCTGCTCCACGGCTGCCGCACGTTCACCGAGATCCGGCAGGGCGCACCGGGCATCTCCCCGGCGCTGCTCGCCAAGCGGCTGGACACACTGGAGCGGCACGGGATCGTCGAGAGCCGGTACATCCCGGCGCGCCGCGGGCGGTCGTACGAGCTGACGGAGAGGGGCCGCGACCTCGAGAGCGTGTGCGAGGCGATGGGGCAGTGGGGCGCCCGGTGGCTGGAGATCGAGCCCCACCATCTGGATCCGGCGTACGTGCTGTGGGCGACCACGAAGCTCGTGGACGTGTCGCGCCTTCCAGACCGGACTGTGGTGGTGCGGTTCGACATGCGCGACAGACCGGCGGACCAGTACTGGCTGATACTGCGGAAGCCGCAGCCGGAGCTGTGCACCAGGGGAGTCGGTCACGTCGAGGACATCGTCGCCCACGCCGATGCCGCCTGCCTGGTCGACATCCACCTGTCGCGCACGAGCTACGCCGAGGCTGTCCGCACCGGCCGGCTGGTCCTCGACGGGGCACCCGCGCTCACCCGGGCGTTCACGACGTGGATCCGGCCGAGCCCGTTCGCCCGGGAGAAGTAGGAGGGCGCTGAAGGTCTTCAGCGCGCTTCTGGTCCTGGGGTCCGGTGCGAAGGTCGTGGCCCGCGTCGCTAACTCGGTAGCCGGCACCGATGTCCGCCGACGTCGAGGCGGCCATCCAGGGGCTCTCGGCTTCGGGGTGGGAAGTGGAGCCGGCAGACCCTACCTGATACCGGATGTGCCGACCGGGCCCAACTGCGTCGGTGGGCCGGTGCCAGGACACCTCAGTAGCTACTCCTCCCCGGGCCAGCGCCAGATCGGTACCTCGCGCAGCGGGTGCAGTTGGTCGTCGGTCTCCGCGTGCGAGTTCTGCATCGCCACTCGTGAGCCGAACTCCACGTGCGACCGCAGCGCTTCGCGGAACGGGGCGTCGTCCGGGAGCCCGACGGTGTCGGCGGCGAGCAGGTACAGCTCCACGAAGCGCTGTCGCTGGGGCTCGGTGATCTTGAGGCCGCGGTGGGCTGCGATCAGCCCGGCGAACCCCGTGGTCTCGGTGAACTCCGTCGGCCCGCCGAACGTCTCGGCGTCGAAGGCGGTGAGGTGGGCGACGTGCTCCGGGCGGCCCGCGCCGAACAGCGGCTGGAGCACGGGGTCGGCGAGCACGCTGGCGTAGAAGACGTCGACGAACCGGTGGATGGCCTCGTGGCCGCCGGCGTGGTCGTAGAGGGACTTCACGATTACACCCTTGCAGCTGCCGGCGGACCCGTCCACGGTGGAAAGATCAACAGCGTAGACGTGGACGGCGGCCGATCGCTGCGCAAAGGTGATCAGATGACCGAACCGAGTGTCGCGCCCAGACCCGACACCGGATCCGGGCTGACGGCGGACCGCCCCCCGGTCGCCCGGGTTCCGCTGGCCGTCGCCGGTGCGGCCGTCACCGCGGTACTCGTGGCGACCAGCGGGGGATACGGCTACCACCGTGACGAGCTGTACTTCCTGCAGGCCGGGCAGCACCCGGCGTTCGGTTACCTCGACCAGCCGCCTTTGACGCCGCTGCTCGCACGCGCGGCGAGCGAGCTGTTCGGCGACTCGCTCGTCGGGTTGCGGCTGGCGTCGGCGGTCGCGGCCGGGCTGGTCGTGATGTTTGCCGGTCTGATCGCCCGCGAGTTCGGTGGTGGCCGCGGGCCGCAGGTGCTGGCGGCCGCGTGCACCGGGGTGTCGTCGATCCTGCTCATTGCGGGGCACATGCTCTCCACTACGACGTTCGACCTGCTCGCGTGGGCGGCGCTGTCGTGGCTGACGGTCCGCGCCCTGCGAGACGGGGGACGGGCGTGGTTGTGGGTGGGTCTCGTCGCCGGGATCGGGTTGCAGAACAAGCTGCTGGTGGCCTTCCTGCTGTTCGGGCTGGCGGCGGGAATCCTCGTCGCCGGACCGCGGCGGGTGCTGCGCAGCCCGTGGCCGTGGGCGGCGGCGGCGACCGCGCTGATCCTCTGGGCGCCGAACCTGGTGTGGCAGGCCGCGAACGGCTGGCCGATGCTCGCGCTCTCGGCCGCGATCGCCTCGGGGAGCTCAGGCACGAGCGAGCCCTGGTACGTGTTCCTGCCCTTCCAGCTCGTGCTCGTCAGCCCGCTGCTGGTTCCGGCGTGGGCCGTCGGGCTGTGGCGGCTGGCCCGGGACCCGCGGCTGCGCCCGTACCGGGGGTTCGCCGTGGCGTACCCACTGCTGGCGGTGGTGTTCATGGCGACCGGCGGCAAGCCGTACTACCTGGCCGGGCTCTATCCGGTGCTGCTGGCTGCAGGCGCCGAGCCGGTGCTGCGCTGGGTCCGCGCCCGCGCGTCCGTCCTGCGATCGGCGCTGCTCGCGTCGGCGATCGTGCTCGGCGCGGCCGTGAACGCCGTGCTCATGTTGCCTCTCGTGCCGGTCCAGCACCTGGCCGCGACGCCGATCACCGACATCAACTACGACGCGGGCGAGACCGTCGGCTGGCCCGCGTTCGTGCGGACCGTCGCCGCGGTGCACACCGCGCTCCCCGCCGCCGAACGCGCCGGCGCGGTTGTGCTCACCGCCAACTACGGTCAGGCAGGCGCCGTCGACCACTACGGCGGGGAACTGGGCCTGCCGCGCGCGTACAGCGGGCACAACAGCTACGCCGACTGGGGCCCACCGCCGGAGAGCGCCACGACCACGATCGTCATCGGCTTCGACGGGCAGCCGATCGAGCAGTGGTTCGGCTCCTGCGCCGAGGCGGCACGCATCGACAACGGGGTCGGTCTCGGCAACGAGGAGCAGGGCACGCCGGTGCGCGTCTGCCGGGAGCGCCAGGCCCCCTGGGCGCAGATCTGGCCGCACCTGCGTCACGTCGGCTGACGGTGGGCGCCGACGGGGCAGGCCCAGGAGTACACCGGAGCGGGTACTTGATCCTGCGCGACGGCGGCCCCGCGCCGCCCGTCGGCCGACCGGAGGAGACGCATTGTCCGACGAGACCGGGTTGTACCGCGGGCTGACGAACTACGGTGACCGGGAGTTCTCGCGTTACCTGCGCAGGACGTTCCTGCACTCCACGGGGCGTGCGCCGGAGTCGCTGGAGCGGCCGGTGATCGGGATCGCGACGTCGGAGAGCGACTTCAACCCGTGCCACCGGGCGCAGCCGGAGCTGGTCGCGTCGGTGGTGCGTGGCGTCACCGCTGCCGGTGGGCTGCCCATGCGGTTCCCGACCGTCTCGCTCGGCGAGGGCTTCCTTAACCCCACCGCGATGATGTTCCGCAACCTGATGGCGATGGACGTCGAGGAGATGGTGCGGGCGCAGCCGATGGACGCGGTGGTCCTGGTCGGCGGCTGCGACAAGACCGTGCCGGCGCAGCTGATGGGCGCGTTCTCGGCCGGGCGTCCGGCGGTCCAGCTCGTCGCCGGGCCGATGTCGACGGGCCGGTACCACGGCGAGCGACTGGGTGCCTGCACGGACTGCCGCCGGTTCTGGGCGGACTTCCGGGGCGGCGCGGTCGGCGCCGCGGAGATCGCCGAGGTGGAGCGCAACCTCGCCACGACCGCCGGCACCTGCGCGGTGATGGGGACCGCCAGCACGATGGCCTGCGTGGTGGAGGCGCTCGGGATGGCGCTGCCGGGAAGCGCGACCGCGCCCGCGGTGCACGCCGACCGGCTGCGCATCGCGGAGGCGACCGGCGCGGCCGCGGTGGAGATCGCGGCGGCGGGGCGCACGCCCGACCAGGTCGTGACGGCGGCGTCAGTGCGCAACGCGCTGCGCGTGCTGCTGGCGATCGGGGGCTCGACCAACGCGCTGGTGCACCTCACGGCGATGGCTGGGCGCCTGGGGATCGGCGTCGACCCGGACGAGCTGAACGCCCTCAGCGAGACCACACCGGTGCTCGTCGAGCTGAAGCCGACGGGTGCGCACTACATGGAGGACCTGCACGCGTCCGGCGGGTTGCCTGCCGTGCTGCACGAGCTGCGGGACCTGTTGGACCTGTCCGCGCCCACCGTCACCGGCGCCACCCTCGGCGAGACGCTGGGCGGCGGGCCGGGCTGGGTCGATCGCGCCGTCGTGCGGACCGCCGCCGAGCCGAGCCGGGCGAAGGGCGGGCTGGTATGGCTGCGCGGCTCGCTCGCCCCCGGCGGGGCGCTGATCAAGCGGTCCGCCGCCGATCCCGCGCTGTTCGAGACCACCGGTCGCGCCGTGGTGTTCCGCTCCCTCGCGGACCTCGCCGCCCGCGTCGACGACCCCGACCTGGACGTCGAGCCGTCGGACGTGCTGGTGCTGCAGAACGCCGGTCCCCGCGGCGCCGGGATGCCGGAGGCGGGCTACCTGCCGATCCCGGCCAAGCTCGCGCGGAAGGGGGTGCGCGACATGGTCCGGATCTCCGACGCCCGGATGAGCGGTACCGCCTACGGCACGATCGTCCTGCACATCACGCCCGAGGCGGCGATCGGTGGTCCGCTCGCGCTGGTCAGGACGGGCGACCGGATCCGGCTGTCGGTCAGCGAGGCGAGGCTCGACCTGCTCGTCGACGACGCCGAGCTGGCCCGGCGCCGGGCGGAGCTGCCGGCGCCCGACCCGGGCCCGGCCACCGGCTACGGGCGGCTCTTCCACGAGCACGTGATGGGCGCCGACCGCGGCTGCGACCTCGACTTCTGCGTCCCGCAGGCGCCGCTCTGACCCGAGCGCCCCGGCCAGGGCGACCACGCTGCCGCGATGTGCCCTGACGTTTGGAAGCTGACATTCCAGACGTTGAACATCAGCAACGTCACCTTCCAAACGCGCGGCAGGCCGCCCGGATCTCCTGCTCGTTGCGCCATCAAGCGCCGATGTCGCCCAGTCTCTGGGCTCGGCAGGCGAGATGCAGGAACAGACGTTGGTCGGCGTCGTGCTCGTCGATCCCGAGCACCTCGAAGGCGCGCTGTATCCGGTACCGCACCGCGTTACGGTGCAGGTGCAGCACCTCCGCGGTGCGGGCCGCCGAGCCCTGCAGGTCGAGGTAGGTGCAGACGGTGTCGATCATCGCCTGGCGTTTGGCCGGGGTGAGGTCGGCAAGGGGGGCGAAGAGCCGGTCGATCGACTGCTGCACCGTCGGCGAGCCGTACCACTCGAGCAGGGTCGCGCGCATGCCGACGGCGTCGAAGTGCACCGGGACGTTGTAGCGCTGGCGGAATCGGGCCGACGACACCGCGAGCCGGGCTTCGGTCGCGCTGCTCGCCAGCCCGGCGATGCCCGGCCGCGCGGTTCCTGTCCCGCAGAACACCTGCAGCCCGCGCACCCGCCCGACCAGCGCCTTCAGCACGAAGGCGAGCTGGCGCTGGAGCTGCGCATGGGTCTCCTGGCGGGGAGGGCTATCACCGGTCCACAACAGCAGCACCCCGGCCGGTTCATGCCCGACATGCCAGGTGCCGGGCATGCTCGCGGCGGCCTTCAAGGCGAGCGAGGCGAGCTCGTCGCGGGTCTCGAAGGCCGCGACGTCGTCGCCGACGACCTCGAGCAGGTTGTCCGGCTCGATCCGGGTGACCACGTGCCAGCCGTCGACCGGGATGCCCAGCCGCCGGGCCGATGGGGCGATGGCGGCGCGGGCCGCGCGGTCCGCCTCGACCAGCTGGACCAGCACCTCGCCGGCGGAGCGGCGGGAGACCTGCTCGGCGCGCACCCGCTCGTCGGTCAGCCGGGTGGTCTCCGCGGCGACCCGCCACAGCACCATCTCCAGCAGTGCGTCGGCGTCCGCATCGCCGGGGCGCTCGGTCCACAGCCAACCCCCGCTACGGTCGGTGCCGTTGATGGGTCCGGCGGGCACGGTGAGCGCCTGTCCGTCGCCGTCGGGTCGGGGCCCGATGCTGACCGTGCGCCCGAGTAGCAGGCCGACCCGGTCGAGCAGCGCCTCGACGCTGTCGAACGACCGCCCGTCGATCGCCTCGCAGACCGCCCGCGCCCGGCCCACCGTTACGCTGAGCCGGTCTGTGGCCTGGCGGACCATGGTGCCCAACGCGGCGGTGACGTCTACCTCCGGGGCGAGCCGGATCACGGCGATCTCGGCGCGCCGGGCCAGCGCCATCGCGGTAAGCGACAGCTTCGCGCCCTCGGGAAGCACCACGACCAAGGCCGCTACTTCGCGGGCAGCGGCGCGGCGCACCATGACGTCGAACCGGTAGTCCCCGGTCAGGGCGGCGAGCCCCCGTTCCAGCACGAGCAGCGCGCCCGCCGGTGCGTCGTCGACCTGGTCGACCTGCTCGACCAGGCGCACCTCACTGACGCGCCGGTCGGCCGGGCCTATCAGCACCTCGACCGTGCCGGGGTGCCGGTGGGCCAGTAGATCGACGACAGACCCGAGCGTGCCCACTCGCACAGTATGACCCGTTCACCGGGAGTGAGAGCACAAGAAACACGCTCGACGCTGTCTGGACACACTTCGTCCAACTGCACAGTCCACGGCCGAACTTCGGCGTTCCGCCCATGGAGTGGGGGTGCGGCTGGACATACTTTCCCGTTATGACGAACGACCCCCCGAAGCTCGACGAGCAGGACCTGCTGGACCTGTCCGTCGGCTGCACGGTGCTGGCGGGTGGCGGTGGCGGCGATCCGCGGATCGGGTTGCTCATGGCGTTGAACGCTGTACGCCGCACCGGCCCGGTGCCGCTGATCGACCTCGACTCGCTCGCCCCCGACGACCTGGTCGTGCCCGCGGGCATGATCGGCGCACCGACGGTGATGGTCGAGAAGATCCCCAACGGTAACGAGGGCGAGGTCATCCGCGCCGCGTTCGAGACCCTGCTGAACCGTCCGATCGCCGCACTGATGCCGATGGAGATGGGCGGGATCAACGGAGTCCTGCCGATCGCCTGGGCCGCCCTCGCGGGCCTGCCGCTGGTGGACGGCGACCTGATGGGCCGCGCCTTTCCCGAGCTGCAGATGTGCACCCCGCACCTCTACGACATCCCCTCCTGGCCCTGCGTCGTGGTCGACGAGCGTTCCCAGGTGATCACCTTCGAGCCGCTTGACAACGTGTGGCTGGAGCGGCTGGCCCGCAACGCCGTCTCGACGCTCGGCGGCTGCGCCTGCGCCGGCCTCTACCCGATGGACGCCCGCACCGCGGCCACCCCGCTGCTGCGCGGCACGGTGTCTCGCGCCGTTGAGATCGGTCGAACCATCCGCACGGCAGCCGACGATCCCTTCCGCGCCCTCGACGCCCAGGTCGACCTGTACCCGCTGCTCACCGGCAAGGTCGTCGACGTCGACCGGCGCACCGCCGGCGGCTTCGTCCGCGGGTCGGCCGTGATCGAGGGCATCGAGCAGGACGCCGGGCGCCTGGTGCGTATCGAGTTCCAGAATGAGAACCTGGTCGCGATGGAGGACGGCGAGGCGCTGGCCACCGTCCCGGACATCATCACCCTGCTCGACCGCCACTCCGCGCACGGCATCGTCACCGAGCACATCCGCTACGGCCAGCGCGTGGTCGTCGGGGTGTTCCGCGCGCCCGAACAGTGGCGCAGCGAGCGCGGCCTGTCCGTCGTCGGCCCGCGCGCCTTCGGCTACGACCTCGACTACGTCCCTGTGGAGGACCGCCATGCCCGGGTCGGTTGATCTCAGGATCGGCATCGACGTCGGTGGCACCAACACCGACGCTGTCGTCCTCGACGCCGCGAACCGCCTGCTGGCCAAGCACAAGACCCCGACGACGCCTGATCTCACGAGCGGCATCACCAGCGCGCTGGAGGCGGTGCTCGGCCAGATCGACCAGCCCGTCGAGCGGATCACCCACGTCATGCTCGGTACCACGCACGCCACCAACGCGATCCTGGAGCGCCGCGACCTGCTCAAGGTCGCCGTCGTCCGGATCGGGGCGCCTGCCACCGTGTCGATCCCGCCCTTCTCCGACTGGCCCGACGACCTCCGGCACGCGGTGTCCGCGGGCGAGGTGGTGGTGCCTGGCGGCAGCGAGGTCACCGGCGTGCCGCTGGTCCCCTTCGGCCGCGACGAGGTGGCCCGCTTCTTGGAGAAGGTCGGTGACAGCGCGGAGGCGGTCGCGATCTCGGGGGTGTTCTCGCCGGTCTCGGGCGACCACGAGCGGGAGGCCGAGCAAGTCGTGCGTGAGGTGCTCGGCCCGGACATCCCGGTCAGCCTGTCCCATGGCATCGGCGCGCTCGGCCTGCTGGAGCGGGAGAACGCCTGCATCCTCAACGCCGCGCTTGTCGGTGTGGCGCACAAGGTGGTGCACGGGTTCACCGCGGCCCTGGCGCTGAACGGGATCGACGCCGTCGCCTTCCTCACCCAGAACGACGGCACCCTTATGGGCCTGGACTACGTGCTGCGTTTCCCGGTGCTCACGATCGGCAGCGGCCCGGCGAACAGCATGCGCGGCGCCTGTTACCTCGCCGGAGTCAGCGACGCCGTGGTGGTCGACGTCGGCGGCACCTCCACCGACGTCGGCATGCTGATCAACGGATTCCCGCGCGAGTCGAGCACCCCGACCGACATCGGTGGCGTGCGGACCAACTTCCGGATGCCCGACCTGGTGTCCATCGCGGTCGGCGGCGGTACGCGAGTCGCCGGGACAGCGGACGGGATCCGGGTCGGCCCGGACAGTGTGGGCTATCGGCTCCGCGACGAGGCCCTGGTCTTCGGCGGCACGACCCCCACTCTGTCCGATGCCGCAGTCGCGGCCGGCCGCGCGACCATGGGCGACCCCACCGCGGTTGCCGGTCACGAGGACCTGCTGGCTGCGGCGCTTCGCGCCGCCGACGAGCTGGTCTTCATCGCCACCGACCAGATCAAGACCGCGCGCGGGCCGGTCCCGCTGGTCGCCGTCGGCGGCGGCAGCGTGATCCTCCCGCCGGAGCTGCCGGGCGTCGCGCAGACGGTCCGCCCGGACCACTACGACGTCGCCAACGCCATCGGGGCCGCCATCGCTTCGGTGTCGGGGCAGGTCGACAAGGTGTTCAAGCTCTCCGGCCGCGACCGCCAGGAGGTTCTGGATCTCGCATGCGCGGCCGCGAAGGACGAGGCGATCAGCGCCGGCGCCGACCCGGCCGCCGTCGAGATCGTCGAGGTCGAGGAGGTCCCGATGGCCTACCTCACCGAACCCGTAGTGCGGATCCGGGTGAAGGCCGCCGGGCCGCTCGGCCAGATGTGACGCGCGGGCGCGTGCCACCCGGACCCCGCGCGTCACAGGGCACAACCCCCCGAACGACCCGGGGCTACACACCTCTGCGAGATGCACGACGGGGTGCCCCGCCTCTTCTCCCCGAACGGAGCCCTACCCGATGCGATACACCCGCGCGTGGCGCGTGCTCGCGCCCCTGATGATCCTGGCCGCGCTTGCCGCGGGCTGCTCCGCCGCGGCGGGTTCCAGCGGCGGCGAGTCCGGTTCCACCCAACCCATCCTCATCGGGCAGACGGCGGGGACCACCGGCTTCATGTCCGTCTTCGACATCCCGGTGCAGCAGGGCATGCAGATGGCAATCGACGACATCAACGCCCAGGGCGGCGTGCTAGGCCGTCAGCTCAAGCTGGTCACCACGAACAACGAGACCGACGTGTCAAAGATCCAGACGGCGGCGCAGGACGTCCTCGACCAGGGGGCGGAGTTCGTGGTGACGTCCTGCGACTTCGACATCGGCGGCCCCGCCGCCCGCGTCGCCAACGATGCCGGCAAGATCGCGATGGGCTGCGCGGGCGGCCCGCTCTACGGCGTCGACGGCATCGGCCCGTTGACCTACAACTTCTACCCCGGCTCGCGCACGGAGGGCGCGCTGCTCGCCGAGTACGCGAAGGAGAAGGGCTACACCCGGCCCTTCGTGATCACCGACCAGAGCCTGGAGTACCCCCAGGTCGTCGGAGACTTCTTCGAGAAGCGGTGGGCGGACCTCGGCGGGACGCTCGCGGGCAAGGCGACCTACCAGAACGGTGACGAGTCGGCCGCCGCGCAGATCGCCGACGCGCAGCGCGCCAACCCGGATGTCATCCTCGCGGCCAGCTACCCGCCGGGCGGCGCCACCCTGCTGCGCCAGTTGCGCGCCGCGGGCCTGACCCAGCCGCTGCTCGGCACAGCGGCCTTCGACGGCACCTACTGGACCGGCGCAGTGCCCGGGATCTCGGACTTCACCATCCCCGCTGCCGGCGGCTTGACCGGCGACGACCCGGTCGCGGCGCGGAACGACTTCTTCACCCGCTTCCAGCAGCGGTTCGGCCAGCCCGCCGCCAGCGCGAACTACCCGCTCGAGGGGTACTCGATGGTCCAGGCGATCGCCCGCGCGGTCGACCGGGCAGGCTCGACCGACACCACTGCCGTCCAGGCCGAGCTGGACAAGTTCACGAACGAGGACCTGCTGATCGGCCCGACCACCTTCACCCCTGACTGCCACGTCCCGTCGGGTCGCTCGATGCTGCTCAAGACCTACACGGACGGGACGCCGAAGGTGATCGGCGAGCGCACCGTGCAGTCCCTCATGGGCCAGGCCCCCTGCTGATGGGTGTGCCGGTGGGTAAGGGTGATCGGGCACTCCGGGCGTCCGGGGTCACGGTCCGGTTCGCCGGGCTGACCGCACTGGAGGACATCGAACTGTCCGTGCGGCCTGGGGAGATCCTGGGTCTGATCGGCCCGAACGGAGCGGGCAAGACGACTCTGACGAACGTCCTGACCGGCTTCCAGCGGCACGCCGGCACCGTGGCCGTCGACGGACAGGACGTGACGGGGTGGTCGCCGCAGCGGCTGAGCCGGTTCGGCGTGCGCCGCACGTTCCAGAACGTCCGGCTGTTCGCCGGGATGACGGTGGCCCAGAACCTCGAGGCCGCGGCTCTCGGGGTGGGTCTGGGCCGCGCGGCCGCGCACCGCTCGTCGCTCGACCTGCTGGAACGGTTCGACCTGACGGAGCTGGCCGGCGTCGAGGCCACAGCGTTGCCCTACGGGCTGGAGCGCCGGCTCGGGATCGCCCGCGCGCTGGTCGGCGAGCCGCGCTACGTCGTCCTCGACGAGCCCGCCGCGGGGCTCAATGAGGAGGAGAGTGACGAGCTGCTCACCCGGCTTCGGGCGGTCCCGGCCGAGTCCGGGTGCGGGCTGGTGGTGATCGAGCACGACATGCGGCTGATCATGCGGCTGTGCGACCGGCTGCACGTCATCGACCACGGCCGCTCACTCGCCGCCGGCGCCCCGGCCGATGTCCGGGCCGATCCGGCGGTGATCGAGGCCTACCTGGGCAGCGAGGCAGCCGGGGAGACGGTGACGCACCATGGTTGACCCCCTGCTCTCCGTCCGCGGGCTCACCGTCCGCTACGGGTCGGTGACCGCCCTGCACGGCGTCGACCTCGACGTCCACCAGGGCGAGCTGGTGTCCCTCGTCGGCCCGAACGGGGCCGGGAAGTCCTCCACGCTCGCCGCCGTCAGCGGGCTGGTCCGCCCGGCGGCGGGCACGGTCACGGTGGCCGGCGACATGGTGTCCGGGCTGGCGCCCGAGCGTGTCGTCCGGCACGGGGTGGCGCTGGTCCCGGAGGGCCGCAAGATCTTCACCTCGCTGACCGTGGCGGAGAACCTCGCGCTCGGCGCGACGATCCGGCGCGACGCCGCCGGGGTCGCCGCAGACCTCGAGCGCCAGCTCGACCGATTCCCGATCCTTCGGGACCGCTGCTCGCAGCAGGCGGGCCTTCTCTCCGGCGGCGAGCAGCAGCAACTCGCCATCGCCCGCGCGCTGATGTCCCGGCCGCGGCTGCTGCTGCTCGACGAGCCGTCGTTGGGGCTGGCGCCGCGCCTGGTCGACCTGGTGTTCGAAACCGTGGCGCAGCTGCGCCGGGAGGGACTGACGATCGTGCTGGTCGAGCAGAACGCGACCCGCGCCGTCGAGCTGGCCGACCGGACGTCGATCCTGCGGAGCGGTCGGATCGTGCGCAGCGGCACCGCCGAGGAGCTGGGCGGTGGCGCGGCCATGGCCGCTGAGTACCTGGGCGGGGCGGAGGTGGGTTCGTGAGTGAGCTTGCGCGTTCACCATTCAGCACAGCAGCGCCGCGAACGCGGCCGACGAGCGCCGGCGAGGAGGACTCATGAGCACGTTGCTTCAGTCGCTGGTCAACGCGCTGAACCTGGGCGGGCTGTATGCCCTCTATGCCCTCGGCATGGCCATGGTGTTCGGCATCCTGCGGCTGGTCAACTTTGCGCACTCCAGCCTGATCATGGCGGGCGGCTACACACTGGTGTTCACGGCCGGGCTCCCGCTGATCGTGCGGCTGGTGCTCACCGTCGCCGTGTGCGTTGCGCTCGCTTTGGTGCTGGAACTGGTCGCCTTCCGTGGGGTCCGCGCCGCGGCGCCGGAGACGATGCTGGTCACCTCCTTCGCGGTGAGCATGCTGCTGGCCAGCCTCGCGGAGAGCCTGTTCGGCGCGCTGCCTCGCTCGACCGACGTCGATCCCGTGTTCCGGGAGAGCTGGACCTTCGGCCAGGTCTACCTGCCCAAGATCAACGTCGTGACGGTGATCGTGGTCGCGGTGCTCATCGGCGGGCTCGGGCTCTTCCTCACCCGCACCCCGGCGGGACTGCGGATGCGGGCAGCGGCCGAGGACTTCTCCACTGCTCGGCTGCTGGGCGTGGCGGCCGACCGGGTCATCAGCCTGGCGTTCGCGATCAGCGGTGTGCTCGCCGCCGCCGCGGCCGTGCTGCTGCTGGGCGCCAACGGCTCGGTCACCCCGACATTCGGTGTCAACGCCGTGCTGTTCGGGCTCATCGCGGCGGTCGTGGGAGGCCTGTCCAGCTTGCGCGGCGCCGTCGTCGGCGGGTTCGTGCTCGGCGGGGCGAGCCAGGTCCTGCAGGAGGTGCTCCCGGTGGCGCTCACCCCGTTCCGCGACGCGTTGCTGTTCGCAGCGGTGTTCTGCCTGCTGGTCGTCCGGCCGGGGGGACTGATCCGGTCCGGCCAGGGGGTGCGGGTGTGAACGGGCTGCTGGGACGGGCCGGCGGCGCACTCGGCGTCCCGCTGGCGCTGTTCGTGGGGATCGTCGTGGTGGCGCTGCTCGCCACCACCGGGCCGGCCTCGGTCGAGCGGCTCGCGGTGGGCGGGCTGGTCAACGTCGTGCTGGTCGTCGGGCTGTACGTGTTCGTCGGCAACTCCGGCGTCTGGTCGTTCGGCCACATGAGCTTCGCGCTGGTCGGCGGCTACGTTGCCGGGCTGCTCGCGATGCCGGTGCGGCTCAAGGGACAGTTGCTGCCCGACGCCCCCGCTCTGGTCCGCGACCTGCACGCCGGCCCGTTCGTCGCGGTTGTGGTGGGCGGGTTGGCCGCGGCGGTCGTCGCCGCGGTGGTGGCGGTGCCGCTGTCGCGGATCGGCGGGCTCTCCGCCGGTCTCGCGACGGTGTCGCTGCTGATCGCCTTCTCGGTCGTCGCCGCTCAGTGGCAGTCGGTGACCCGCGGACAGAAGGGCCTTTCGTCGATACCCATGGGCACGACGATGCCGGTGGCGCTGGGTTGGGTGCTGGTGGCGCTGCTGGTCGCATGGACATACCAGCGCTCGTCGTTCGGGATCCGGCTGCGTGCCTCCAAGTCCGACGAGGTCGCCGCGGCCGCGTCGGGAATCTCGGTTCCCGTGCAGCGCGGGGTGGCGTTCGTGCTCAGCGCCTTCCTCACCGGAGTCGGTGGGGCGCTGTTCGCCCTGCAGCTCGGCTCGATCAACCCCGGGGTCTTCTACCTCGACTACACGTTCCTGATCATCACGATGTTGGTGCTCGGCGGCGCGGGCTCGCTCACCGGCGCCGTGGTCGGCAGCGTCGCGGTGTCGGCGCTCGCGGAGGTGTTGCGCCGCGCGGAGGGCGGGTCCCTGCTCGGCCTGCCTGTGCCTGCCCGTCCCGGCCTCGCCGACGTCGTGCTCGGAATCGTCCTTGTGGTGATGCTGCTACGCCGCCCGGGCGGGCTCACCGGCGGCCGCGAGCTGCGGTGGCCGCGCCGACACGGCGCGGGCGACCGCCCCCCGCCAGTCAGCCCGACGGCATCCGAACCGGACCCCCTGGCAGGGGTCGCCCTCGGTGCAGGTTCCGACTCCCGACGAGAGGACTCACCATGACCGACCGTTCCCCCGTAGGCGTCCTGGTGCACGGCACCACCCCGCCCGAGAAGCTTGTCGAGGTCTGCATCGGCATCGAGAAGGCGGGCTACGGCGAGCTGTGGCTCAGCGAGGACTACTTCTTCCTCGGCGGTCCGACGAGCGCCGCGATGGCCCTTCAGGCCACCCGGGACATCCCCGTCGGGATCGGCATCCTGTCCGCAGTGGTGCGGCACCCGGCGGTCACCGCGATGGAGGTCTCCACCCTCACCCGGGCCTATCCCGGGCGGCTGGTCGCCGGCATCGGGCACGGTGTGCCGTTCTGGACGAAACAGATGGGGCTGTACCCGAAGTCCCCGCTGCGGTCGCTGCGCGCCGTGATCGAGACGACCCGGGCGCTGCTCGCCGGGGAGACCCTGACCATCGACGACGGCCCGTTCGTGTTCGACAACGTCTCGCTTGTCCACCCCAACCCGGCGGGGGCGCAGCTGTACGCCGGAGTGATCGGGCCGAAGTCCCTCGAGCTGGCCGGGGAGATCGCCGACGGCACGGTCATGTCGGTGATCGCCGCGCCGGAGTACCTGCGGTTCGCCCGGCAGCACATCGCCGTCGGTGCCGCCAAGGCCGGCCGGGACGCCGCCGCCCACCGCATCCCCACCTTCGTCATCTACCGGGCGGACCTCGACGGCGACGTGGCCCGGGCCGCCGCCCGTGAGGCCCTCGCCTTCTACCTGCAGGCCGTCGGCCCGACCCCGATGACCGGCGCGTACGACATCAACGAGCGGCTCGCCGAGATCCTCGCGCTGGGCGACCTCGACCGGATCAGCGCCGCCCTCCCCGAGGAGTGGGTCGAGACCTTCACCATCGCCGGGACGCCGAAGGAGTGCGTCGGCAAGATCCGGGCGTTCCTCAACGCGGGCGCCACGTCCGTCGTCCTGGCCCCGTTCCCGGCCGAGGCCAACGACTCGATCCTCGAACTGACCGCCGCCGACGTCCTGCCCCATATCTGACCCCGATCCGGGAGGCCCCATGAGCGAGCTTGCGAGCGAACCAGTGTCACAGCGCCTTCGCGCAACGCCGACCGAGCGCAGCGAGGGAGAGCGATGAGCGAGATCGTGTTCTTCCTGACCACCCTGCAGTCCGAGGACGTGCGCGAGGCCTACGAGCAGTGGGTCCGCGAGATCGACCAGCCGACCGCGGAGGCGCTGCCCGGCGTCGAGCGCTACCGCGTGGTGCGGCTGGCGGGCCCGGTGATGGACGGCGTCGCCACCCCCTCCTACAGCTACGTCGAGATCATCGAGGTCAGCGACCTGGCGACCTACCAGAAGTCGATCGCCGAGACCCCGGCGAGCTTCTTCGACCAGTTCCGCAGCTACATCAGCGCGTTCGACGCGGTGGCGGGGACGGTGGTGGAGTGACGGCCCCGGCGCTCCTCGCCCGGCCCCGGGTGGAGGTGGCGAGGTCGGTCGACGAGGCGGTGGGCCGACTGGCCGAGCTCGGCCCCGACGGGGCCCCGCTGGCCGGGGGCACCTGGCTCATGCGGTCGGCCACACCGCCAGGGATGTTCGTGGCGCTGCACCGGATCCCCGAGCTGCGCGGAGTCACCACCGGGACGTGGGGCGCCATGACGACCCATACCGAGCTGGCCGCCGCGCCGCTGCCGCCAGCCCTCCGCGCCCTGCGCACCGCCGCGCGGACATCGGCGTTCCCGCAGGTCCGCAACATGGCGACGCTCGGCGGGAACCTCGCCGCCCGCGGCTTCGCCGAGGCCGACCTGGTGCCGGCGCTGCTCGCGCTCGACGCAACCGTGGAGGTCGCGACCGCGGCCGGACGGCACCGGATCGGCGTCGGGGACTACCTGCGGGCCGCGCACGGCGACACCGCCGACCCGGCCGCGCTGCTGGTCTCGGCGAGCGCCTCCGCCCCCGCGGGCCGCCGATCCGGGTACGCCCGGCTGATCGTGCGCGGCGGCGGCGAGTACGCGCTCGTGTCCGTGGCGATCTCTGCGGACCTCGACGGGACGGGCGTCGCGTCCGCGGTCCGCGTCGCCGTCGGGTCGGTGGAGGCCCGCGCCCGGCGGTGCCCCGAGGCCGAGGCCGCGCTCGCCGGGACCACCCTCGACGAGGCCGCCGCCCGCGCCGCCGGGCAGGCCGCGGCAGCGGTTCTCACGCCGCGTGATGACCTGCTGGCACCCGGCTGGTACCGGCTCGCGGTGATGCCCGCAGTGTTCGTCCGCGCCGCGGCGGACTGTTTCGCCGATTCCGTCACCGAGGAGGTCCGGTGAGCTACCAGCTGACCGTCAACGGCCGCGTCACCGAGGTCGACGTGCCCGGTGCGACCTCGCTGGCCCACGCGCTGCGCGAGCACCTGCACCTACGGGGCGCCAAGATCGCCTGCGGATCAGGTCGCTGCGGCTCTTGTACAGTCCGGCTCGGCGACCGGACCGTCGCGTCCTGCCTGCTGCCGGTCGCCCTCGCCGAGGACGAGCCGATCACCACCGTCGAGGGGCTCAGCGCGCCCGACGGGCCGCTGCACCCCGTGCAGGAGGCGATGGTCGCTTGCCACGGCGTGCAGTGCGGGGCCTGCACCCCGGGCATGGTGATGACCCTTCACACGTTCCTCGACACCGTGTCCCAACCGGACGCCGGGCAGGTCCGCGAGGCGCTCACCGGCAACCTGTGCCGCTGCACCGGCTACCACACCATCGTCGACGCCGCCCTGACCGCAGCAGCCGCCCTGCCCACCCCGAACCCGAGGGAGGACCGGCCGTGACCGCGCTGTCCGAGCCCGCCGCCCGCGCCGTCCCCGCGACCGGCCCTGTCGGCCGCTCGATCCCCCGGCCGGACGCCGATGCCAAGGTCCGCGGCGCCGCCGTCTACACGGTCGACCTCGCCGAGGCGGGCATGTTGCATGCTGCGGTGCTGCGCGCGGAGCTCTCCGCCGCGCGGATCACCCGGCTCGACACCTCCGCCGCGGTCGGCCTGCCGGGCGTGCACGCCGTCGTCACCGGTGCGGACGCGCCCGCCCTGTCCGGCATGCTGGTCGTCAAGGACCAGACCGTGTTCGCGATCGACACCGTCCGCTACGCCGGGGAGCCGATCGCCGCCGTCGCCGCCGAAACCCCCGAGCAGGCCGCGGCGGCGCTGGCCGCGATCGCGCTGGAGCTCGAGCCGCTCGACCCGGTCGTCGACCTCGATGCGGCCACGGCGCCCGGTGCCCGGCTGATCCACCCCGGCTGGGCCGACTACGAGGCGCCGGCAGAGGGATTCCGAGGCGGCAACGTCGCCTGGGACGCCCGCCTCGAGAAAGGCACGGACGAGGAGTGGGGCTGGGCCTTCGCCGCGGCGCACCAGGTGGTGAGCGACGAGTTCCGCGTGCCCCGCCAGCATCAGACGCCGCTCGAGCCGCACGCCTGTGTGGCCCGCCACAGCGGCGGGCGATACACCGTGCACACCTCCACCCAGTTCCCGTACTCGATCCGCGGTCGCACCGCCGAGCTGCTGGGCATCCGGCCCTCGGCGATCCGCGTGATCGTGCCGACCGTCGGCGGCGGGTTTGGCGGCAAGCTCGACGCGATGCTGGAACCGATCGCGTGCCTGCTCGCCCGGCGCTCCGGGCGTACGGTCCGGCTCGTCAACACACGCGCCGAGGAGCTGGCCACAGCCGGGCCGCGGGAGAACGCGGTACTGCGGCTGCGCACCGCCGTCGACGCCGAGGGGCGCATCCTCGCCCAGGAGGCGGACGTCCTCACCGACAACGGCGCCAACTCCAGCGGTGAGACGGTCATCTGCGCCGGGCTGCCGGCGCTCGCCCTCGGGTCGACCTACCGCATCCCGCTCGCCCGGTATCGCACCCGCGTCGTCTACACGAACACCCCGCCGACGGCGGCGTTCCGCGGGGTCGGCGGGCCGTACGTCGTATTCGCGCAGGAATCGCACCTCGACCACATCGCCCGCGAGCTGGGCGTCGACCGGCGTGAGTTGCGGCTGCGCAATGTGCTGCGGGCCGGCGAGGCGATGATCAACGGCCAGGTCCTCGACGACGCGATCCTCGTCGAGGCCATGGAGTCGGTGGAGCGCCGCGCTCCGTGGAACCAGGAGCGGCCGGCGGCACCGGGGAAGCTGCGGGGCAAGGCCGTCGTGCCGCTGACCTGGCTCACCAACCCGGGCCCTGGCGAGGCTTCGGTATCGCTGTCCGACGACGGGACCGTCCTCGTCACCACCGCGGCCACGGAGATCGGCACCGGCGCCGTCCTCACCGGGGTGCGGCAGATCGTCGCCGAGCGGCTCGGCGTGCATGTCGACGACGTGCTGGTGTCCGCCCCGGACACCGACGCCGCGGGCTTCGACAACGGCGCCCAGGGCAGCCGCACGACCTACGGGGTCGGCAACGCCGCCGGGCAGGCCGCGGGCGAGCTGCGCGAGCAGATCCTGCGAGCCGCCGCGAGCATGATGGAGGCGGCGGAGGCGGACCTGGAGATCGCAGGCGATATCGTGCGGGTCACCGGCAGCCCCGGCGCGTCGGTCACGCTCGCCGCGGTCAGCGCGGCGGCGATGTGGTCCGGCGGTCCGCTGTCGGCCACCGGCCGGTTCGTTGCCCAGCCCCCCGAGTTCGACTCCGGTTGCCTGATCGGCAGCCTGTTCAGCACGATCAACGCGACCTCGTCGCACGCACACGCGGCTGAGGTGGAGGTCGACCCGGACACGGGGGAGGTCACGGTGCTGCGCTACGTCGTCGCCCAGGACGTCGGCCGGGCCGTCAACCCGGCGATGATCGCGGGCCAGGTCGACGGCGCCGTCGCACAGGGCGTGGGGTACGCGTTGTACGAGGATCTGCGGATCGGGCCGGACGGGCAGGTGCTCGACCAGGGCCTGGAGACCTACCGGATCCCCACCGCGCTGGACGTGCCGCCGATCGACCTGGAGATCCTGGAGAGCCCGCTGCCGACCGGGCCTTACGGGGCCAAGGGTGCGGCCGAGCCGCCTATCGTGCCGGTGGCAGCGGTGATCGCCTGCGCAGTGTCGGATGCGATTGGCGCGAGGCTGACCGACCTGCCGATCTCCCCGTTCGCCGTGCTCGCCGCTTTGCGGGGCTCAGCCGGGGGCACCGGCAGCTGACGGGTCGGCGCCGAGGCCGCCGTGGGCTGGTGTCCGGCTCACGCCAAGCGACCCGGCCGATATTCGTGGAGGAGGCCGCGGGAGTCGGTCGTGGCGTCGGATCTTGCTGATCTCGCCCGGTGGGCGTTACGGGAGGGGGCGTAGGGGAGCGGCCCTGTGCAGTGACCGAGACTGCCCGGCGCTGGTTGATTGGTTGATGATGCCGCCGGCAGTCTCGTCGCAGCGGGCCTTCACGTACATTCGCCGCTCGGAGAGATCGCACAGCGGAATCCGGAGCTCCACACCGGCGTCCCCGATGCCCGGCAGCGCGGCCACGCTCGGACCTGCTCCGCAAATACTGTTCCCGCCGTGTCCGCTCAGGACCGGGCGCGCACGCCGATCCCTTCGCGCCGGCTCTCCTGCAGCACACCCAGGTCGCCGCCCGCGAGTGCGGTCCAGAACCGCAGCGCCGCGTACTCCATCTCCAGGCCAAGTTCGAGCGTGAGCATCCGGGGCCGCACGGACTCGTCGTCACCGAACCGCGCGACCATCGCCTCGTAGACCTCGATGCGTTTCTCGTGCTGGCGGATCTGGTCGTGCGCGAGGGCGGTGATGTTCTCCGGCTCGCCCGCCTCGTTGAAGAAGAGCTTGAGCTCGGCGATGTCCCGCATCTCGAAATGCTCGTCGGTGGGCGAGGCGAGCCACGAGCGCAGCGCCGCCCGGCCGTCCTCGGTGAGCGAGTAGGTCTTTCGCCTGCGGCCGGAATCCTCGGTGGACAGCGCGAGCAGTCCGAGCGCGGCGAGCCGGTCGGGCTCGGAGTACAGCTGCGCGTGCGGGAAGTTCCAGAAGTAGCCCACCGAGTGCTTCACGCCCCGTTTGAGGTCGTACGGGGTGGACGGGCCCCGCAGGGCGATCATCCCCAGCACCACGTATGACGTCGGGGACAGGCGGACCTCGGGCACGGAACTCCTCGTTTCGACGCCACGCCCCGGCGACGGGCGGTTCATCGAGCCCGGCGTCGCGAGCATACGGACTGCCGGTCGACCGTCCGGACCGTACGGTCTGAAAGTTGCCGCGTCGAGAGTTGCTGCCTCACGGTTCGAACTGTACGGTCCGTTTCAGACCTTGGAGGGTTCGATGGACCTGTCGACGGCGATGCGATGGGCCGCCGAACGCCATCCCGACCGCTTGGCCGTTCGGGGAGCCGGCCGCCACCTCGGCTACCGCCAGTGGGACGCGCGGACCAACCAGCTGGCCCGCGCCCTGCACGGGCTGGGCGTGCGGCCCGGTGCCCGGGTGGGGCTGGCTCTGACCGGCGGTGAGCCGCTCGCCAGCCTGCACCTGGCGGCGCAGAAGCTGGGTGCGGTGTCGGTGCCGCTCTCCACGAGGTTCGGACCGGACGAGCTGCAGTACTGCCTCGGCGACTCGGGGGCGGGGCTGCTCGTCGTGGACGAGGCCAACCAGGAGCGCGGGACCGCAGCCGCCGACGGCGGGAGCGTCGTACTGCGTACGGCAGCCGACCTCGACGAGCTGGCGGCGGGGGAGTCCGACGGCAACCTCTCGCACTCGCCGGCCGAGAACGACGTGAGCGTCATGCTCTACACCTCGGGCACCACCGGGCGCCCGAAGGGCGTGCCGCGCACGCACCGCGCGGAGCACTCCGCCGCCGTCGCGCACGCCGTGCAGACCCAGCAGCGCATCGGCGAGGTCGCGCTCGGCGTGATGCCGATGTTCCACACGATGGGCCTGCGCACCCTGCTGGCCAGCATCGTCGTGGGCGGCACGTGGGTCGCCCAGCCCGCCTTCGACGCCAACGGGTCGCTGGAGCTGATCCTCGACCAGGGTGTCACGTCGCTGTACCTGGTGCCGACGATCTACTGGTCGCTCCTGCGCACCGGCCGGCTGGGGGAGGCCCGGGCGCTCGACCGGCTCGCCTACGCCGGGGCCGCGATGACGCCGTCGCTCGCCGAGGAGCTCGCCACGCAGCTTCACCCGGGCTCGTTCGTCAACCACTTCGGCAGCACGGAGATCTACACCTTCACGATCAACCCCGACGTCGCCGCGAAGCCCGGGTCGGCGGGGCGGGCGGGGATCTTCTCGCGCGTGCGGCTGGTTGCGCCGGAGGTCGGCGCCCCGCCGGACGCCGTGGTGGCCGACGGCGAGCAGGGGCAGGTCATCGTGTCGCTCGCGAGCCCCGAGGCGTTCGCCGGCTACTGGCAGCGCCCCGACGCGAACGAGAAGTCCATCCGGGACGGCTGGTACTACACCGGCGACCTCGCCGTCGCCGACGAGGACGGGGACCTGTGGGTGTCCGGCCGCGTCGACGACATGATCAACTCCGCCGGCGAGAACCTGTACCCCGACGAGATCGAGGCGGCGCTGGCCCGTTGCCCCGAGATCGACGACGTCTGCGTCGTGGGGATGCCCGACGAGCGCTGGGGCCAGGCCGTCACCGCGTTCGTGGTGCCCGCGCGGGGCGCCGACCCGGTCGCCGCCGCCGAGAAGGCACTCGCCTTCGCCCGCACCGCGCTGCCGTCGCTGAAGCGGCCGAAGCGCGTGATCGCCGTCGAGTCCGTGCCCCGCTCCGGTGTCGGCAAGACGCTGCGGAGGGTGTTGGTGGCCGGCGAGTACGACCCGAAGGGAGAGGCCCGTGCCTGATCCCACCCTGCCGACCTGGACTCCCGCCCGGGTCGAGGACGCCGCGCTGGTCACCGGGCAGGGCCGGTTCCTCGACGACCTCGACCCGCTGCCCGGCACCCTCACCGCCACCGTGGTGCGCTCGACGCAGCCGCACGCGCGGCTGGTGTCGGTCGACCTGACCCGCGCCCGCGCCCACCCCGGGGTTGCCGCGGTGATCGGCCCGGACGAGGTGCGGTCGGCCGTCCGGCCGTTCCCGCTGTCCACGGCCACTCCGATGGCCTACTACCCGACCGCGGTGGACAAGGTCCGGTTCGTCGGCGAGCCGATTGCGGTGGTCGTCGCGTCCGACCGGTACACCGCCGAGGACGCCGCCGAGCTCGTCTCGGTGGACTACGAGCCGCTCGACGCGGTCGTCGCCCCGCGCCTGGCGCTGGAGCCGGACGCACCGCGGCTGCACGAGGACGCCGAGACCAACGTGGCGACCGACCGCACGTTCTCCTTCGGCCCCGTGGACGAGGCCTTCGCGACCGCGGCGCACGTCGTCGAGGCCGACTACGACTTCCCGCGCTACTCCTCGGTACCCATGGAGTGCTACTCCGTGATCGCCTCATGGCAGGAGACGGGCGAGGGCCCCGCGGTCGAGGCGTGGGCGAACTTCCACGGCCCGTTCACGATGGTCCCGGTCATGGCCGGCGCGCTGGGCATCCCGACCTCCCGGGTGCGGCTGCACGTCCCGGCCGACATCGGTGGGAGCTTCGGGATCAAGGCCGGGATCTACCCGTACGTCGTGCTGATGGCGCTGGCGTCGAAGCACGCGGGCACCCCCGTCCGCTGGGCCGAGGACCGCATCGAGCACCTGCTCGCCAGCTCCACCGGGGCCGACCGCGCGATGCGCTTCGCCGCGGCCGTCGACGCCGCCGGGCAGGTCACCGGCCTCAAGGTCGACCTCGTCGACAACGTCGGCGCCTACCTGCGCCCGCCGGAGCCCTCCACGCTCTACCGCTGCTTCGGCAACATCACCGGGCCCTACCGGATCGGGGCGGTGGAGATGCGGGCGCGGGCCGTCGTCACCAACACGATGCCCACCGGGCTCAACCGCGGCTTCGGTGGCCAGCAGCTCTACTTCGGGCTGGAGCGGCTGATGGACGCCGTGGCCGCCGCGACCGGGGCCGACGTCTTCGACGTGCGCAGGCGCAACCTCGTGGGCGAGTTCCCGTACGAGACGCCGTCGGGTGGCGTCTACGACTCGGGCGACTACACAGCGGCGCTGGCGCTGGCGGAGAAGAACGCGGAGCTCGACGAGCTGCGGGCCCGACAGGCCGCCGCCCGTGCCGAGGGCGCCTTCTACGGCATCGGCGTCGGGCTGGTCGTCGACCCGTCCGGCACGAACATCGGCTACGTCGGGCTCGCGACCCCCGCCGAGCAGCGGAAACCGGGCCGTGACAAGTCCGGCTCCACCGAGCATGTCCGCATCTCGGTGGACGTGCAGGGCCAGGTCACGGTGATGCTCGGGAGCGTGCCGCAGGGCCAGGGGCACGCCACGGTGGCCCGCTCGGTCGCTGCGCGGCGCCTCGGCCTGCCCGAGGAGCAGGTGCGTGCGGTCGTGGACATGGACACCAGCACCACCCCGTGGACCGTCACGTCAGGCAGCTACTCCTCGCGGTTCGCCCCGCTCGTCACGAGCGCGGTGGTCGAGGCCGCCGACCGGATCGCCATCACGGTCCGCGCCGCCGCGTCCGTGCTGCTCGGCCTGCCGCCGGAGGATCTGGAGCTGGTCGACGGGCAGGTCCGCCACCGCAGCGACCCGGAGAAGGCGGTGCTCTTCCGACACGCGGCCGGGCTCGTCCACTGGGACCCCGGGGCGCTCCCGGAGGGGGTGTCGGCGCAGCTGTACGAGGAGGCCGCGTTCACCCCGCGGCAGGTCCGCGCCGCGACGAAGGACGACCGCATCAACTCCTCGCTCTGCTACGGCTTCGTCGCCGAGATCGTGGCCGTGCGGATCGACCCGGACACCCTGGAGATCACCGTCGACCGGGTCTCGTCGGTGCACGACGCCGGCACTGTGCTCAACCAGCAGCTGCTGGACGGCCAGGTGCTCGGGGCGCTTACCCACGCGCTCGGCGGCGCAATGTACGAGGAGTTCACCTACGCCGACTCCGGCCAGCCGACGTCGGCGACCTTCCTCGACTACCTGTGCCCGACGAGCGCGGAGGCCCGGTACGACCTGCGCACCGACCACGTCGTCAGCCCATCGCCGCTGACCCCGCTGGGGGCCAAGGGCTGCGGTGAGGGCTCGTCGATGAGCTTCCCCGTCGCGTTCGCGAACGCGGTCGCCGACGCGCTCGCGCCCCGCGGCATCGACATCACGCGGCTCCCGCTGCACGGCGAGGTCCTGCACCGGCTGCTGGACGCCACCACCACCAACCAGAAGGAGAAGAGCTGACATGGCGCTGACCGGCGGGGACGTCCTCCTCGAGCGCAGCAGCGACGGCAGGATCGCCTACCTGACCCTGTCGCACGGCATGTACACGGTGGTCACCTGGCAGATGCGCCAGCTGGTGGCGGACCGTTTCGCGGAGATCGACGCCGACCCCGAGGTGCGAGCGGTCGTCGTCCGCAGCGATGGCGAGCACTTCACGTCCGGCGGTGACATCGCCGGGTTCATGGAGGTCGACCCGATCGACTTCACCGACCTCGGCCACAACATCACCGCCCCGGCGCGCAGCACACGGCCCGTGATCGCGGCGATCGACGGCTACTGCTTCGGCGTCGGGCTGGAGCTGGTGCTCTCCTGCGACATCCGGCTCGCCACCCCGCGCAGCCAGTTCGCCCTGCCCGAGATGAACCTCGGCATGATCCCCGGGTCCGGCGGCACGCAGCGGCTCTCGCGGCTGATCGGGCTCTCCCGGGCCAAGTTCCACATCATGACGGCCACCCGGATCCAGGCCCAGCAGGCGCTGGACTGGGGCCTCGTCGCCGGGCTGCACGACGACCGGGACGCGCTGAACACGGCCGTGGACGAGCTGGCGGCGAAGATGGCGACGTTCTCCCCGGCCGCGCAGCGCACCGCGAAGGAGGTGCTGGACCGCGGCATCGATGGCCCCCTCTACACGGGCATCGACCTGGAGCGGAAGGCCTACGCGATGCTGCGCGCCACCCGCGACTTCGCTGAGGGCGTCAAGGCGTTCGGGGAGAAGCGCAAGCCGGAGTTCACCGGGCGCTGACCGAGATGGGACACCGATCATGAAAGCCGCGCCCTTCGCCTACGTCCGCCCTGCCGCCCTCGACGACGTGCTCGCCGAGCTGGCCGGCGGGGACGGCAAGGTGCTCGCGGGTGGGCAGTCTCTCGTGCCGGTGCTGGCCATGCGCCTGGGCAGGCCCGCCACCCTCGTCGACATCACCGCCGTCGACGAGCTGCACGCGTTCGGTCCTGCCGGGCAGGCGCTGCGGGTCGGCGCCGCCGTCCGGCAGCGGACCGTGGAGCGCGCAGCGGAGACGCCGGCCGTCCCGCTCGTCGGGCTGGCGCTCCCGTTCGTCGGGCACCGGGAGCTGCGCAGCCGGGGCACCGTCTGTGGGAGCCTCGCCCACGCCGATCCCGCCGCCGAGCTGCCCGCCGTCGCCTGCTGCCTCGGGGCGCGGGTGGAGCTGGCGGGTCCCTCGGGTCGCCGCACGGTCGACGCGCGCGAGTTCTTCGTCGGCGCGATGACCACCGTGGCTGCCGTCGACGAGGTGGTCGTGGCCGTCGAGTTTCCGGTAGCCGCCGCAGGGCAGGGGTTCGGCTTCGCCGAGATCGCGCGCCGGCACGGTGACTTCGCCCTGGCCGGGGTCGCGACGGCGGTGACGGTCGCGGACGGCGCGGTCGCCGACGCGCGCCTGACCGGCTTCGGGATCTCCGACCGGCCGGTCTTGCGGCCGGTGACCGACCTGGTGAGAGCTGCGGCGGACGCCCCGGATGTGGAGCGGGAGCTGCGGGCGGCGACCGCCGAGCTGGCCGCCGAGGTCGTCGACACCGGCGGGGACGCCCACGGGTCCACCGGGTACCGGCGCAGGCTGTTCGGCGTGCTCGCCGCGCGTGAGCTGGCCACGGCCCTGCGCCGCGCACGCAAGAACGAGGAGCACTCATGACGCAGCTCGACGACCGGGGCCTGCGCCGCCCGCCCGCGCGTCCGGAAAAGGTCGCGGCCGGGGAGGCGGTCGAGGTGACGATGACCGTCAACGGGGCCGAGGTGACGGTGTCGGTGCCGGCCCGGATGCACCTGGCGGACGTGCTGCGTGAGCACCTGGGGCTCACCGGCACCCACCTGGGCTGCGAGCACGGCGTCTGCGGCATGTGCACGGTGCTCGTCGACGGCGACGCCGCGCGGGCGTGCCTGCTGTTCGCCGTGCAGTGCGACGGTGCTGAGATCGTGACGGTCGAGGGGCTTGGCAGCGCCGACGAGCAGCACCCGCTGCAGCGGTCGTTCTCCGCCCACCACGCGCTGCAGTGCGGCTTCTGCACCCCCGGGATGCTGATGAGCAGCTACGACCTGCTGGTCAACCGGCCCGACGAGGGCCTGGACGAGGCGGACCTGCCGGAGCAGATGTCGGGTGTGCTCTGCCGCTGCACCGGCTACCGCGGCATCCTCGCGGCCGTCGCCGACGTGGCCGCCGCGTACCCGGACGGGCCGCCCGCGCCGATGAACTGCGGGGAACGCACGCTCGTCGGGCGGGGGAGTGCCCGGGCCGCAGGCGGGCCCGAGGAACCCGCCGCGGACGCGCCCGCGCTCCCGCAGGAGGTGCGGGTCCCGACGGGCGCGCCGTCGGCCACCGTCGAGGTCACCAGCGCGCTCACCTCACCTGTCGATCAGGTGTGGCCGGTGCTGGCCGACTTCGAGCGACTGGCCCGCTGCCTGCCCGGCGCGCAGCTCGTGGAGGTGCTGGGGGAGGACCGCTACCGGGGCCGCGCCACCGTGGCGCTCGGCCCGGTCAAGCTGTCGTTCGAGGGGCTCGCCCAGGTCGTCGAGCACGACCCGGACGGGCACCGGATGCGGGTGCTCGCCCAGGGCGCGGACGCGAGCGGCAGCGCCACCCAAGCGATCATCCGGCTGGCCGCTGACCAGGACGCCGGGGGCGGCACGAGCCTGCGCGCCGACGTGGACCTCTTCCTGTCCGGCCGCATCGCGCAGTTCGGGCGGGCACTCGCGGGTGACGTCAGCAGGCGGATGTTCGAGCAGTTCGCCGACGCCGTCGACGAGACCGCCCGCACCGGCTCCGCCCCGGAGACCACCGGGCCGAGTGCTGTGGCGATCGCCGCCGCGGCTCTGCGGGACGCGCTGCGGCGCAGGCTGTCCAGGATCGGCGCGCGCATGCGGTCCGCCGTCCGAAGGCGCACCTAGCCGTACTGCCTCAGGGGGTGGGTGTGTCGGGCAGGAGGCCACGGCCTCTACGCCACGCCGCGCGCGAGCCGCTGAGCACGCCGAACGGACTGGTCACGCGAGCCGCTGGCCCGGCCGCTCGATTTGTTGGGTTCGAGGTGTCTCTAACCGCCTGTCCAGTTCCTCGTGAAGGCATGCATCACCGCATCCCCGGATGGGATCCCGGATTCACGCCGCAGGACTTCGTCGCGCTCGCCGGCGTGACGACGGGCCCGGTGCTGCTAGCGGGCAGCCCCGAACTCTGTGCTGAGGCGTCTGCATGCAAGGGCGAGCCCGCGATCGCCGTCGGGGCCGCGGACGCCACCGACGTCACCGCGGCGGTCCGGTTCGCCGCCGACTTCGGGCTGCCGCTCATCGTCCTGTCGCCCGGTCACGAGCCCAGCGGATCCGAGGACGGCGGCCTGCTCCTCACCACCTCCCGGATGAACCGGGTGTACATCGACCGGAGGAACCGCACCGCGATCGCCGAGGCCGGGGCACTGTGGTCCGACGTCGTGCGCCGTGCTGCCGAGGCAGGTCTCGCCCCGCTGGTGCCTCCGTACGGCGACATGAGTGTGGTCGGCCCGGACTACGGGTGGGCCGCCGGGCACGTCGAGGCGATCGAGTACGTCACGCCCGACGCGCAACTGCGGCGCGTCACCCCGGTGAGCGACCGGCGCCTGTTCGCGCAGCTGTGCGGCAGCGACCCGGCCGAGCCCTGCATCGGTGTGATCACCGAGATGACGTTCGTGCTCTTCCGTTAGCCGTCTGAGACAGCCGGTGCCGTCGTGCGCGTCACGGTGATCGAGGACGACGAGCGCCGGCCGGGGCGTCCGCCCGTACCCGACCGCCCCGCCGGGCGGCGATGGCGACCACACCCACGATGACGACGAGCGGCACCAAACTGACCAGCCAGCTCAGCGCGAACGGCGGTCCCGGCTGGTCGAGCACCGGCAGGGTCATCTGCGCGGTCGCGGCGCCGTGGGGACCGTCGAGGCCGAACGTGAACGTCCAGTCGCCCGGCTCGTCGAGCGCGAACACGTCGAGCCCCCACACCTCGGGCTGCCGCGGGTGCCGGGGCAGCTCGTCCACCCCCACCGGACGGCGCAGGTTGTCCACGGCTCCGCTGGGGGAGACCGCGACGAGTGTGCCGGTGACCTGTTCGACGCCTCCGGCCGGCTCGAAGGTGAAGTCGAGCGACTGCTGCGCGCGTACCGGCCACTCGCTGAACCCGACGGTCAGCTCGTAGGGACCGACGTCGAGCCGTTCCTGGTGCACGACCACCACCGGCGCGTACGTCTGGGCGGGTGCGGCCTGGGTGGCCGCCTGCGCCGGGACCGCAAGTCCGAGCAGCAGGCCCACGGTGAGGATGGCGGGGACGATGGCGGGGACGATGGTGGGGACGAGGCCGAGGACTGGGCGCCGCACTCAGACCACCTCGCGAACGGCCGGGCCGGCGACGAGCAGCCGCATCGCACGGCCGAGGCGCGCACCCAGCAGGCCGCCGGCTGCCCCGAGCAGTGCACCCACGACGATCGTGACGCCGGCCTGCGCGGCCCCGCCGGTCACCACTCGGTCGACGCCGAACAGAAGCACCTGCCAGGGGACGGTCGCGGCGAGCGCGGCGCCGCCGAGCGCCCCACCCAGCGCGAACGTCACGGCGGGCGAGCCGGCCCGCCCGGTCAGGAGCGTGGCCAGCGCGAGCGCGCAGGCCGCGAGGGGCAGCGGGGCGGGCATGAGCATCGACATCTGCGGCAGTCCCCGCGTGTAGTCCCGCAGCGGAAGGCCCTCCGATGCGGCGTAGAGGCGGGTCGCCCATGGGCTGAAGAACGCCAGTGCCACCTGCACGGCGAGCAGTGCCGCGGCCGTGCCGAGCACGGCGCGCAGCCCGCGCGTGAACGACGCGACGCACGAGAGGGCCGTCATCGACAGCAGCGCCATCGTGACGGTTCGACCGTTGACCATCCCCGACGGCGGCAGCGCGACCAGCACGACCATCGAGAAGCCGAGGAAGATCGTCACGCTCGCGAGCAGTGCCGGGGTGGACCACCTCTGTCCCGCCGCCGCCGCGCAGGTCATCACCGACCCGAGCATCGCGAGCATCACCGAGGTCAGGAGGCCGACGTGCGGGGGTGAGGCGATCACGGCGTCGAATCCGTAGAGGCCGTGCCACCACTCGTCCCACAGCCCGTAGAGCAGGAACAACGCCGACCCGACACCAGACACGAGGTAGCCGAGCGGCGCCTGGAAGACACCGAACACCGCCACCCGGCGGCCGCCCACGGCGTTGTCCACCACGCGGCCCGAACGCGTGGCGGCCGTCGCGACGAGCACGACGGCGAGGCTCACCAGCCCGGACACGGCGGATCCCGCGTAGATGAACAGGTGTGGCAGCGTGAAGAACGTGTCCGGCCCCACGTCGCCGTGCCACTGGAGGTCCCAGGCCAGGCCGACCAGCGTCGAGGCCGACGCGAGCAGCAGCGTGCCTGCCGGCACCCAGGGGCGGGCCAGGAATCCCTTCCCGGTCGCGCCGGCCCCCGCGGAGCGCCGCAGGGCCACGGTTTCGGTCATGATCTCGTCCTCTCGATTTGCCTCGGTGTCAGGAAGTGATGAGCACGGGGAGGACCACTTCGACAGCCCCGTCCGGGCCGTGCACGGTGACCGCGACGTCCCAGCGGCCGGCCATGAAGAACTCCACGCCGGCCGCCCGGAACCGCCCGGGCGCGGTAGTGCCGGCGGCCACGGGTGCAGCGGTCACGGGCACAGCGGTGACGGGCACGGCGGCGTGACCCATCTCGGCCATCACCGCGGCGACCACCAGCCGGTCGACGGGCTCGGGGCCGGTGATCTCCACCGTCAGGTCCCGCGCGCCGACGGCGGGTGTCTCGACGACGAGCCGCACCTGGTGCCGCCCGGCCGCGCCGGCCACGTCGACGGGCCCGGCCGGGTGCGGCCAGAGGAGCAGCGCCAGCGCGGTGACGACGGCCAGCGCCGTGACCGCAACACCCCACCTGCCGCGGACCGTCATGATCCGGCCTCCGCCCGGGGCGCGGCCGCAGCCACGTCGACCTCGACCGGCACGGTGACCACCTCGTAGTCGCGCTCCACCTGGAACCACAACCGGTGCCGGCCCGGCGTCGGGAAGGTGTAGACGAACTCGATCCGCGGCCCACCGGAGGCGACCGTCTCGTCAGGAGCGGCCGCCGAGCCGGTCACCGCCGCGGGCGGCATCGCGTGGACGTGCCCGACGGTGGCGTCCGGGCCCACGGTGATGAGGTGACCTGCCATGCCGAGCCACTGCTGCAGGTCGCGCACCGGGCGGCCGTCCTCGCTCCACTCCGCCGCCAGCACACTCGGCTCACCGGCGACCAGCCTCGACGCCTCCACGCGCACGCTCGTCCCACCGGCGAGGTCGCGGTCGCCGAGACCAGCGGGCGTGGTCTCGGCGAGCGCGGGTCCGGCGGCGGAGAGGGTCGTCTGTACGAGCTGGACGCCGCCCGGTCCGGTGCCTGCGCCCCGGCGTTCCAGCTCCGCGTAGACGCGGTGCTCGCCGCCCGAGGACGGCCGGAACCACACCCGGAGCTCGCCCGGCCCGAGCCGCGCCGGGTGCAGGTGGGCGAACTGCCCGCCCGGCCCGAGCACCACGAGGTGCACGAGCGCGTTGTGGTGCACCACCAGGTCGTCGACGGGACGGCCGGTCGCGCCGTCCACCAGCCGCAGGTCGATCGGGGAGCGTTGCCCCGCGACGAGCGCGGCGTCGGCGAGCAGGTTGACGTGCGGCCGCGCGGCGCCGTCGGGAACGGTGGTGGCGGGCGGGCGCCCGGTCACCGGGTCGATCTCGGTTCCCTCGGGCATGCCCTGCGAGAGGAGGGCCGCGGTGGTGGCCACCACGACCGCCGTGGCGGCGCCACCGCCGAGCACCAGCGGCGGCCAGGTGCGGCGCCCGAACGCCGCCGCACCTAAGGCGGCGAGCAGCAGCGCTCCCGCGGCGGTGTAGCCGCCGCTCATCACCCACTGCCACGCGGGCGTGACGTCGGCGGGCACGACGAACGGGATCCGCGCCGTCTCCCGGCCGTCGTCGAGGGCGAGCTCCCACGCACCCACCCGGTCGACGTGCAGGGTGACGCCGGCGAGCCCACCGCCGTCGGCGAGCCGCAGCCCGACCTCGTCGCCGGCCGGAACGGCACCGAATGCCGCGGCGCGGATCCGGAGCGTCCCGCCGGGGCTTCCGGCGTGGTTGACGACGTCGACGCGCAGCGGCCCCGGCACCGGTCCGACCCGCCGGACGATCACCGTCAGCTCCCGGTCGCCCAGTGACGCGGCGACGTGCAGGTCCTCGCCGACCACCCCGCCGTGCGCAAGCGCGGGTGCCGCGCCCGCGAGCATCGCCGCTCCCACCGCGAACACCACCAGCAGCGCGCGGCTCGTCCGTCTCACGAGAGAGCAGCCTGGTGTGGGGGAGCCCGCGGCGACAGCGAGCGGCCACGCACGGCCGGAACGGGCAGCCGCGCCGACCGGGTGCGGCTACCCGCACCCCTCACGATCGCTCAGGCGTTCAGGTAGCGCAGCACCGCGAGCACCCGGCGATGGTCGTCGGGGCTCGCGATCAGCCCGAGCTTGGTGAAGATGCCTGTGCAGTGCTTCTCCACGGTCCGATCGGCGATGTCGAGGCGGTCGGCGATGGCCTGGTTGGTGCGGCCCTCGGCCATCAGGGCGAGCACGGTGCGTTCGCGCTCGCTGAGCGCGTGGAGCGGGTCGTCGTCGCCGGCTCGCCGCTGCACCAGCTGGTTGATCACGATGGGGTCGAACGCCGACCCGCCGCTCCCGACCCGGCGTACGGCCTCGGTGAACTCGGCGATGTCGGTGACGCGGTCCTTGAGCAGGTAGCCGACCCCGTTCGCCCCGCCCTCCAGCAATTCGACGGTGTAGCTGACCCGCACGTACTGCGACAGGACGAGCACACCGGTGCCGGGATGGCGCTTGCGGATCTCCCGGGCGGCGCGCAGTCCCTCGTCGGTGCGCGTCGGCGGCAGCCGGATGTCCACGATGGCCACGTCCGGCCGGTGCCGGCCCACGTCCGCCAGCAGTGCGGTGGGGTCCTCGACCCCGGACAGCACGGTGAGCCCGGCCTCGGCGAGCAGCCGGGCGAGACCTTCGCGCAGGAGCACGTTGTCCTCAGCGAGCACTATCCGCATGGCAGCTCCGCCCGTACCCGGGTGCCGCCGCCGTCCGGGCTCGTCACGTCGAGGGCTCCTCCGTTGTCCGCGGCCCGTGCGGCGAGCCCGCGCAGCCCGGAACCGGTGGGCTCGGCACCGCCCCTTCCGTCGTCGACGATCTCGACGACGAGGACCTCGCCGACCTGATCGATCCGGACCTCGGCCTGCCGCGCGTTTGCGTGCTTGGTGACGTTGGCGAGCGCCTCGGCCACGACGAAGTACGCGGTGGTCTCGATCTCGGCCGGCAGGCGCGCCGGCAGGCGCACCGTGAGCCGCACCGGCACCGGGGCCACCAGCGTCAGCTCCCGCAGCGCGCCCTCCAGGCCGCGTTCGGTGAGGATCGTCGGGTGGATGCCCTGCGACAGGGCGCGCAGCTCGTCCAGCACCGCGAGCGACATGTCCTTCGCCTCGGCGATCAGGTCCCGGGCCCGTTCGGAGTCTGGGGCGAGCGCCGACTGGGCCACGCTCAGCGTCATCGGGATGGACAGCAGACGTTGCTGCACGCTGTCGTGCAGGTCGCGTTCCAGCCTGCGCCGTTCGGCCTCGGCGGCCTGCAGGACGTGCCGCCTGGACTCGGCGAGCTGCACCAACCGGGCCCCCAGGTCGGCGGTGAGGCGCTCGTTCTGGAGCGCGAGCCCCGCGGCGGTGCACGCGGCCTCGATGAGCTTCGGCTGGTCCAGGAGGGACGGATCGTGCACCAGCAGGGCGACGGGCGCACCGCCGCGGTCCACCCGGGTGGCGACGCGGCCGGGCTCCCGGGGTGGCGCGAGTGCGCGCCCCTCCGCGTCGACGTACTGCTCCGACTCCGGCGCCCAGTAGCCCACCTCGAGAGTCGGGTCGTGGAGGGCCTCCGCGAGCGCCGACTGCAGGGTCGCGGGCTCCGGGGTGGTGCCCAGCCGAACCACGAGGTCGGCCACGCCTCCACGCTCGATGCGGGTGCGCAGCTCGTTGGCGAGGTAGGCCAGCGGCACTGCGACGAGTCCGACCTTGAGCAGGGTCAAGTCCACAACGGCTGTCGACGTCCACAGTGGGTTGCCGGCCAGGAACAGCACGACCATCACGAGTGCGGCGGAGAGCACCGGTGTCAGCGACCGGCGGCCCGGCACGCTCGTGCGCCGCCACCGCAGCCACTGCATCGCCGTGACCGCGGCGCCCAGCAGGATCACGACGAGCATGGCGACGTCGACGGCGAGACGGTCGGGCGGGCCGCCGGGCAGCAACGGTGTGAGCAGGATGAGCGCGCTGGCGTAGGCGAGCGAGACGACCAGCCGCATCGCCAGGGTGCCCAGCCGCCCGGTGGGCAGCGAGGCGACCAGGTGGATCAGGACAGCGGTCCACCCGGACGCGATCAGCCGGTCCAGCACGGTGTGGATCGGGAGGGGCAGCGGCGCGAGCAGGACCAGCACACCGACAGCGAGCGCCAGCGGCCCGACGCGACTGTGCGGGTGCTTGCGCATGGCCAGCGCGGCCATTCCGAGGAAGCTTGCGGCGAGCAGGGCTCCGGCGGCGATGCTGATGCTGATGCTGTGATCAGGGCTGATGGCCGGTCGCCTCCTTCCGCGGACGAGGCGGTCACCGGGAACATCACCGAGCCTAGGACCCTCCTGGCCGAGCACCCGGCCCGGCCCGGCACCGTCGGATCCTCCCCCTGTTCGGCTCGGGCCCGGACGACCGCAAGATGTGCCGGTGGCACTCGAACCGTTCTACCTCCCGCTCGACGGCCCGGACGGCGGCCGGTTCCAGGCGACCCGCTTCACGACCGGGCCGTGGTTCGCCGACGCGCAGCACCTCGGCCCGCCCACCGCGTTGCTGGTCCGCGCGTTGGAGCGCTGCGCCCCGAGGACCGACTCCGCGCTGACCCGCGTCACGGTGGAGGTGCTGGGGCCGGTCCCGGCGGGCGAGGTCGAGGTCCGGGCGGAGATCGAGCGGCCGGGCCGCGCGATCGAGCTGCTCGCCGCCGAGATGTGTGTCGGCGGGCGTGCCGTGCTGCGCGCGCGGGCGTGGCGGGTCGCCGTGGGGGAGACCGAGGAGGTCGCGGCCGGTGCCGCCGAACCGTTGCCGCCGCCCGCCGCGGGCCGGGACGGTGGGCCGCGCGCCCCGGGCTGGTTGCCCGGGTTCGTCGACGCGATGGAGTGGCGCTGGGTCCAGGGCGGGTTCGCCGACCGGGGCGCTGGGACGGTGTGGGGGAGGCCGCGGGTGCCGATCGTCGACGGCGAGGAGTCGACGCCGGTGCAGCGCCTCGCGCTGGTCGCCGACTCGGGCAACGGCGTCGCCGCACCGCTCGACGTCCGGGAGTGGCTCTTCGTCAACACCGAGCTGACGATCCACCTGCACCGCGCGCCCGCCGGGGAGTGGATGGCGGTCGACGCGGCCACTGTCGTGGGGCCCGCGGGCTACGGGACCGTGTCGGGGCGGCTGTTCGACGAGGCCGGGCACGTGGGCCGGTCCGGGCAGGCGATCATCGTGCGGCGGCGGTGACGGCCGGGCTCGGTGGTCCGGCGCGTCGCGCTCGCCGTCGCGTGTGCGGGTCGATCACCCCGGGGTACTGGCCTGGCTCAAGAACGCCCAGCCTCGCCGGGAGCCATTGACAAAAAGTTGTTTTACGTAAAGACTAATTTTCGTCATGAGAGACGTCATCTACCTCGACCAGATCGAGCAGGCTGAGGCCCTGCTCAAGCCGCCGCGGATCGAAGTGCTGCGGCATCTCGCCGAGCCCCGATCGTGCACCGAGGTGGCGGTCGAGCTCGACCAGACCCCGCAGCGGGTCTACTACCACGTGAAGCGCCTACTGGAGGCCGGCCTGGTCCGTCAGGTGGCCGAACGCCGGGTGCGCGGGATCCACGAGGGGATCTACCAAGCGGCCGGCCGGTCCTACTGGCTGTCCCCGGGCTTGGTGGGCCGGATCGGGCTGCGCCAGACCCGCGACCGACTCAGCCTCGGCTACCTGGTCGACCTGATGGAGGACGTGCAGGCGGACGTCGCCGCGCTCGACCTCACCCGGCCCGACCTGCCCTCGATCGGCGTGTCCGGCGAGATCCGGGTACGCCCGGAGCAACGCAAGGCGTTCCTCGACGAGCTGCAACAGACGCTGCAGGACCTGTTCACCCGCTACGGCGGTGCCGAAGGCGACGCGTTCCGCCTGGCCGTCGCCTGCTACCCGAAGGGAAATCCCGATGACCGAGCCTGACCTGCTCCTACGCGCGGTCGTTCCGGCCCCGTTGAAGGTCACGTACGAGGCGCTGACCGACCCGTCCGCGCTGCGCGTGTGGCTGGCCGAACACGCCGACGTCGACCTACCCGGCAAGTACGAGTTCTGGGGCCGCTACACGCCGGACGGCGCGCAGCCGCACCAGCGCGTGCTGCACGTGGACGAGCGCACCATCCGGCTCGCCTGGACCCTCGACGGCGTCGAGACCACGACGCAGTTCGAGCTCGCCGAGGACGAGGACGGCACGCTGGTCACGCTGAGCCAGAGCGACCTGCCCAGCTTCGAGGACGTGATCGCTGACAAGGCCGGTGCCCGTGGCGCGCTGCAGACGTTCTGGTCGCTGGCGATCGCCAACCTGGCCGACTATCTGGCCGGCCGCGAGCTGACCCCGAAGGTTGACTTCACGTCGAGCGAACTGCGCGCGTCGGTCGTCATCGACGCGGCACCGGACACGGTGTTCGACTCGATGATCCAGCCGGAAGTGTTCCGCAAGTGGTTCGGCGCCAACGTAGACATCGAGCCCTATGTGGGCGGCCGCTTCGCCATGGGCGGGTTCGAGCTGGATCCCGGCGGGGCCAAGTTCGTCGAGTTCGAACCGGGCCGCAAGGCGAGCCTGCGGTTCGCCGACGGCGAGACCACCAGCTGGGAGCTGGAAGGCTCGGACGGCAAGACCCGGCTCACCATGGTGCACAGCGGGTTCGACCCCGCCAACCCGCCGTACCCGGGCTGGGCCGGCTGGCTGGGCGGCATCGCCGGGCTGCGGCACTACCACGAGCTGCCGCGCCGGCGCCCGATCTGGCGCCAGGTCGAGATCGCCGGTGTCCCCGCGGGCATGGTCGCGATCGACCAGTGAGATGAGCGCCCCGGAACCCGTTCCGGGGCGCTCACCGACAACTGCTCACGGCTCGACGATGGCGGCTCAACCGTGGTAGATGAAAGGTCGCGGCTGTGAAATGCCCGTCGTAATGGCAGCCGTCGAACTGCCGCTCACGCGGTGACGGGGCGGCGACGCAGTTTTACACTGATGCGGCGGCGATTGAGGAACAGGTGGCCGATCGCCACCGGCAGGAAAACCGTTCCGGAGATCGAATGAACGCTCTCGATGAGGCCGCCCGCACCTGCCAGCCATACCGGGAAGCCCGACAAGATGGCGATGATGAAGGTCGCGGCCAGCACGGTGTTGAAGATCACGAGTCTGCGCTCGGCGTGCGCCATGCGCTTACTGGTCGCGGACCTCACCCAGCGTCGCTGCGAGTACACGTGCCACGCGATGACACCGAGCGCGCCGATCCCGACGATCGAGTGCCACGTCGCCCCCCATTCATGCGACAGGAATGAGATGAACGCCGTGAACAGCAGGCCGACAACGAGCAGGACCGTGTTCATCCGGCGGCCGCGAGCACGCTGACCACGCTCGGATCCGCTGACCGATCCGGTGCGCTGCACAGCAGTGCGCGAATTCTTGCTCATACAGCTCCCAATCGCGAGGTCGTACTCCTCAACTATCGCGTTCGAGGAAGCGGCTCGTCATCGTCCCGACGCAGGCTCTTGCCCGTACTGCAGGTGCAGTACCACGAGCAAGCGAGGATCTCGGCGTAGGCGGTGGGATCGGCTCTGTGTTCGCGGTCGTGGTGGGCTGCGGCGATCTCGTTCCCGTCACGGTCGTAGACGACCGCGCCGACAGGCTGGTCGCCCGCGCCAGGTTCCGGAAGCTTCTGGGCGAGCTGTATCGCGCGGCGCATCCAGGGTTCGTACCGGGCCGTTGGCGTTCTCAGTACTGCGGCTCTTCTTCTTCGTCGGGGTTGCGATGGTGGAAGGCCGTCACATGCGTTCTGGTGCGGTGATGCCGAGGAGCCCGAGGCCGTGTTTGAGGGTGCGGGCGGTGAGTTGGCAGAGCGCGAGCCGATTGCTCCGGACGGGCTCCTCCGCGTTGAGGACGTGGCACGCCTCGTAGAAGGTCGTGAAGTCGCGGGCAAGGTCGTAGAGGTAGCCGCAGAGGCGGTGCGGTTCGAGTGTGTCGTTGACGTCGGCGAGGGTGGCGCTGTACTCGTCGAGTTCGAGGGCGAGCGCCCGTCCGGCGGGCTCGAGCGGGATGGTCGGGTCGATTGTGACCTCGGGATCGCCGGCTTTGCGCAGGATCGAGCGGATGCGGGCGTGGGCGTACTGGAGGTAGACGCCGGTGTTACCGGTGAAGGAGACCATGCGGTCGACGTCGAAGGCGTAGTCCTTGACCCGCGAGATGGACAGGTCGGCGTACTTGACCGCCCCGATTCCGGCTTGTTCGGCGATCTGGTCGAGCTTGGCCGCATCCAGGTCGGGGTTCTTCTCCGTCACGACCGCGCGGGCGCGAGCCACTGCGTCGTCGAGGAGGTCCATCAGCCGCACGGTGCCACCGGCGCGGGTCTTGAACGGGCGCCCATCGGGGCCGAGCACGGTGCCGTAGGCGACGTGAGTGGCGTCGATGCCGTCGGTGAGCCACCCGGCACGACGGGCCGCCTCGAAGATCAACCGGAAGTGCAGGGCCTGGCGGGAGTCGGTGACATACAGCAGGCGGTTCGCTTTGAGGTCGTGGATGCGGTAGCGGATGGTGGCCAGGTCGGTGGTGTCGTAGCCGTAGCCGCCGTCGCGCTTACGCACCATGAGCGGCACCGGCTTGTCGTCCGGTCCGGTCACCTCCTGTGAGAGCACCACCAACGCGCCTTCGCTGTCGACAGCGATCCCCGCGTCGACGAGTTCTGTGATGGTGTCGAGGAGCATCGGGTTGTAGAACGATTCGCCGACCGAGTCCTCGGGTGTGAGCAGCACGTCGAGCCGGTCGTAGATGTCGCGGAACGCCTTCTCGGATTCGGCGACGATCTCCTTCCACCGCGCGAGCGTGGCGGGGTCACCGGACTGCAGGGAGACCACGCGGGCGCGAGAGCGGTCGGCGAACGCCTCGTCGGTGTCGAACTTCTTGCGTGCGGCCTTATACAGCTCATCCAGGGCGGATACGGCCGAGGTGCCGCCGGACAACTCGTCGTGGTGCCAGGTGGCCTCGGGGTGCTCGTCGAGGAACTGGATGAGCATGCCGAACTGGGTGCCCCAGTCCCCGAGGTGGTTCTGTCGGAACACCTCGGCACCGAGGAAGCCGAGCACCCGCACGAGGCTGTCACCGATGATCGTGGTGCGCAGGTGCCCGACGTGCATCTCCTTGGCGATGTTCGGCGCCGAGTAGTCGACGACCGTGCGCCGCCCCTCCTCTGGGGCACCGACACCCAAGCGTGGGCCGGACAGCCGCGCGGCCACCTGCCCCCACAACGCGCGGTCGGGCACGCTGATGTTCAGAAACCCGGGCCCGGACACCTCGACCGAGCCGACCGCCCCGCCGTCGAGGGCAGCGACGATGCCTGCAGCGAGGTCGGCCGGCTTGATGCGCGCCCGCTTGGCCAGCGCGAGCGCGGCATTGGATTGAAAGTCGGCCCGCTCCGATCGACGAACCACGGGGTCGGCTCCCGCCAGCTCGGGACGCGCACGCTCGATCGCTTCGGCGACAGCCTGGGCGACTTGCCCGTGCAGCGGCAGCACCTCGTGGTTACTCACAGACCCCGTCCTCCTTCATGCTCAATCCATTGTCTCAAGCACCTTCTTCGGGTCAGTCGGCAGAGGAGCGCGCACGAAGCCGCACGATCGCAGCCCGGACTCCGGCCGGGTCGTGCGCGAATCGGGTGCCATCAAGGTCGCGAATCTCGCTAGCCCGGAGGCCAGGGCGGAGTGCAGACGGGAATCAGGGAGGTAACCGAGGTAGTCCTTACCGCTCGCGCCGCATGGGACCTCGATGAGGGCGCGTGCAGCGTCAGCAAGGGTGACCACGGCGTGCGGGTGGAGTGACAGCGCAAGCAGCGCAAGGCCACGTTCAGCTCGCTGGCGGTGTTCGCTACATAGCCTGACGTTGCCGCCGAGGAAGGCATGCGGGCTGGTTAGGGCGTTGAGGACAGCCGAAGCCGGAACGGCTCGGCGTTGAGGAACCACGGCTCGACCACCACCGACGAAACCTCCAGCCGGCCGTTGTCGCTGACGCGAAAGCAGTGCAGTGAGACAGCGGCAGGCGATCGAGCCGGCCGAGCACTCTGGTGATCGCGTCGCGCTCGGCTGCACCTGAGCCGGGCGTGCAGATCGGCTCGTGCGCGCCGGGCGGCGACTCCGACCACTGCAGAGATCACCAGCTCGGCACGAGCTCGGGTGTTTGTAGATGCTGTACGAGCCCTCGGGATCGAACCTGCGACGGGACGGCACCGGAGTTCGGCGTGCGCTTTGGCCGGGCCAGTGAGGTGCGGAGACCGCGGTCGATCGGGTTTCGCACCGACGGGCCGTGGCGATGCCCGAGCAAAACATGATCTGCGCCCCACTGCTGCACCGCGGTTGCTACCTCCGCTAGTGGTCACCAGTGCGGGACGCTCTCACGTAGATACAGAGAGTGATCACCACCTCCGCTGGGATCGTCCCCCGAGGCCACGTCGGCCGCACGCACCGCATCCCCCGTTCGCATCCTCGCAGGTCAGAGGAGCCGGCGAGAAGGTTGCAAAGTTCACGCTTGCTGCAGGAGGCGCGCGAGGTCAACTACCGCCTCTGCGGACGGACCAGGCCGGTCTCGTAGGCGATGATCACAAGCTGCGCGCGGTCGTGCGCGCCGAGCTTGGACATGGCGCGATTGACATGGGTCTTGGCGGTCACCCTGCTGATCACCAGGCGATCGGCGATCTCGTCGTTGGTGAGCCCCGTGGCCACCAGGACCATGACCTCTCTCTCGCGCTCGGTCAGCGCAGCCAGGTCCTCGGGCCGGTGCTCGACGGCCGCGCCCGGGCCGGCGAGGAAGCGCGTGATCAGGCTCCTGGTCGCTGACGGCGAAAGCAGTGCATCCCCCTGGTGACTACCCGGATAGCCTCCTGTAGTTCGTCGACCTCCACGCCCTTGTTCAGGAAACCGCTGGCACCCGCCCGCAGCGCGGCGAAGACGTACTCGTCGATCTCGAAAGTGGTCAGAACCAGCACCTTGACCCCGGCCAGCGCCTCGTCTGCGGTGATCTCCCGGGTCGCAGCCAGCCCGTCCATCCCGGGCATGCGGATGTCCATCAGCACGACGTCCGGGTTGGTCTCCCGCGCCAGTCGCACGGCGTCGCGGCCATCGGCGGCCTCGCTGACCACCTCCAGGTCGGGAGCGAAGTCCACCAGTGCCCGGAACCCGGCCCGGACCAGCGCCTGGTCATCGGCCAACAGCACCCGGAGGGTCACGAGACCTCGCCTTCCGGTAGCGGGACCATGGCATGCACGCGGAACCCACCGTCGGCCATTGGTCCGGCGGTGAACATGCCGCCCAACGATAGGGCGCGCTCTCGCATGCCGATCAGCCCGTGGCCGGCGCCCAGGGAGAGCCCGCCGGGGCCGTCATCGGTGACCTCCACGGTCATCTCGGCCGGGGCGTGCAAGATCCGCACGGTCGCGGTGGACGTGGGCGCGTGCTTGCTGACGTTGGTCAGCGCCTCCTGCACGATGCGGAACGCCGCCAGCTCCACGGGCGCAGGCAACGGCTTTGGGGCGCCCTCCACCAGGAAGTCCACCTTCAGTCCTGTTGCCGTGAACGAGGCGACCAGGTCGGGCAGGCGGTCCAGGCCGGGCGATGGTTCGGTGAAAAGTTCCTCGCCGCTGCCCGGGCTGCGCAGCAGACCCACCGTCGTGCGCAGCTCGCTCAGCGCCTCCTTACCCGCTTGCCGGACATGGCTCAGCGCCTGACGAGCCTGCTCAGGTTCGCTCCCCAGCACGTGCGCGGCCACCTGGGCCTGGACGTTGATGAGCGCGATGTGGTGGGCGAGGATGTCGTGCAGGTCGCGGGCGATGCGCAGCCGCTCCTCCATCACCCGGCGCTCGACTTCCTCCTCCCTGGTTTCCTCCGCTCGGCGCGCGCGCTCCTCGATGGCGGCCACGTAGGACCTGCGGCTACGCACCGCGTCTCCTGCGGCGGTGGCCATGCCGACCCAGGCGACCTGTGTCAGCAGGTCCCATGAGTCGCCGGAGAACAGACTGGCCGAAACGAGCGTGACAGCGACGAGCGCGCCGACAGCCCACGCAGTCCGGCGTGCGCTACGCGAGGCCACCGTGAACAGCGCGATCACAGGGGCCAGCTCGAGCGGGCTACGGTCTCCGCCCAGCACGAGGAAGGCCACCAACCCCGCCACGCAGACGGCGAGAACGGCGCGAGGAGCGCGCTGCCGGAACACCAGCGCACCGCAGACCAATGCTCCCAGCGCCACCGTGTATGCGATGGGTACTTCCACCCTGGCATGGCGCACGAACGGCACGAGCAACGCCGCCGCGTAAACGATCACTGCCAGGGCAGTGTCCAGAACATAGGGACGACAACGCAGCGACTCTGTCGCCCTCCCCAGCAGGCCCACCCCGCCACGCTAGCCAAGTCCCGCGAACGATGCGGGGTCGCTGACAATACGGCGAAATCCCCACGCGGGATCAGGCGAGGACCGGCCGCCCGGGGAAGAAGGAGTTGCATCCCGTCAGGCCGCTTCTGAAACCGGTCTGCACCGCCGCCGTGCGCTCCGCGAGTGTGCCGTGGTCGCGCCCGGGGCCCTCGGCCGCGCCGATCAGCTTGAGGATGGCGTTGATGTCGTTGAGGTCATCGCGCTCGAGCCTGCCCAGACCGTCGATGTATCCGACCCACGCACCGGCGATGCAGTCGGCCTGGTTCTCCAGCGCGATGACGCCGTTCCGACCGACCGGCGCGACGCCGAGGACATGCTGCACGTGGTGGCCCCACTCGTGGGCGATACCGATGGCCGCCGCCGCGTCGCCCAGCTTCGAGTAGAACGCCCAGAGCTGGTCCTGGCCGACGTACACGCTGTCTTCCAGGCTGCAGTAGGCGTAGGCCGAAGAGTCCATGACGACGCCGCAGGCGGACGGCACGATGGTCCTGGACTTGACGTAGACGTAGCTCGGCGCGGACATGTCCGGGTACGTGGCTTTCGAGAACTCCCCGATCCACACGGTCATCTCGTCGTAGAAGGCCGCCATCTGCTCAAAGCCGTAGCAGTCCTGCAGGCTGCTGCAGTGGGGTGGCACCGTGCCGGGTCCCGGCAGCTGGGCCTGCGCGGACGCGGTCGACGCCAGCGTCGCCAGCAGGGCCAGTACGGTGCTGCAGATCAACGCTGCGGCTCGTGTGCGCATCGTCGTCCCCTGTCATCCAGGCGAGGCGCGTTCTCGACGGGGAAGGGCTCGCCGCCCCCGGAGCAGCCGTTATCGGCCGTGGCGCATTGCGGCCATCAGGTCCACGGCGTTCCCGCGGTCGGCGCAGGGGTGCCCGACCCGGGTAGCGGACAACCAGGGTGCCCGCGCGGCGGGCGCGGGATCGCCGGGGGCCGGGCCGAGGTCTTCGCTGAGCTGGGTGCAGGGACCGCTACACGGGCGGCTGCATGCCGGGGAAGGAACCCTTGCCCCGGCAGCCCTTGCACTGGGCGGGCACCCGGATCATCCCCACGCCGTCGGACGCGGCGTAGGAGCGCTCGACCATGACCGAACCCTGGCCGAGGCAGTCGGGACAGCGGGTGGTGGTGAGGCCCGGCGGGAGGTTCCAGTCGATCCTCAGCGCCGGCCGGCGGTCGGTCATCGGGTTCTCCATCCGGTCAGTTGGGCGGTCCGGAATCTGCCGTCTATGCCGTGAGCAGGTGGGCGAGCGCGGCGGCGTGCAGGTCGGCGTCCCAGGTGCGCGGCACGCCGTCGAGGGAGCGCACCGGCACCGCCTGCCGTCCGCTGGAGCAGACCCAGAGCGTGTCGGCGCGGTGGAGGTCGTCGACGGTGAGGCGGTCGTAGGCGGCGGACATCCCGCGCCGCTGGGCCCATTCGAAGAGCCGTGCCTGGCTGGTGCCGGCGAGGATCCCCAGATCGTTCGGGGGTGTCACGAACCGGTGGCCGAGCTTCGCGACGATGGTCGAGTTGGGCCCTTCGAGGACCTGCCCGTCGGAGCTGACGAACACGGCGTCGTCGGCACCGAGCGCCCGCACGTGCCGCAGCGCGGCCATGTTGAGCGCGTAGGACAGCGTCTTCGCGCCCTGCAGCAGCCAGGGTGCGGTGGTCATGACGTCGGCGGGGTAACCGCGGTCGAGGGTGAGGACGGCGATGCCCTCGGCGCGCTCGCGGCTGAAGTCGGAGTTGGGGAAGGCGACCACCCAGCCGCTGCAGCGGCCGCTGCCCTCGACGCCACGAGTCATCACGAGCTTGAGCAGCAACTCTGGGACGGGCGGATGCGCCGCCACCGCGTGCTGGACCGCGCGCCGCCACATGTCGAGGGCAGGGGCAGGGAGCTCGAGCATCGCCGCCGAACGCTGTAGGCGGGCCAGGTGCGCCTCCAGCGCCTGTGGGCGGCCGCCGACGGCGTTGATCGTCTCGAAGATGCCGTCGCCCCGCGTGACGCCCAGGTCGTCGGGGCGTAGCAGCGGCGCCGAGGCGTCGGCGCGTACCGGCTCGGCAGGCGGGTCGTCGACGGAGGGCGACGGCAGGACGTAAAGCACGGGCGAAACGTCGGGCGTGGCGTTCTCCGCGACGGTCTCGTACTCGATCGACTGCGCGTGCACGGGTGGAGGATACGTGCACCCCCCGACCGTCCGTCGAGAACGAGGTTGTGGTGATCAACGGGTCTTTTCGATCAGCGCAACTGCGTTCTCGCGGCCACCTGCGGTGCGCATCGCCGCGCAGCCGGTGAGGAACAGGCCGACACCCGCGCCGACGGTGACAACGGTCGTCAGCCGGTCCACGTCGAACGCCCAGGCAAACGCGAGCACGGGGCGGTGGAACCCGGCGGTGTCGAACACCGTGAGCAGCGCGGCGATCGCCCCGGCCGACGCGCACGTCGGCAGCCCGAGCTCTTGGCGGGTGAGCGTCAGGGCCGCACCGGCCGCGCCGAGCAGCCAGCAGACGAGGCCGGGCCCGGCCGCGCCGAGCACGGTTCCCGGGGACAGCGGGTCGGCGAGCACCGACGCCGAACCGAGCACGTGGACCACGTGGGCGCCCACGACGAGCACGGTGAGGCCCGCGACGGCCGCGGCGGCCCGGCTGCGGCGGCCGCGCTCGACCGCGAGGGCGCCGACGCAGAACGTGGCCGCCGCCGCGAACACGATGGCCGACCACCACGGCACCGGCTGTGGCTGCGCGGGGTGGACCCGGTCGCCGCGCACGGTCACCGCCCGGTCGCCAACGAGGAGCGGGACCGCCCACCCGCCGTCCCCGGTCATCCGCGGGTCGGCCCACGCCGCCGAGCCGCCCGCCGGGACCACGGGCTCAGGGCCGCGCCCCGCGCCGGCCGGCGGTCGGACGTCCACCGCGGCCTCGGTCCGGTTGTCCAGGCGCAGCCGCAGGCCGCCCTCGACCACGGTGACCGACAGGCCCGCCACCGCCGGTTCGACCGACAGCACACGCGGGAGGGTTGGCCCCGGCTCCGGGTCCGCGACGCCGTGGGCCGCCGCGACGCTGCCGCCGAACGGCAGGATCAGCAGGGCGAGGAGGAGCCCGAGGAGCGCGCTCCTTAGCGCCGCGCGGACGATCATGGGGCAGGTCAGGCCTGCGTGACCCGCTGGGTCGCGGCGCGAACGGACCGGGAGGCCAACTCGGCGAACACCAGCGCCAGTACCGTCCACAGCACGACGTGCCCACCGAGCGAGGCGAGCCGGAAGTCGTAGAGCACCGTGGCGGGGAAGTCGGCAGGCGTCTCGGCGACGGCCGGGAGCAGCACCGCGACGAGCCCGACGACCACCATGTATCCGCCGGCGGCGGCGAGCACCGCGTTCCACCAGCCCAGGCGGGTGCGCAGCCGACGGGCCGCCACGGCCGCCGCCGCGGCGAGCGCCACCGACAGCACGACGAGCAGGACGTACGAGCCCGTCCGGGTGCCGATGGTGCCGTCGATGCTGGAGGCGGGCGGGTTGGCGGGGTACTTGAGGAAGGGCACCAGCACAGCGGAGACGAACCCCACGAGCGCGACGACAACGGCCGTCCCGCGAACGCCGAGAGCACCGACGCGGCCCTGCACGGTGGCGTGCACCAGCGCGAGGATGCCGCCGAGCGCCACGCCGTAGACCAGGAACGCGACGGCGAGGCCGATGCCGCTCTGGGTGCCCCGGCTCACCGGCGCGACGCCGCCGCTCTCCCCGGACGCCGCGGCGAGCGCGTCCTCATAGGAGAGCGCGCCCTGCAGCGCGGGCTCACCCACGAGGCGGGCGAAGACGAAGGCGATGATCCCGGCGACGAGACCCGCGACCATGCCGCGGACCAGCAGCGACCGCACCACGACGGCGACCGCCGATCAGTGGCAGGGGAAGCCGAGCAGGTGCCTGCCGTCGTGCATGAACTCGTGCAGCATCTCCCCGGAGAACACCGACGTCGCGCCCTGGTCCATGCCCACCACGTACATCAGCGCCAGGAGGAGCACCCCGGCGAACAGCGCCCAGGGGGCGATCTCCCGCAGCGGGATCGGAGCGGGGACGACGATCGGGCGCGCGGCGGCAGCCTGAGACACGGGGACTCCCTCGGGAGGCGGGACGAATGCACATCTGATGAACTGCTCAGGTGAGTGTTCTGTCCGCCCTGCGGAGTGTCAAGGCGGTGTGTGCGTGACGTCGCGCGCCTTGCTGCTGTCTCACGCCTCCACCCGGGCGACGGCGGCCGCCGCCTTCCCTGCAGGTGACCCGCTCGAGCCGAGGGGCCGGGCGGCGGCTGCCGCGGCCCGCGCGCTGCTGCCCCGCGCCGACCACGTCCTGCGAGCACCGGACCGCGCGTGCCACGAGACCTGCACGGCGCTCGGCGTCGACGCCGACCCCGATGACCGGCTGCGCGGCTGGGACCTCGGTCCCTGGGCGGGCCACACGCTCGACGAGGTCGCGGCGGCCTGTCCGGCCGACGTCCATTCGTGGCTGACCGATCCCGGAGCGGCTCCGCACGGCGGCGAGTCGCTCGATGCGCTGCTCGCGCGCGTCGCCGGGTGGCTTGCCGCGCCGCCTCCCGGACGGGCGCTCGTGGTCTGCGGCCCGGCGGTGGTGCGTGCGGCGGTGGTGACGGTGCTCGGTGCGCCGCCTGCCGCGTTCTGGCGGATCGACGTCGCTCCGCTGTCGGCCACCGACCTGCGCGGCGGCCCCGAGCGGTGGACCCTCCGCGCAACCGGTGCGCCCCTGCCCGGCCAGGATGCATGACGCCAATCGGGTTCACTCCCGATGACGCGGATTCGCGCCCCCACCCCTCGGGGTAACCCTGACCACCGGGCGGCGGGTGCTGGAGGTGATCCGGTTGGAGAACAACGGCACGCCGGATGAGGTGATCCTCGTGAAGGCGATGGAGGCCCTCTCCCAGTGCGACGGGTACGCGGTGCTCGCCGGTGATCCGCAGACGGGCGAGGTCGACGCCCGTGGCCCGTACGACGGGCTCACCGCCACGATCGAAGCCGACCGGCTCCGGCGCGACTTCGACAGCGGTGGCCTGGAGGACGTCCGCGTGGACGTCGTGCGCTGGCACCGCGCCTGACCGGTTCCGGTCAGTCGATGTCCGTACCCGTGTGTCCCCAGGGCTCCGGGACGGTCCGCTCACAGAGCGGCTGCAGGATGTTGTGGGCCTCCGCGATGACCCAGTCCGGGATCACGTCGTCGTCCAGGTCCACCAGTTCGGCGACGATCACGGCGACGTCGGCCGGGTCGCAGGCCGCCGCCTCGGCCAGCTCCTCGAGCGTGCAGGTGTGCATGCCAGGGAGGGTACGTCCGGGCGTCGGTCAGTCCTCCGACTGCTGCCGCTCGGCCAGCTCCCGGAGCTGCGCCTTCACGTTGTCCTCATCCCACCGTGCCTGACCTCCGACGGTCACGAGCTCGGGCTTGATCCAGCCGTCCACCCGCCACTGCTGCAACGTCCGCACCGAGATTCCCAGCCGCTTGCTGAGCTGCGACGTCGTGAGCAGGGGGCCGGTCGACACCACGTCACCGTATGCCGCTGATGTCGCGCGTCATGGCCTGTCTGCGCTATCTACGGCTGACTGCGGTGCATCCACGCTGTCTGGCTCAGACTACGCTAGTCTACGGCTGTTACTCGCGGATGTCCGATTTGCTGGAGGTGTCGAAAGGTGGCGATTGCGGACGTGGGCCGGCGCGATCGGCGCGACCCGCGGCTACCCAACTGGCCGCGCCTCTTCACGCTTTCCCTGATCAAGCGGCTGCGGGGCAACCAGCCTCCGCGTCACCGGGTCAAGCGCACACGGGACGAGCACGGCGTATGGCGATGGACGCCCTCCTAAATGGAGTTCATCGGCCCGGAGGTCGGCCCGCCGATCGACCCGAGGTACTGCGGCTACTGCGGCTGGCTGTACTGGCACGACATGTGGAACCAGCGCCACTGTCTGTGCACGATCGAGTCCAAGCGTGCCTTCCTGCCGCCTGACGAGAAGCTCGACGCCTTCCGCGCCGAGTGGGACAGGCTCGGCAGGCTCATGACCGAGTACCGGCGTCGCGTTGATGGGCGACGCCAGGAGGGTCCTGAACAACTCCGCCCGTAGCGAGCGGCGTCCAGGTGGGTGCATCGCAAGGCGGACGGTCGGGCCGATACCGCTGTTGTATCGGCCCGACCGTCCAACGCCGCGAGGTGCCTGCCTGGGCGTCGCGCAGTAGGGCCGAGTTGTTCAGGGCGCTCCTATGCGCGGATCGTCATGCGCGAGACGCGGTCGCCGTCGAGATCGAAGGCGAAGTGGCTCGGCCCGTTGAACCCGGCACCGCCGACCTGGGTGGTGACCGTGACGGTCCCGTCCCGCTCGAACACGCCGGTCACCTCCAGCGACGCCTGCACGCCGATCAGCTCGCCGTCGCTCCACGCCCGGATCGCCTGCGCGCCCTGGAACTCGCGGCCCCAGTCGTCGACGACGCCGTCATTGGTGAAGCAGCCGAGGAACGCGTCGGTGTCGCCGCGGTTGACCGCGTCGAGCAGCGCCTGCACGGGCGCGGGTGGGGTCGTCGTCGTCATGCCGGGCTCCGAGACTCGGGTTCACACCTGCCCGCACAGGGTAGGCACGGGGATGGGCAGGCACCTCGTGCTGCCTGTGTAGGTGGGCCGCCCGCCCTCCTACCAGCTTTGCTGGGCGGCGAGAGCCTGGTCGAGGTCCTCTCCATGGCGCAGCAGCGGCCCGAGGCCGGTGATCTCCAGGACCCGCCGCACGATCTGCCGTCCCCCGAACGTGCCGAACCCGACGCCGGCGTCCTCGGCCGCGTTCCGGGCGTCCAGGAGGACGACCAGCCCGGTCGACCCGCAGAACGTCACGCCTCTCAGGTCGACCACGATGCATTGCGGGCGCGAGTCGAGGGCGTGTGACACGGCCTCCCGGACCATCCCCGAGGTGGCGACGTCCACCTCTCCGACCGGGGCGACCACGACCACGCCGGGGCGCGGTTCCGAGACCGCTACCTGGAGCAGGTCGAACGGTTCTTCCACGTCGACCTCCACCTCGGCCCCCCGGGGTGGCGAGCGATGGCGGCGCGCCTGGAACCCGTGCCCCATCAGCCGTCCCACTGATCGAATCCGGGGCCAGCCGTGCGCCTCGGGCGCCTTGGCGCGCCTGACCACCATCCTCCCCGGGGGTGTGGGGCGCAAGGCGCGTACCCGCGGCTGCCAGGTGCGATCACGCCCCGCATCGGCAGCGCGGAGCAGTCGCCTACGCTGCCTGCGGCGTCCGGTGAGCGGTACGCCCGAGCACGAACGTGGACCGAGCGCGGACAGGGGCCGATGACGGGTACGGGGGGCGCGCTGGTCTCGCCGACCGCCGACGCTTCCGCCCGCTCCCGATGGCGCTCGCTCGTGCTCACCGACCCGGTGGCGCGGCTCGTGCGCAATGCCGCCCACGCCGGGATCGACGACTCCGCCTACGACCTGCGCCAGCTCGCCCTCGCCGCGATCGACCTGGTGGTCGGGTCGATGGGGTTCGCGCGGGAGACCACCGTGGACGAGGTCGTCGACACCCTCACGAGCCTCGCCGCCCGGATGCGGCCGGCGCAGGAGTGGGCGCAGGAGTGGCAGGACGTCGCCCAAGCCGTGCTCAAGGGCCTGCTCAACGACGCCCACGAGCAGCGCCGGTTCACCTACTACTTCGCCGAGATCGGCTCGGACGCAGGTGCCCGATGGGAGCCCTACAGCTTCCGGCTGCTCTCGCTGCGCGACACCGAGTTCGGCGCGGTGCTCGCGGCGAGCGACCAGGCGATCACCCTCTACCTGCACGGCCTCGACGTGGACCTGGAGGACGCCGACCGCGCGCTCGCGCACGTCCTGCAGCGGCAGCTGGAGGACCAGCGCTTCGACGCCGCGGCGCGCACGGCGGCGCAGGCCGAGCGCGCGAGCGTGGGGCTCTCGGCCACGCTCACCGAGCTGCTCGACGCCACCCGCCGCGACGTCGGGTCCACGGACTGGGCCGCCGACCTCCCGGAGCGGCTCACCCGCGCCCGCAGGCACGTCGAGGTGCGCATCGCCGAGGACGACCGGCTGCTCGAACATGTGCAGGGTGGCCTGGACGCGGAGACCTCATCCGCCGTGCGGGCGGTGTCCGGGCAGATCGTCGACCTCGTCGGGCGGGCCAAGCAGGTGCACCTCGACCTGGAGCGCAGGCTCGTCGGGGCGCGGGAGGTCTTCCTCGCCGCGCAGGTCCGGCAGCGGATCGCCCGGCGGCGCCGGCTGCGCATGTTCACCGTGGGCGAGGACGTGCTCGGCCCGGTGCTCGCCCTGCCCGTCGCCGACGCGGCGCCCGTCGTGGAGGGGTTCGGGAACCGCGCGCTGGGTGTCACGGTGCCGCGGCTCGTGCGGTTCGACGACCTGCTCGACGCGCTGTGGGCCGTGCCGCGCGTCCCCGAGCCCGTTCCGGCCGAGGCCGAAGAGCGGGACGAGCCGGTGCCGGGCGAGGACCCGCAGGGCTACCCGGCTGCCGTCATGGACGTGGCCCAGGACGTGCTCGGACGGGTGGACGAGGGGCCGGTCCGGCTCTCGGCGCTGCTCGACGACGTGTGTTCGCACGCGGGTTCGGACGCTGACGGCCCCGACGTGGCCGAGCTGGTGATGCTGTCGGCGCTGTGGGCATTCGCGCCCGACCCCGTCGACCCCACCAGCACCGACGAGGACGCCGGGGCGGAGGTCGGGCTGCTGGCCGGTGGCCTCGTGGCCCACGACGACGGCACGCCGCTGCGGCACGCGCTGGCGGGTGGGCGGGACCTGATCCTGTCCCGGCGCGGCCCTGCGGTCTACGCCGCGGACGAGACCGAAGGGGTGACCGAGGACGTGACCGCGTGACGAGTGTGGCCGCCGACCTCACCGACGTCCGCGCGGCGGCGGAGTTGATCACGTTCGGCCTGGCCAGGCGGGCCCGGCCGGTCGAGGGCAGCGACTACCGCACCTTGCTCGACCGGTACCGGTCGGAGCTGCGGTTCAAGGACGTCGTCGACACGATGGCCGAGGGCCTGAGCCTGGAGGTGCTCGGCACGCCGCGGGCCGGGATCGTGCTGGTCCCGGAGCCGGGCGGCCCGTTCGCCACGCGCCTGGGTGACCTGCGCTCGATGGACCAGGACGAGAAGCTCGTGTTCGGGCTGGTCCTCGTCGGGATCGCCGCGTACGCGTACCCGAACGAGGTCGACTTCGACGACCCCGAGACGAAGCTCATCGACGTGATCCGCATCGACGAGTTCCTGCGCGCGGCGATCGCCGCGCTGGAGCCGCCGGACGCGGGCCTCGACGGGCGGGCCCGCGCGGCCGCCGAGGTGTACGCCGACCTGCCGTCGTTCGTGCCGACCCAGACCGGCAGGCGGGCGCGGGGCTGCACCCTGCGGGCGGTGGAGGAGGTGTGCGCCTGGCTGGTCGAGCAGGGCGCGGCTCGCGAGGCGCCCACCCTCGGCCCCGACACCTACCACCTGACCGACCGCTTCCGGTTGCTCGTGGCCGACAGCGCGGGCAGCGCGGCGCTGGAGGCGCTGCGGGAGGCGCGCCGTGGGTCCCGGCCCGACGGAGCCCGGCCAGAAGGCGAGCTTCCATGATCGCCGCGGACGTCATGTGGAAGATCCGGCGGGTGCGGCTGGACCGCATCGGCCCGTCGGCGGCGCGGTTCCTGGACGTGGAGCTGGACTTCCGCGACGGCGACGGCCACCCGCTCGACACGATCCTGTGGCTGCGCAACGGCGGCGGGAAATCCACGGTGCTGTCGCTGATCTGCGCGCTGATCCGCCCGGGGCGGCGTGACTTCCTCGCCACCGCGGCCACCGGCAAGCACCTCGAGGACTACGTGCTCGGCTCCGACACCGCGCACGTGGTGGTGGAGTGGTCCGGGCCGAGCGGGAGGCGGCTCGTCACCGGGGCCGTCTACGAGTGGGCCGACCGCACCCAGCCGGCCGACCCCAACCGCGACCACGACCGGCTGAACGCCCGCTGGTACGTCTTCAGCCCCGCCGACGGGCGCGCGGAGCTGGACCTGCTGCCCTTCCGCACCGGCGACCAGCAGACCGCGCTGCAGGAGTTCGCCGCGGCCGTGCGCAAGTGGGACGCGATCCCGGGCTGCGGCGCGTCGGTCACGAAGGAGCCGGACCGCTGGCGGCGGCTGCTCGACGAGCACGGGCTCGACACCGCGATCTTCACCCCGATCCTCCAGATGAACGCCACGGAGGGAGGGATCGAGGGGCAGTTCCAGTTCCGGGGCGCCGACCAGTTCGTGCAGTACCTCCTGGAGCTCATCGTCGACCCCGAGGTGCCAGGGCAGGTCTCGCAGATCCTCGAAGGCGTGCGGACCGGGCTCGCCGAGCGTCCGGAGCTGCTCGCGGACATGACGTTCGCCGAGGAGGCCACCCCGCGGCTGCACGCGCTCGCCGCCGCTGGAGAGGAGCGCGACCGGGCCGCCGCAGGCGTCACCGCGCAGGAGACGGGCGCGCGCCGCCTGGCCGGGGAGCTGGCCACCGCGGTGGGGCTCGCGGAGCGAGAGCAGGGCGAGCGGGCGGGCGCCGCCGAGCGCCTGGGCCAGGAGGCCGCTGCCCACGCCGAGTCGCAGGCCCGGGCCGAACGCGCGGCCGGGCGGCACCGGCGG